>JAPPPS010000089.1 GCA_028817405.1 Gammaproteobacteria bacterium
TGCGCACGCCGCCGAGGATGAGGGTTTTCACGCGCCCAAGGTTACACCATCGGCGCGGCCGGCGAGTTGAATAATGTCGCCGGCTACGCATCGACGCCGGCGCGCCGCGCTTCGACGGTGGCGCGCCGCGCTTCGACGGTGGCGCGCCGCGCATCGACGGTGGCGCCGCGCATCGACACCGGCGCCGCAAAAACGCGCTTGACTCCGCCGGCGCGCCGGTTACAATCCGCGCTACATCGATGTCCGGGTGTTCCCGCGGCTTACCCGCCGCGGGAGTGAAACGGGAAGCCGGTGCGTCGGTGGCGGCGCGGCGATGCAAGTCGCCAGGCCGCCAGCGGCAATCCCGGCGCTGCCCCCGCAACGGTGAATGAGGCGCGGTTTGCAACACGCCACTGTATCTTGACCGATATGGGAAGGCGCAAACCGCGGGGTCGCGGCCGGCGCAACCGGCGCGCGGCGGCTCATGAGTCCGGAGACCGGCCCGGCTTTTTTGCGCCCCTTGGGAACGGGCGCGCCACTCTGGTTAACGCGGGTGCGCGTTATGGAGTTCTCTCATGTCAAACCACATCTTGCCGGCCCGGGCCGGCGCCGTTGCTGTCGCCCTCTTCACCGTCTTCGTTGTCTTCACCGTTGTCGCGGCCCTGTTCGGCTCCGCCGCGCATGCGCAAGCGGCGAATGAAAACGACGACGAGCCGCTCACCATCTTAATCACCGCCTCCAAGTTCGCCGAGACCGCGGATGAGACGCTGGCGCCGGTGACGGTGATTACGCGCGCCGAGATTGAGGAGAAGCAGGCGGCCACGGTCGAGGAAGTACTGCGCACGGTGCCGGGCGTGGCGCTCACCAACAACGGCGGCGTCGGCAAAAACACTTCGTTGTTTCTGCGCGGTACCGCGTCCGAAAATGTGCTGGTGCTGATTGACGGCGTGAAAGTCGGCAGCGCGACCAACGGCGCCACGCCGTTTCAGCACCTGCCCATCGACCAAATCGAGAAAATCGAAGTGGTGCGCGGGCCGCGCTCGAGTCTGTACGGCTCCGAAGCCATCGGCGGCGTGATTCAAATCTTCACGCGCAAGGGCGGGAAGGATGCGCGGCCGCGGATGGCGGTCGGCGGCGGCAGCCACGACACCGTCCAAGGCGACTTCGGCGTGAGCGGCGGGAGCGAAAACGCCTGGTACAGCATCAGCGCGTCGGCGTATTCAACCGAAGGCTTTAACGCCTGCCGCGGCCCCGGCGGCTGCTTTACCACGGAGCCGGACGACGACGGCTACGACAACCAAAGCGTTTCCCTGCGCGGCGGCGTGACGGTGTCGGACGCGCTCGACCTCGAGGGGAATTTCTTCAACTCCGACAGCGAGACCGAGTTTGACGGCGGCCGCCAAAACGAATCGGAGACCGTCACCCGGGTCGCCGCCGCGAAAGCGACGCTGCGGTTAACCGAATGGTGGCGGTCATCGCTGCAAATCGGCGAGTCGAAAGACGAGTCCGACAATTTCAAGGACGGCGTTTACAGTTCCACCTTTAACAGCACGCGCGCGCAAGTCGACTGGCAGAACAATTTTCGCCTCGGCGACCGTGTGCGCGTGGTGGCCGGCGTGGATTACCAGGACGACCGGGTGGACAGCAGCACCAACTACACCGTCGACAACCGCGACAACACCGGCGTGTTCGCGCTGCTGCGCACCGCGTTAAACGCCAATGATTTGGAGTTTTCCGCGCGCAACGACGACAACGAGCAGTTCGGCAACCACGCCACCGGCAGCGTCGCCTGGGGCCGCGACTTGGGCGGCGGCAAGCGCATCACCGCATCGTACGGCAGCGCCTTCCGCGCGCCGACTTTCAACGAGTTGTATTACCCCGGCGGCGGCAACCCCGGCCTAAATCCGGAGAAGTCGAAGAGTCTGGACTTCGGCGTCGCGCGCGTCGACCGCAACATGCGCCTGTCAGCCAACTTGTTCCGCACCAATGTCGAAGACGCCATCGTGGGCTGGCCCCCCTCCAACATCGACAAATCCGAAATCACCGGCCTGGAACTGACCGCGGCCACCATGCCCGGCGCGTGGGGCGACTGGGATGCGCGCGCGAATGTCACCGTGCAGGAGCCGAAACACGCGGGCGGCGGCGCCAACGACGGCAACATACTCATTCGCCGCCCGAAACTTCTGATGAACTGGAGCCTCACCCGGCGCCTCGGCCGGCACCGCCTCGGCGCGGAATTGCACGCCCGCAGCCGGGCGTTCATCGACGCCGCCAACACGCGCGCGACCGCCGGCTTCGCGACCCTGAACTTGCGCGGCGAAATCGCGCTGCGCAAATCCTGGCGACTGCTGCTAAAAATCAACAACGCGCTCGACAAAGAATACGAGACGGTCGAGTATTACCCGCAGGATGGCCGCAACTTCATGGCCACGCTGCGCTACACGCCGTAGCGCGGAATTTGTCGCGCCCGGATCCCCGCGCGTTTTCCGCGAACCCGCGCCCCCACGCCGCCATGCCCGCGTTGATGATTCAAGGCTGCACCTCGGACGCCGGCAAGTCGTTGTTGGCGGCCGGGCTGTGCCGGGCGCTGGCACGGCGCGGGGTGGCGGTGGCGCCGTTCAAGCCGCAGAACATGGCGTTGAACAGCGCCGTGACGGTGGACGGCGGGGAAATCGGCCGCGCCCAGGCATTGCAATCTCGCGCGTGTTTTTTGGAACCGGCCATCGACATGAATCCGGTGCTGCTGAAACCGTCGGCCGACACCGTGGCCCAAGTCATCATCCACGGCCGCGCGCTCACCCACCTCGACGCGCGCGCCTACCACGGTGACAACAGCGACTACAAACGCATCGCCCGGCGCGCGGTGTTGGAATCGTTCAACCGATTAAACGCGCGTTATGACTTCATCGTGGTCGAAGGCGCGGGCAGCCCGGCCGAGATTAACTTGCGCGACGGTGACATCGCCAACATGGGTTTCGCCGCGGCCGCCGACTGCCCGGTGCTCCTCGTCGCCGACATCGACCGCGGCGGCGTGTTCGCGCATTTGCTCGGCACCTTGGAGTTGTTGTCCGCGACTGAGCGCGCGCGGGTGCGCGGCTTGGTCATCAACAAATTCCGCGGCGATTTGTCGATTCTGCAGCCGGGCATTGACTGGTTGCAACTGGAGACCGGCAAACCGGTGTTGGCGGTGTTGCCGTATCTGCACGGTTTGCATTTGGACGCCGAGGATGCGGTGGCGACCGAGCAAACGCCGGCGCGCGGCGACATGCACGGCCGCGCGATCGAAGTCGCGGTGCCGGTGCTGCCGCGCATCAGCAACCACACCGACTTCGATGCGTTGCGTTTGCATCCGCAAGTCGCGTTGAATTATGTCGCGCCCGGCGCGCCGATTCCGCCATGCGATTTAATCATTCTGCCCGGCAGCAAAAACACCCGCGCCGACTTGGCCGCGTTGCGCGCGCGCGGCTGGGACGCCGCCATCGCGCGCCACCTCAGATACGGCGGCAAGTTGCTCGGCATCTGCGGCGGCTATCAGATGTTGGGGAACGCGGTCGACGACCCGCACGGCGTTGAGGACGCGGCCGGCTGCGCGCGCGGCCTGGGCTATCTCGACTTCAACACCGAACTAACCCGGCGCAAACGACTGCAACAAGCGCGCGGGGTGTTGGTTTTTGGCGGCGACGGTGACGGTGATGCGGCCGGTGGCGACGGCGACGATGCCGGCGCTCCCGATGCAGTTGGCGCAATGGATGCCGGCGCCACGGTCGCCGGCTACCACATCCACTGCGGCGTCAGTCGCGGCCCGGCGTTGGCGCGACCGTTGCTGCGCTTGGAAAACGGTGGCGGCGATGGCGACGGGGAATGCATCGGCGATGGCGGCGGTAGCGAATTCGACGGCGCAGTGTCGGAAGACGGTCAAATCGCCGGTACCTATTTGCACGGTTTATTCGACGCCCCGGCCGCCTGCGCCGCGCTGCTTAAGTGGGCCGGCTTGGCGCGCCCGCAAGCCCTCGACCGCGATGCCTTGCGCGAGCAATCGCTGGAACGGCTGGCCGACTGCGTGGACGCGCATCTGGACTGCGCGGCGTTGGTGGCCGGGCGTTTTGCGCCGGCGCGGCCGGCCGCGGCGTGAGCATGATGGGCATGCGCGGCATGGTTTTGCGCGGCTTGGTTTTGCGCGGCATGGCCGGCGCGGCGTTGGCGGCCGCGTTATTCATGGCCGCCCCGGCCGCCGCGCAAATCACCGTCACCGACGACTTCGACCGCACCGTGACCCTGGCCGCGCCGGCCCAGCGCATCGTCAGTTTGGCGCCGCACAACACCGAGAATTTATTTTCGGCCGGGGCCGGCGCGCGCGTGGTGGCGGTGGTCGCTCACAGCGATTACCCGCCGGCGGCGCTGCGCATTCCGTCCATCGGCAGCCATGTGCAGTTCAACTTGGAGGCGTTGGTGGCGCTCAATCCGGACTTGGTGGTGGCGTGGGAAAGCGCGAAAAACCGCGAGACCATGCGCAAAATTGAACGCCTCGGTTATGCGGTGTATTACTCCGAGCCGCGCGATTTTGAGGACATCATCGAGAACATCGAGGAGTTGGCGCAACTCGCCGGCAGCGCCGCCGACATCGACCCGCCGGTGGCCGCGTTGCGCGCCGAACTGGCCCGCCTGCGCGCGCGCTACGCCGATGCCGCGCCGCTGCGCGTGTTCTACCAAGTGTGGAACGCGCCGCTGATGACCTTGGGCGGCGGGCATTTCATCAGCCGCGTGCTGGAAGTGTGCGGCGCGCGCAACATCTTCGCCGAGTCGAAAATTCTCGCGCCGCGGGTCAGCGTCGAAGCGGTGGTGCGCGCCGACCCGGACATCATCATCGGCAGCCGCGTGCACGGCCGCGCCTCGGATGACATGGCGTTCTGGAAAAAATGGCGCTCCATGCGCGCCATCGCCGGCGACGGCATCGTGTTCGTCGACGCCGATGTCATGCACCGCCACACCGCGCGCATGATTATGGGCATCGGCACGGTGTGCGAATCCATCGACCAAGTGCGACGGGGAAATTCATCGCCGGCGCCGGCGTCGGCGCCGGAGCAGTAGCGCGACGAGTCGGCGACCCTGCGGTTGGCGGATGCGCCGCGGCGCACACCGCGGCGGATTAAAACGCGGTTAAGCGTGTGGCTACTTTGCTCTAACATGGGGAAGGGGCCGCAGCCAAACGGCGCGGCCGGTACTTACTTCCGCGCCTGATATAGCGGCGACTTCGCGTCCAAATGGCGTACAAACTCATGGATGGTTTGAGGAACCACGAGCAGTCGCTTCGTGTCAAGCAACCATCCAACTTGGCTGGCGGTGTCGGCGTAAATGCTGGGCGCAACAAAGCGACACATCGCGCCCGGCAAACGCTTTTGAAACCCGGCCAAGTGGCGCTCAATTGGCCATGCCTCGTTGCGCGCTTGTGCGGCGCCTTGCAGAAGCGTTACTTCAACCAGCACGCCATCGGCGCCGCGCTCAACGCACTCAATGTCGCCCCGGTTGCCGGCGGCGGTGGATGTGGGCAAGCCCTCATCGTCGACCGGATAATTGGGACGAACCGCCGTCTCCGGGAGCCGCGACTTAATCGCCAACGCGGTCAAAAACTCCAAGCGAACCGGGTTTGGCAAGTATTTCAGCACATCGTCTTTGGACAAGCGTTCGCGCGCCAAGGCAAGCATTTCCGCCTTAATGGTTTCCCATGGATACGCAGCATTCCACTTGGACAGAAATTTGTCATGCGCCGCTTGCGAAACGGACTTGGCCGACAATGAAACCAAGTTGTCGTCAATCTCGGAAACATAATCAAAATATTCCCGCTCGGTTTCATAGCGGCCGTAGCGCGCGTATTTATTCAGCACATAGCGCGTCTTTTTCCCTTCGTTGCGGTTGATGTCGACGAAGCGCCCGCCGCCGCGCAAAGAGACGAGCCCGGTCAGCCGCATCTTGCGGACGAACTCATCCGGGTAGTCGTTCATGATGGACTTTGCGCTGCGCTTGACGTCCTCGCCATCCATGATTTCATCTTGGCAGATGCCGACGATGACTTCCCAACTTGGCGAATAGCCATGCTTGCGGCGCAGTTGCTTAATGCGCCGGTAAAGTTTGTTCGCATCGCCGTCCTTCCAATACAACAGCAGCGGCAATTCCAGCATGGAAATGCCGGCGCCGTTGAAGTCCGCGTCTTGGTTTAGAAGATTAATCACGGACAGCAAAAGCAACAGCGGCGCGTTTTCGTTTCGCGCCCGGCGAAACGGGTTGTGCCGCTGATACTTGGCGAATGCATTGAGAAACGCCATCTGCTGAAACTTGGGGCGTTCGTCTCCCGCGAGTTTTTTGCCGATGCCGGAAAACGCGATTTTCTCGCCGGGGGCGTAAAACACAAACCCCAACTCTTTCGCGAACTTGAACCAGGTGTCAAAGCGCGACGGCCAGCCGCGTCTGAACCCGGCCTCTTTGTGTAACTGAGGATTGTCGCGCAGGATTTTGGCTTTTTCTCGCCGGTTTAACGGCGAACCGCTTTTGATTTTGCCCTTTGCGGACGCGGACATCTTCGTAGGCGCATACAACCCGCGCGCAATCAATTCGCCCGCCACCTTTTCGGCCAACGCGTCATTCAGCGTTTCCCCGTTATGCTCCAGCAGGACGCCAAGGAATCTTCCCATCCGTTCGGGGTTTCGCATCGTCGTCGTAAACAACAACGGCTTGTATTCGGCTTTGCGCGGCATGCTCAATAATTCACCACCAGCACCTCCCGAATTTTCTTCCGGGAGTTGTCGTGATAATTGATGTAGTTGCTGCGCACCTCATGGACGGCATACTTCCGCATCCACCGAATCAGCGCGCGGTTTTCCCCGCCGTTGTAGTGGGTGACATTGGACAGCGCAAACTTGACGCCGGCATCGTGCAGGCGGTCCATCAGAGTCAGCAAGTCCGTCTCCGCTTGCTCGTTCCAGAGTTTGTTGTATTCGCTCGCGGCGATGAGGTACGGCGGGTCCAGGTAGACAAAGTCATCCGCCGCGAACTCAATGCCATCCAAAAAGCGGCGGAAATCTTTCGCCGTGAACTGGATTGCCCGCCCCTTGACGAATTCAAAATAACCGTTGAGCGCATTGACGACATTCGCGTTGAAGTCGACATTGCCGACCGGCAAGTTAAACTTGCCTTCGCCGTTGAAGCGCAGCATGCGGTTGAAGCCGTAAATCAGCAGCACGTACAGAATGAGCGGGTCATTCTTTTGGCGGCCGTTGACGAGTTCGCGCAGTTTCTCGTAGCCCGCTTTGTTGAACTTTGCGTAGTAAGTTTTTTTATACTGCGCTTTCAGTTCGGCCGGCACCACATCCCCGCTATGCGAATGCGACAGCCCATGCTTGCGGGCGATGCCATCGACGGCGGCAAAAAACCGCGCGGGATGGCCGGCGCACGATGCCAGATATTTATGAATGCTGATGAGATGCCGGTCCACATCATTCACAAAATACTTTTCGGCATCCACATTCATAAACACCGAGCCGCCGCCGACGAACGGCTCATAAAAGTTTCGGATGTCGGCCGGGAACTTGGCTGACAACTGCGCCATCAGTCGGTATTTGTCCCCGACATAATACAGCGGCGAGCGGCGCATCTTGGCGCGCTTAGGCTTGCGCGCGGACTTGGCCTCGGTCGTGGTCACGAACAGATACTCTTTATGGTCGCTGAAATCCGTGTTGCCGGCGTTGAAATGACGGTAGCGTTTCTCAAACGCCTTGGTGCGGCCTTTGGCTTCCAAAATGTCTCGTATTTCATGCAACTCGATTTTATTCTGCGATGAACTGCTTTTGGATTCATATGTGTTGTTGTATGACACCACCAAGTGCTTGGCGTCAATGTGCGCCACCAGGTCGGCGAACTTTGCGCGCGCGCCAACGCGGCAATAGTCGCTCATGTTTTCCGGCTCGGGCTTGAGCGCCACGCCATGCAGGGCCGGCTTGTCCCACTTCGTCAGGTTTTCCAGCAGGTGGTAAAACCTGCTGTATTGCCGCGAGTTGTAGGGCGGGTCAATATACGCGATGTCCGCGCGAATGTTCCGAACCAACAGGTTTGCATCCTCCCGATAGGCGCTGACATGCTTGGCGGCAAGGGGCTCAATCAGGCGCATGTAAAAACTGTCCTCCACGGTTTTTTTCTTAAAGTACGCGTCATAGTGCCCGACGGTGTTCGCGACTTTGTCCGCGGAGTAAAGTAGGGACGCCAGCAGCATGCTGTGCTCCCGGTGCGTCAGGTTTGCCCGGTTGTCCGCGATGTTTTCGCGCACAAAGCCGATCACTTTGGAGGTGCCGTTGGAAAAATACTTCCCGCCAAAGTTGGCGGAGAAGTAATTTTCCGGCAAGTCTTCGCCATTGAGGTTGTTGTATTCCTTGACAATGGCTTGGAGTTTAATGTCGCTCCACTCGCCGCCGCCGAAGAATGCATCATAGATGACATGATTGGAATGCAGAAAATCATTCACGATGACTTCCTCATAGCGCGGGATGGCGGCGGCGGCGACAACGCCCGTGCCCGCGAACACATCCGCGAAAGATTTCCCGGCGCACTCCGCGTCAATCACGGAAAAAATCCAATCGGTCAACTTGTATTTGTTCCCGATGTAGCGGCGGCTTTGCAATTGAAACCGCCCGCGCGCCACCTGCGGCGCGCGAAAACAACGCGCGCGCGCAACTTCAGCATCCATCGCGGACGGCGCGCCATCCACGCCCAACATGTCAAACAGCATCATCCGTTGGTCCGCGACATACCCGCCCGCGCCATTGCCGTTGATGCCCTCGTGCTGTCGCTTGACCAGCGCCACCGCGGCCGCTATTTGCAACGCTTTCGCCTGACCGATGCCGTCGATTTCCTGCAGTTCTTCCACGCTCATATCCAAGAAATTCTCGCCGAATTTCCGGATAATTTTGTTGGAAATGCGCTTGACATTATTCCCCCGCCCCCCGCTGCCCAGCACAATCGCAAGCAAGTCGCTGTTGGACAGCGCGCCCGGTCCATTTTGGAGGAACCGCTCCCGCGGTCGGGCGGCGGCTGGCATGTCGGTGATTTTAGGCATCCAATTAGCGGCATCTAGCGGTGTCGCGGCGTCTGTTTGGCGCGGAGGGTAAAAATATCAAATTTCCCATCCCGCCGCAACATTCACACCATTCATCAACCGGGCGAGTTGCCTAAAATTCCCATCTCAAACGATTCACCCGGCATTCGCCGCGGCGCTCGGCAATCTTGGAATCAGCAGCGGGACTTGGGGGTCGTCCGGGTGCGGGCGGATGCGCACTTCCAGGTCGAATACATGGCCGATGGTCTCTTCGGTGAACACTTCCAGCGGCGCGCCGTCGGCGACCAACATGCCGCGGTCGATGATGATGGCGCGGTCGGCGAACTGCGCGACCAAGTTGAGGTTGTGCAGCGTGCAGACCACGCCGAGGCCGTCGCGACTCAAACTTTTCAGCAAGCCGAGCAACTGATACTGGTGGCGCAAGTCCAGCGCCGAGACCGGTTCGTCGAGCAGTAGAAAACGCGTGTCGGCGGCGGCGTTGCTTACGCCGTGGATGCTGTCGCCACCGTCACCGTCGCCACCGTCGCCGCCGCCCCGGCCATCGCCCGCACCGTCGCCGCCCGCGTCGTCACCGTCACCAGCGTCACCGTCGCCATCGCCCGCGTCACCGTCACCACCCACATCGCCCCCGCCATCACCCGCATTAAACAATTGCGCCAGCGCGCGCGCGGTTTGCACGCGCTGTTTTTCGCCGCCGGACAAACTGGGATAGGCGCGCTCCTCCAAGCCGGCGCAGTCGCACATCTGTAGCGCGCGCATGGCGATGGCGCGGTCTGCGGCGTTGCCGGCGCCGCCCCCACCGCCGCCGCCGCCGAAGTGCGGAATCCGGCCGAGCAGCGCCACATCCAGCGCGCTGAACGGAAAATCCAGCGTCGACTGCTGCGGCAGCACCGCGCGCGCGCGCGCCAACTCCATGCGCGGCCAGTCGCCGAGCGCGCGCCCGGCCAGTTCCACCCGCCCGGACGATGGCGCGAGTTCGCCGTCGAGGCATCGCAGCAGCGTGGTTTTGCCCGCGCCGTTTGGGCCCACCACCGCGGTCAATTCGCCGGGCGCAAAAGTCAGCGTCAGGTCATCCAGCAACGCCCGGTCGCCGGCGCGGACTCGCACCGTGAGATGTTCCGCGCGCAGCATGGTCACGGCAGGGTGCGCGCGCGGTGAAACCGCACCAGCAGATACAAAAAGAACGGGCCGCCGAGCAGCGCGGTGATGATGCCGATGGGGATTTCGGCCGGCGCCACCGCGCTGCGCGCCACGATGTCGGCCGCGACCAACAGCGCCGCGCCGAACAACGCCGAGGCCGGCAGCAGCAAGCGGTGGTCCGGCCCGATGACGATGCGCAGCAGATGCGGCACCACCAAGCCGACGAAGCCGATGACGCCGGTCAAACTCACGATGACGCCGACCACCAGCGCCACGCCGACGATGAGGCGGCGCTTGATGCGCTCCATGTCGATGCCGAGATGCCCGGCTTCGCGCTCGCCCAACAGGTTGGCGTTGAGCGCGTTGGCGAAGCGCGGCAGGATGAGCAGCATCGGCAGCACGCAGACCATGGCCGCGGTTAACTTGCGCCAGTCGGTGATTTGCAAACTGCCGAGGCTCCAAAAAATCAAGTCGCGCAACTGCGCATCGTCGGCGATGTAACTCAGCAAGCCGATGGCCGCGCCGGCGATGGCGCTGACCGCGATGCCGGCCAGAAGCATGGTGGCGATGTCGGTTTTGCCGCCGGCCACCGACAGGCGGTGCACCACGAACAAGCACGCCAAGCCGCCGCCGAAGGCCGCGCCCGGCAGCAGCCACGCGGCCACCGTGGCGGCCCATTCGCCATCCAACCGCGCCAGCCATTGGCCGCCCAACACGATGGCCGCGACCGCCCCCAACGCGGCCCCCGACGACACGCCGAGCAGGCCGGGGTCGGCCATGGGATTGCGAAACAAGCCCTGCATCAGCGCGCCGCACAACGCCAGCCCGGCCCCGGTCAACACGCCGAGGAGGAGTCGCGGCAGGCGGATTTCTGCCACCACCATGGCCAATTGGTCGGCACCGCCGGCGGCGGCTGCGGCATTAAATTGCGGCGGCGCATGCGGCGATAAAATCAACCCCACCGCCGCCGGCAACCGCGCCAGCGCCTCCCACAACCCGGTCGGAATCGCCCCAATCGCCAGCGACAACCCCGCCACCGCCGCCAACAAAACGGACAACAACCCCAGCGTCACCCGCCGACGAGATACGGAATAACTGGACATAACGAAAAACGAAAAATGACGGCGAATGAAAGCCGGAATGGGTTGAAGCCAAGCGCGAAATTCGACCGCGACATGCAACCGCGAAATTCGACCGCGAAACAAAACGTTGCCGTCGGCGCGGTTGTCCCCGTCACCCCCCGCGCCGCTTTATGCGCGTGGGCCGGTGTCGGGGATTTCGGTGATTTCGGAGAGGTCGAGTTCGCTTTGGGCGGTGGGGATTTTGGCGGTGTCGTTGCGCTCGCGGTCGACTTGGGCGAGGTACGCGGGGGTGATGTCGCCGGTGATGTATTCGCCGCTGAAGCACGAGGCGTCGAACTCGCGCACCGCCGGGTTGCATCGCGACACCGCTTCCACCAAGTCGTCCAACTCCTGATAGAACAACCGGTCGGCGCCGATTTCGCGGCAGATTTCGGCGGTGTCGCGGTTGTGCGCGACCAACTCCGCGGTCGACGGCATGTCGATGCCGTAGATGTTGGGGAATCTGACCGGCGGCGCGGCCGAGGCGAAGTACACTTTGCCGGCGCCGGCCTCGCGCGCCAGTTCGATAATCTGCCGCGAGGTGGTGCCGCGCACGATGGAGTCGTCGACCAACAACACATTCTTGCCTTTGAATTCCGAGGCGATGGGATTCAGTTTATGCCGCACCGAGCGCGTGCGTTCGGCCTGGCCCGGCATGATGAAAGTCCGGCCGATGTAACGGTTCTTGATGAAGCCTTCGCGGTACGGCCGTTTCAGCACCCGCCCCATCTCCACGGCCGCGGTGCGGCTGGTGTCCGGCACCGGGATGACGACATCGATGTCGTGCTCGGGCCAGGCGCGCTTAATGCGGTTGGCGAGGTTATCGCCCATGTTCATGCGCGTGCGGTACACCGCGATGCCGTCGAGAATCGAATCCGGGCGCGCCAAATAAACATACTCGAAGATGCACGGCGCATGGCGCGGCGCGTCGGCGCACACGCGGGTGTGCAACCGCCCGCCGAGGTCCACCAACATCGCTTCGCCCGGCTGCGCATCGCGCTCCAAAGTGTAACCAAGCACATCCAACGCCACGCTCTCGGACGCGAACATGTGCGAGACGCCGCCGGCGGTTACTTTGCGCCCATACACCAGCGGGCGGATGCCGCAGGCGTCGCGGAACGCCATGACGCCGACGCCGACCACCATGACCACCACCGCGTACGCGCCTTTGCACCGCGCATACACGCCGCTGACCGCGTTGAAAACATCCTCCGGCGCGGCGCGCAAACTGGAGGCGTCGATGGCCTCGCGCAATTCGTGGGCGAAGATGTTGAGGAGAATTTCCGAGTCCGAGGAGGTGTTGAGTTGGCGCAAGTCCTGGCGAAACAATTCATCGCGAAGTTGCGCGGCGTTGGTCAAGTTGCCGTTGTGGCCGAGCGCGATGCCGAACGGCGAGTTGACATAAAACGGCTGCGCTTCGGCGCGCGAGTCGCCGCCGGCGGTGGGATACCGCGCGTGCGCGACGCCCATGCCGCCTTTCAGTTGGCGCATGTGGCGGGCGTGAAACACATCGCGCGCCAAACCGTTGTCCTTGCGCAAATAAACGCGGTTGCCGTCCGAGGTCATGATGCCAGCCGCGTCCTGGCCGCGGTGCTGCACGATTTGCAGCGCATCGTACAGCGGCTGGTTGACCGCGCCGGGGCCCAAGATGCCGATGACGCCGCACATCAGACGCGGCCGGTCGGGGGTTGGAATTGCAAACGCGCGGGGTCGGGCAACAGGTCGCGCAGCAGGTCGACAAACGGCGCGAAGTAATACGCCAACGCCGACTCTTGCATCCATTCATGCTCGGCGAAGTTGAGCAGCACCGCGAGCAGCAGCAACGCCGCGACAATCAGCGCGCCGCGCGCCACGCCGAACAAAATGCCAAGCATGCGGTCGACGCCGGTGACGCCGCTGAACGCCAGCCACAAACAGAGACGGTGACTGAAGTACGAGAACGCGAACAGCACCGCGACAAAAATAAGCGTGAACGCGGCGATGACTTGCAACTGCGGCTGGTCGATGACGCCGGCGAATCGCGCGCCGACGGTCTCGGCGAAACGCAGCGCCGTCAACAACGCCGCCACCCACGACACCAGCGACAATACCTCGCGCAAAAATCCGCGCCGCCAACCGATGAGCAGCGAGATGAGGATGACCGCGGCGATGCCGATGTCGACGGTGTTCATGGCTACGGTTTGTACTTGACCACTTCGGCATCGCCGCTGATGCCGGCGTCGAACACCCGGCGGCGCACTGCGCGCGCGGTTTTTTGGTCCGAATACGGGCCGAGCCACAAACTGGTGGCGGCCCGGCCTTTGGCGGTGACGCGGATGGCGTTGACTTGGAAACCGGCCGCGTTGAGCGCGGCGGTCACCGAATCGAGGTTCGCTTGCTTGGCAAACGCGCCGACGCGCACCGCCCAGCCGGGTTGCGCGCGCGCGATGGTGGGCGGGACCGTATTATTTTTGCGCGGCGATGAATCCGTGACGGCGCCGGCGCCGGCATCCGGCAGCACGGTGGTGGTAACCAACGCCGACTCGGCCGCGTCGTTTTGTGACGGCGGCGCGGCCGCATCGCCGCTTGCGCCGGCGTTATCGAAGTCAAACCGAATGGTTTGCGCATCACCGCCGGCCGGCCGGCCGCCGCCCGGCTGGCCGAGCAACAACGCCACCGCCAAGCCCGCGGCCGCCGCGATAATCGCGGCCCCGGTCACGCGGTGCTTCAACTGAAACTCGGGGTCCTGGCGGGCGCGAGTGGCGGCGGCGCGGTCAACTTTCACGGTGGCGGGCTCGGTCGCGGGAGGCGCTGGCGTCGATGCGCGCGAGTATAGCACCGACCAGTTGGAAAGAGCCGAAAACCACGACGCGCTGGCGCGCGGCATCAGCATCTCGCGCGGCCGCGGCCATTGCGGCACGGTACGCGGCGGTCGGGGAAGCGTGGGTCGACACCGTCGCGGGGTTGCCGGCCGCGGCCAGCGCGTGGGTCACTTCCGCCGCCAACGCCGCGGCCGGGCGGCCGCGCTCGCCGCTGATGGTGGCGAGATGCCAGTGCGCGACCGCGGCCGCCATGGGGGCGATGAGGTCCGCGACCGGCTTGTCTTTCAGCGCGGCGAACACGGCGCGGGTTTTGCGGGCCGGCCGCGCGGCCAAAAACGCCGCCAACGCGGCCGCGGCGTCCGGGTTGTGCGCGACATCGAGGACCGTCTCCGGCGCATCGGCGGCCGCGGCAATGACTTGGCAGCGCGCCGCCAAATCGGTGTTCGCCAAGCCGCGGTTTAGATGCGCGACGCTGACGCCGCTGCGCGCGCGGGTCAACGCCAGCGCCGCGACCACGCCGCCCAAGTTGTCGGCTTGGCATGCGCCGGGCAACGGTGTCTCCAAGCGCAAGCAACGCCATTCCGGCCCGGCCGCCGCCACCGTCGAGATTGCGCTGCGCCACTCAACGCCACCGTCGCGCCGCGTGATTTGGTAGTCGAGCCCGGCCTGCGCCAACGCGCAACCGCGCTCGGCGGCGAGTTGCGCGATGCACGGCGGCGGCGATGGGTCGGCGCACACCGCCGCTTTGCCGCGCTTCATGATGCCGGCCTTCTCCGCGCCGATGGCGTCGCGCGTGTCGCCGAGCCACTGCGCGTGGTCGATGCCGATGCAGGTGATGAGCGCGAGGTCGTTGTCCACCAGATTGACCGCGTCCAGCCGCCCGCCCATGCCGACTTCCAGCAGCGAGGCGTCGACCCGGCGGCGCGCGAAAATCAACAGCGCGCACAAGGTGCCGAACTCGAAATAGGTCAGCGGAACGCCGTCGCGCGCGGCCTCGATGGCGGCGAACGCCTCGCACAATTCCGCGTCCTCGACCGCGCGGCCGTTAATTTTCACGCGCTCGTTGTATCGCGCCAAGTGCGGCGAGGTATACGCGCCGGTGCTCAGCCCGGCGGCGCGCAATACCGCGTCCAACATGGCCACGCTGGAGCCTTTGCCGTTGGTGCCGGCCACGCTGATGACCAAGCCGGCGGGCCGGCCGCGCAGGCGTTGCCATACGCGCGCGATGCGGTCGAGTTGCAGGTCGATGCTGCGCCAGTGCTGGGTTTGGATGTGCGCCAGCCATTCGCCGAGACGCTGCGGGCGGCGCGCGCGGCCGGTCATGCGGCGGCGGTCATGAACGCGGCGCGGGGTTTTGCGGCCGCGCATCGGCCGGCGATTCCAATGCCGGGGCCGCGGCCGGCGCTTCCAATGCCGGGGCCGGTGCCGCGGCCGCGGCCGGGTCCAGCGCCGGCGGCTCCGGCGGCGCCTCCACGCCGCTGTACCCAAGCGCCGCCAGCAACGCGGCGATGGTGTCGCGCAGTTCGCGACGGTCGACAATCATGTCGAGGCCGCCGTGCTGCAGCAAAAACTCGGTGCGCTGAAATCCTTCCGGCAGGGTCTCGCGCACGGTCTGCTCGATGACGCGCGGGCCGGCGAAGCCCACCAGCGCGTTCGGCTCGCCGATGATGATGTCGCCAAGCATGGCGATGCTTGCCGACACGCCGCCCATGGTCGGGTCGGTCAGCACCGTGATGTACGGAATCGCGCGCGCGCGCAGGCGGGCAATCGCGGCCGTGGTCTTCGCCATCTGCAGCAGCGAGAACAACGCCTCCTGCATGCGCGCGCCGCCGCTTGCGGCGAAGCACACCAGCGGCCGACGGTGCGCCACGCTGTGCTCGGCCGCGCGCGCGAATCGCTCGCCGACCACCGAGCCCATCGAGCCGCCCATGAACTTGAACTCGAACGCCACCGCGGTCACCGGCGCGCCGTGCAGCGCGCCGCGCGCCGCCAACAACGCCTCGCTGGCGGCGCTGGATTTTTTCGCTTCGCTCAAGCGGTCGCGGTACCGTTTGCGGTCGCGGAACTTCAGCATGTCCACCGGCGTCACGCCCTCGCCCAACCACTGCAGCGAGTCGGCGTCGAGAAACGCCTGCAACCGCTCGCGCGCGCCGAGCCGCATGTGGTGGTTGCACTTCGGGCAGACCTGCAAACCGTGCTGCAACTCCACCGCATACAGCACCGCCTGGCAAGCCGCGCATTTGTTCCACAAACCCTCCGGCACGCCGCGCCGGCCGAGCGCCGAGCCGGTGTTGATTTTGGGGATGAGTTTGTCGAACCAGTTCATGGTTTTATGCGGCGACGGTGGTATCTCCCGTCACCCCCGCAGTCTGTTAAGCGGGGGCGGCGGCGGTGGAATCGACGGTGTTGGCGGCGGTGACGGTGTTATCGACGGTGACGGTCTCTCGCGCGACATCGGTGACGGTGGAATCGGCCGCGGCGGTGACGGTGGCGTCGGCGGCGGCGGCCGCGCGGCAGAACGCGCGAATTTTATCCGCGTCCTTGCGCCCGGCCTCACCGTCAACTTCCACGCCGCTGCTGACATCGACCGCAAACGGTCGCACCTGCGCGATGGCGGCCGCGACATTATCCGCTTGCAGCCCGCCGGCCAGAATCAACGGCCGGCGCCGCGCACCGTCATGCGCGGCGCGCCGCCAGTCAAAAGTTTCGCCGCTGCCGCCATAAACACCGTCGCGGTGGGTGTCCAACAACAGCGCGCGCGCGTTGGGAAATTCCGCCGCGGCCGCGGATAAATCCCCGTCGCCGGCCCCCGACCTGACCCGCAACGCCTTGATATACGGCACGCCAAAACCGGCGCAGAATTCGTCCGTCTCCTCACCGTGGAACTGCAAATAACCGGGGCGCACTTGCTTGACGATGACGCGCACCGTCGCCGCGTCCGGATTCACCAACACCGCCACCGTGGCGACAAAAGGCCCGGCCGCGCCGGCAATCGCCGCGGCCTGCGCCAATTCCACATGCCGCGCACTCGGCGGATGAAAGACCAGGCCGACGGCGTCGGCGCCGGCCGCGACCGCCGCGGCCGCGGTGTCGACATCGGTGACGCCGCAGATTTTAATTCGAGTGCGCATGGCGGTTTGGCAAGTGGGCCGGCGCGCCGCACAAACGCGGCGGCGCGGCGGCGCGGCGGCGGATTCTACCAAAACCGGCAGGCCGGCGGCGGCGGCGGCAGACGGTGGCGCGGCGCGTAGGTGACCCGGGTTAAGTACAGGCCGGCCGCGGGCGCGGTGGGGCCGGCCGCGGCGCGGTCGCGCCCGGCCAATATCTCGCCGGCCCATTCCGCGGCCTCATGCCCTTCGCCGATGCGCAGCAGCGTGCCGGCGATGTTGCGCACCATGTGATGCAGGAATCCGTCGGCGCTGAAGTCCAGCCAAATCCACGCGCCGGCGTGGCCTAAGTCGATGCGGCGGAGAGTGCGGAAGGGATGCTTCGCCTGGCAGTGCGCGCCGCGAAACGCGCTGAAGTCATGCCGCCCGATGAGCGCGGCCGCGGCGCGGCGCATGGGTTGCACCGCCACCGGCATCGGATGCCACGCGACCCGCTCGCGCAGATAAGTCGGCGCCACCGCGCGGTTGAAAATGACATAACGGTAGCCGCGCTCGAAGGCGGCGAAACGGGCGTGGAAGTCGCCGCCGACTTCGCGCGTCCACAGCAACTTGATGTCGTCCGGCAAGTGGGTGTTGACGCCGCGCAGCCATTCGTGCGCGGAGCGGCGCGCGCGGGTGTCGAAGTGGATGACTTGCCCGCCGCCATGCACGCCGGCGTCGGTGCGCCCGGCCGCGCTCACGCGGGTGTCGGCGTCGGCGACGCGGCTGACCGCGCGCTCGACCCGCGCCTGCACCGACGGCGCGTTGGCTTGATACTGCCAGCCGCTGTATGCGGCGCCGCAGTATTCCACGCAGGCGGCCAGGCGGCGAATGGGTTTGGCGGGCACGGTGGGGATGGTTGGTGACGGTTCGGTGACGGTGATGGCGATGATGGCGACGATTCGGCGACGGTGGTGACGGTTCAGCGACGGTGACGGTGATGCTTCGGCGACGGCGCCGCCGCCGGCGCTCACTCGGCCGCGCCGTAGCCGCCGCCGCCGGGGGTCTCGATGACGAACACATCGCCGGCGCGCAACTCGACTTGCGCGACGCCGGGGAGTGGCGTGACGCTGCCGTCCGGATGCTCGACACGGTTGGCGCCGGCCGCGCCGGGGCCGCCGCCGGCCATGCCGTACGGTCGCACCACACGGTGCCCCGACAACAGATTGGCGGTGACATCCTGCAAGAATTTAACCCGCCGCACCGCGCCGTCGCCGCCGCGGTGTTTGCCGGCGCCGCCGGAGCCGCGGCGGATGGCGAACGATTCCAACAACACCGGGAACCGCCATTCGAGAACTTCCGGGTCGGTCAGGCGGGTGTTGGTCATGTGCGTATGCACCGCGCTCGCGCCGGCGGCCTCGCGCGTTGCACCGGCGCCGCCGCAGATGGTTTCGTAATACTGCAACGCGTCGTTGCCCCAGATGAAGTTGTTCATGGTGCCTTGCGATGCGGCAACGGTTTGCAGCGCGCCGAACAATGTGTCGACCAAGTATTGCGAAGTTTCGACATTGCCGGCGATGACCGCGGCCGGGTATTGCGGGTTAATCATCGAGTTGTCGGGGATGATGATGCGCATCGGTTTCAAGCAGCCTTCGTTGAGCGGAATGTCGTCGTCGACCAAGCATCGAAACACATACAACACCGCGGCGCGCACCACCGCCGCCGGCGCGTTGAAGTTGCCGGGATGCTGCTTGGAGGTGCCGGTGAAATCGACCACCGCTTGTTGGCGTTTTTGGTCCACGCGAATCGCGACTTGAATGCGCGCGCCGTCGTCCATCGCGTAACTGAATTGCCCGTCGCGCAGCACCCCCAACACCCGCCGCACCGACTGCTCGGCGTTGTCCTGCACATGCCGCATGTAAGCATGCACGGTGTCGATGCCGTAGTGCGCGGCCAGCGCGTTCAACTCGCGCGCGCCTTTCTCGCACGCCGCCAACTGCGCTTTGAAGTCGGCGATGTTCATGCGCGGGTTGCGCGCCGGCCACTTGCCGCCGGTCAGCAGTTCATGAATTTCCTTCTCGCGGAACCTATCGTTCTCCACCAACTTGAAGTTGTCGATGACCACGCCTTCTTCTTCGATGGTGGTGGAATCGGCCGGCGCCGAGCCCGGGGTTTTGCCGCCGATGTCGGCATGGTGGCCGCGCGATGCGACATAAAACAACAGTTGCCCGGCGTCGGCGAACACCGGTTTGATGATGGTGACATCCGGCAAGTGCGTGCCGCCGTTGTAGGGCGCGTTTAAGATGTAGGCGTCGCCGGGTTGGATGCCGTTGTCTTTGTCGTCGCCGGCGGTTTTTGTACCGCCGCGCTCGCGAATCACGGTCTTAATGCTCTCGCCCATTGAGCCGAGGTGCACCGGCATGTGCGGGGCGTTGGCGACCAACGCGCCGCGCGGGTCAAAAATCGCGCAGGAAAAATCCAAACGCTCTTTGATGTTGACCGAGGCCGCGGTGTTTTCCAGCACCGAGCCCATCTGCTCGGCGACCGACATGAACAAGTTGTTGAAAATCTCTAACATCACCGGGTCGACGGTGCTGTCGTCACCGGCGCGGACCCGGGCCGCGCGTTGTTCATGCCGCTCTAAAATCAAGTTGTCATCGGCGGTCAACCGCGCGCGCCAGCCGGGCTCGACCACGATGGTGCTGGTCGGGTCGAGAATCACCGCGGGGCCGGCCAACCATTGTTCCGCCGCCAACCGCGCGCGTTGATAAAACGGGCAGTCATGCCACCGCCCGTCCATGTAGCAACGCCGCATGGCATCCGGCGCGGGCGTTGTTTTGTTATCCGACGCGCCGGCCGATGCCATGATGGTCGACGGTTTCGCCGCGGCGCTCACTTCCACTTCAATCGACTCGACCACCAATTGTTTTTCCGGCGAGATGAAACCGAAACGCATGCGGTGCAGTTGTTCAAACGCGTCGATGACCGTTTGCATGTCACCGTGGCGCACCACCAACGCGGTGTCCGAGCCTTCATAACGCAAGTGCAATACGCGTTTGAAAGTTAACCCGCCGTCTTGGCCGTCACCGTCGCCGCTTTGACCGTCATCACCGGCGATGCCTTGCGCGCGCAATTCATCCACACCGTCGGATTGCAATTCATCCAGTTGCTCGCCGAGTTGCGCGCACAACGATTCATCCAGAACCGCCTCGACCGCGAGTTGCCGCTCGACCACGCTGTCGGCCAGGCCCATGCCATACGCCGACAACACGCCGGCGAACGGATGGATAAGGATGCGCTTGACCGCCAACGCATCGGCGACCAAGCAAGCGTGCTGGCCGCCGGCGCCGCCGAAACAACACAACGCATATTCGCTGATGTCGTAGCCGCGCTGCACCGAAATTTTCTTGATGGCGTTGGCCATGTTCTCGACCGCGATGGTGAGGAAGCCGGCCGCGACTTGTTCCGGACTGTTGCCGGTGTCACCGTCACCGTCACTGTTACTGTTACCGTCGCCGCTATCGCCGGCGTCACCGTCACCGTTACCGTCACCGGTTTCGCGTTCAATGCGCGCCGCCAACGCCGCAAACTGTTGCGCAACCAATCGCGCATCCAATGCTTGGTCAGCGTTCGGCCCGAAGACTTTTGGGAACAAGTCCGGCTGCAGTTTGCCCAACATCACATTGCAGTCGGTTATCGCCAGCGGCCCGCCGTTGCGGTAGCACGCGGGTCCCGGATGCGCGCCGGCCGAGTCGGGCCCGACGCGGTACCGCGCGCCGTCAAAATGCAAAATCGAACCGCCGCCTGCGGCCACGGTGTGAATCAACAGCATCGGCGCGCGCAATCGAACCCCCGCCACCTGCGTCTCGAACGCGCGCTCGAACTCGCCGTTGTAGTGGCTGACATCGGTGGAAGTGCCGCCCATGTCGAAGCCGATGACCTTGCCGAAGCCGGCGGCCTCGGACACCCGCGCCATGCCCACTACGCCGCCGGCCGGCCCCGACAACACCGCGTCCTTGCCCTGGAAAAACCCGGCGTCGGTCAAGCCGCCGCTGGAGCGCATGAACATCAACCGCCCGCCATGTTTTTTTAAGTCCGGCATGCGCGCGGTGACTTGCTCGACATAACGGCGCAGAATCGGCGACAGATACGCGTCGACCACGGTGGTGTCGCCGCGCGAGACCAACTTCATCAACGGACTGACGATGTGACTGACCGACACCTGCGCGAAACCGGCCGCGCGCGCCAGGTGCGCGAGTTGCGCTTCGTGCGCGTGGTGACGGTAACCGTGCATCAACACGATGGCCGCGGCGCGGCAGCCGTTTTGATACGCGCGTTGCAAACCGACTCGCGCGGCGTCGACATCCAGCGGTTGCAAAACTTCACCCGCGGCGTTGATGCGCTCGTCAACTTCCAGCACCTCTTCATACAGCATGCGCGGCAGTTGGATGTTCAACGCAAACAACGCCGGCCGAGATTGATAACCGATGCGCAATGCATCCGCAAAACCGCGCGTGATAACCAACAAAGTGCGCTCGCCCCGGCGCTCCAACAACGCGTTGGTCGCCACCGTAGTGCCCATCTTCACCGCCGCAATACACGCGCCGGGCAGTTTGGCGTTGTCGATGCCGGTGTTGTTGTCGGTGTCGATGTTGTTATCGATGCCGGCGTTGTTGTCGGCGACGGTGTTGTTGTCGGTGACGGCGTTGTCTGCGCCGGTGTTGTTGTCGACGACGGTGTTGGCGTTGTTGTCGGCGACGGTGTTATCGATGCCGGTGTTGGCGTTGTTGTCGGCGACGGTGTTATCGATGCCGGTGTTGGTGTTGTTGACAGCGACGGCATTGTCGGTCCCGGCCGCGACACCGGCGCCGGTATTCAAATCGATGTCGAATCCATGGCGATTCAGAATATCGGCGATGCCTTGGATCGCCGCGTCCGCATACTGCCCGGGATTTTCCGACAGCAACTTATGCGTGACCACCTCCCCGCCCGGCCGCCGCGCGACCACATCGGTAAAAGTCCCGCCGCGGTCAATCCAAAACTCCCACTGCTCAGTCATCTTCGATGTCGGCATGGAACGAGATGATGCGGTTGAATGAGAAACGGCATTCGACGGGTTTCGATTCGATGCGCTCGGTTACCCGCGCTTGCCGCCGCGCGCCGTGGATATTGCCACAAATCTCGCGCCTTGTGGCGTTCCGCGCCGGTACTTAATTCCGCGACCGAAGAGCGCAATTCCGGATGGGATGCCGGGCAACTCGCGCGGCGTGAATCAATACACCAATCCCGGCAGATATAGCGCGATGTTGGGGAACAGCAGCAGCAATGCAATCATCGCCAGCATGGTCAGGACGAACGGCGCGGCGCCGCGCATGACTTCGAGCAGGTGGCCGCGGCCGCGGATGCCTTGTACGACATACAAGTTGATGCCGATGGGCGGGGTGATGAGCGCGGTTTCCAGCAGCACCATGAGAAGAATGCCGAACCACACCGGGTCATAACCGAGCGCCATCACGACCGGCGCGATGAGCGGCGCGGTGGTCAGAAGCATCGACAACGTTTCCATGAAGAAACCGATGACGATGAGCGCGCCGACAATCATGAGCATGGTTTGCGTCGGCGTCCAGCCGAGGCCGGTGACGAAGTCCGCCAACGCGCGCGTCAAACCGATGACCGACAACACGAAATTCAAAAACACCGCGGCGACGATGAGCAGCATAATCATGCAAGTCGTGCGCATGGTACCTTCCAGCGCATCGCGCAGCATCGCCCAAGTCAACTTGCGGTTGAACGCGGCCAACGCCAACGCCGCGACCACGCCCAACGACGCCGCCTCGGTCGGCGTCGCTAGGCCTGCGTAAATCGAGCCGACCACCACCGTGAACATGCCGAGCGGCGGGAGCAGCGCCGGCAGCGCGCGCCACCGCTCAGCCCAAGCGGCGGTGATGCGCGCGCCGCCCCAGCCGGGGTTCAACACGCACAACCCAATCACCGTGAGCATAAACAACGCCGCCAACAACGCGCCGGGAATGAAGCCCGCGAGATAAAGTTCCGGCACTGAAGTTTCGGTCAGCAAGCCGTATAAAATTAAGTTGATGGACGGCGGAATCAAAATGCCGAGCGTGCCGCCGGCCGCGATGCTGCCGAGGAACAACGGTTCGTTGTAGCCGCGCTTTTGGATTTGCGGCACCGCCACGGTGCCGATGGTGGCGGCGGTGGCCACCGACGAGCCGGAGGTGGCGGCGAACAACGCCGACGAGGCGATGTTGGAATGCATCAAACCGCCGGGCAGCCAGCCCAGCCACTTGACGATGCCTTCATACATGCGCTCGGTGATGCCGGCGCGCAGCAGAATTTCGCCGAGCAGCACGAACATCGGAATCGCGACCAACAGGAAGTCGGTGCCGGTCTGCCAGAAGATGTCGCCGAGCGCGCGGTGCAGCGGCATGGCGCTGTCGAGAAACTGCAGCGCCAACGCCAGCCAGCCGAGCGCCGCGGCGACCGGCACCGCCAACGCCAACAGCGCGAGGAGGATGGCGAGGGTTTTGATTAGCATTGGTCGCGGTTGTTGTCGCGATTGTTGTCGCGGTTGTCACCGTCATGGTCGCCGCGGTCACGGTGACGGTGGTCATGATGTTCATGCGCATCATCGGCCGGCCGGTCGGCGGCGCCGGTTTGCGGCGGCGCGATTAACGCATCGACACCGGCGCGGTCGCCGCGACTCAAGCGCCACGCCGCGGCCAACAAAATCAACGCGCCGCTGAAGACAAAGAACAGCCAGCCGAACAACCATGGGATTTGCGGTATCGCCAACGGCAACCGCAGCGGCGTAATCGAGCGCGAGTTGTGCGTCAAGGTGTCCGCGACCAAACCCCATGCCATGCACGCGGTGACCGCGGCGAAACCGATGAGCAACGCCAAGCCGAAAAAGTCCGCGACCAAACGCAGCCATGCGGGGAAGAGGCGGTATAACGCATCGACGCGGATGTGCGCGCGCTGGTGCAGCGCAAACGCGAATCCCAATGCGGTCGCCACGCCGAACGCGTAGCCGGACAATTCATCCGCGCCGCTGATGCTGATGTTGAACAGTTTGCGCAGCAACACCTCGGCGGTTACCAACAACGCCGAAGCGACCAACAACGCGCCGCCGCCCCACACCAAATATCTACTGAGCGCGCGCGAGCGTCGCAGGAGGGATTCAATCATCCGGCTCACCCACTGTACATGTACTGTGCAACGCGCGAAGCATCACCGCGCGGCGCTCAACGAATCTCGGCCCGCAACCCCAACACCGCGCCGACGCTGCGGTTCCAGTCGGCCGCGCAAGTCGCGCCGCAGCGTTTCGCCCATCGCGCCAAAATCACCTCGGTGGCGATGCGGTCGCGCAATGCCAAGTCGGCCGCCGACGGCTCGACCAAAGTCATATCGCCGGGTTCGCCGATGGCGCAGGCGCGGCCGGTGATGCAGGCGATGGCGACATCATCTTCGGTCGCGGTCTCGGCCCACATGCGCTCGGTCAAGGCCGCGGTTTCGCGCTGCATAATCGCTTGCTGTTCGGCGCTCATGGCGTTCCACTTGCCGAGGTTGAGCGCGCCGAACGCCAATCCCCAGCCGACCCGCAAAGTGTAGGCGTGGGTGGCGACTTGCTGCCAGTTGGCTTTATACGCCGACATGGTGCCGGTGATGCCGCAGTCGACCACGCCTTTTTCCAGCGCCGGAATCACCTCGGCGAACGGCACCGTCACCGACACCCCGCCGACGCCTTCGACGAAGTCGCCGAGGGTGGCGGAGTACACGCGAATCTTTCTTCCGGCCAAGTCGGCGATGCCGCGCACCGCGCCGTTGCACCACAAGGTTTGACTCGGAAACGGATAGAGCATCAACAGTTTGGCGTTGTAGATGTCTTCAAACGCCTGTTCCAGAATCGGAAAATACGCGTTCGCGACTTGGCGCTGAGTGTCGATGTCCTGCGTGAGCGACGACAAGTCCGCGCCTTCGAACACCGCGTTCTCGGCCGCGACATAACCCGGCAAACCGAATGCGAAGTCAAACACGCCGTTCTTAACCAATCGCATGATTTCAAAACCTTTCAAGCCGAGTTCGGTCTGCGGTTTGATTTCGCCGATGATTTGCCCGCCGGATGCTTCGGCGAGTCGTTGGTTGAAGAACGGGCCCTCATGCTTTTGGTAGTTGGTCAGACTGCCCCAGGTGCCGACCGCTTTTAACACCACCGGACTGTCGGCGACGGCGACGGCGACGGTGACGGGAACGGCGAACATAACGAGCAGCGCCAGCGCGGCGATGGTTGGTGACGGTTTCATTTTGGATGGCCTCCGGTTGGTGAGATGGAAATCGTATCAGTCGACGGCGGGGATTTCCGCATCGCCGTCCACATCGGTGATGAGCATGTGGCCCGGTTTGTGGGTGATGCAAAGCGGCAGGCCGGCGCGCTCGATGGCGACTTGCGGGGTCACGCCGCAGGCCCAGAACACCGGCGTGCTCCCCGGCGCGACCGGCGCGGCGTCGCCCCAGTCGGGCGCGCCCAAGTCGTCGATGCCAATCGCGGCCGGGTCGCCGCAATGCACCGGCGCGCCGTGCGCGAATCGATAACGGCGCGAGATGTTTGTCGCCAACTCGACTTGGTGCTCCGGAATGGCGCGCATGCTGACCACCATGCTGCCGCCGAAAGGCCCCGCGGTTTGCGTTGGGATATTGGTTCGATACATCGGCACCACTTTATTGTGCTCGATATGCCACAACGATACGCCGGCGTCTTGCAGCGCGTGTTCGAAAGTGAATGAGCAGCCGAGCGCGAAAGCGACAAAATCATCGCGCCATACCTCGGTGATGTCATGCGCGCTGCCGTCGAGCCGGCCGTCGCGGTAGATGTGATAGGCCGGCACATCGGCGCGGATGTCGATGTCGCGGCCCAGCGCGCGCATGAACGGGTCGCCGGTGTCGGACACGCCCACCAGCGGGCACGGCTTCGGATTGCGTTGGCAGAACCGCATGAAATCCAGCGCATACTCGGCCGCCATAATCGCCACATTAACTTGCAGATTCCGCCCGCCCAACCCCGCGGTCTGCCCGCCGTAGTCGCCACCCCGAATCGCCGCGCGCACCACCGGCGCAGCAGCAGCGCGAAGGGATTCATATTCATTCATCTTCCGATTCATTTTCTTGCCGTTTGGATGAAGTGAACGCTTGCAGGGCGGCGGGGATGTCGTATTTGGATTCCGCGGCGGTGGGGGCGGCGGGGGCGGGGAGATATCCGCGGTTGGCTTTTTTGATTTGGTCGCTGAAAGCGAGCGCCATTTTAACGCTGCTGTGGTTGAATTCCCGGCGCTGTTTGCTTACTTCCCTCACCACCGCATCGAACGAAACCGGGCGCTGCGTCCGGGCGAATTGCTCGCGCACGATGCGCGGAATGGATTGGTACAAACCTTCCGCGGGCCGGAAATAACCGTGTTCCTTCAACCCATACACGCCTTTGACGCCTATCCACACGATGCCGAATTCTTCCTTGCCGGGTTTGGCGTACAGACTCAGCGCGTTGTGCCAACTGCGCGTCGATTTTTGGTTGTCCGGAAACAACGCATCGCATGTTTGCGCGATTTCAGCGTAATGCGCGGCGCGGCCCAGCGAGCGCAGTGCTTTGACAATCATGCGCGGCATGTTTTTGCCGGCGCGTTTTTCCCGCCGTTGTTCTTCCAGGTCGCCGAGTCGCTGCAGTTCGCGCGCCGGCAGAAAAGGCAATGCATCGGCGGCGGCGCAGCGACCGTCCGCTTCCGCCGCTTCATGCCGGTCGCGGCGCAAACATTCCCGGTAATCTTTAACATGATTCGCGGGGCCGATGATTTGCGCATCGAATTCCGGCACCGACGTCGCATCCAGGCGAATCATCGCATACAAAAATCGCCGCTTCGGGGTGAGTTGCGAATTGGGAATCAGCAGCGCGCATCCGCCGCGCATAAAGTCGGCGATGAACGCCCACCACAGCGCCAGTTGAAAAGGCGACTGCGCGATGTGCCGCGACGCGTTGTTTTGTATCTGCCGAATGCGCTCGCGGGTGACATGATAATGCGCGCCTAATTGCGCCAAGGTTAAATGCGCGCCGTCGAGTCCGTACCGCTTGCGCATGATATCGGCCTGCTGTTCCGGCAACTGCGCCAACAGGTCATCGAGAATCGTGTCCAGAGTTAATCCCCGCAAACCATCCGGCGGCGACTGATGAAAGAACATCAACCGATACGCCTCCACGCCCGCGGGGTTCGCCTGCAGCAGCGTCGCCCACGGGAAAACCAACGCATCCGGCGCGCCGCCATCCGCGACCATGCCGGTTTGTCGGCCGAGGTGCAGCAGGTTGGCGGGCAAGGTATTCCAGCCGCGGCGGTCCAACGCCAGCGCCATCGCGGCTTGCAGTTGCGGCGGGCGCAGGCGGTTGATTCCGAGTCGCGCCAATCGCAGCGTATATCCGCACCACCACCGCAGCGCCGGGTCTCGGCCCAAGAAATATCCGCGCGATGCGCCGGCATGCAAGTCGCCCAAGAACATGATGTTTTGATTCAAGCAACTTATCCGCAACGCGTTCTCGACCGCCGGCGCGCCGCGCGACAAGTCAGCCAAACGCGCGACTTCATGCGCCGAGAATACGAACGGCCGCGCCGCCAACTCGCGGATGGCGTTCTCGGCCGCGTACTTTGCGCCGCGGTTCACCGCTCAACACCGTCGCGCGCGCAACGCATGGCGGCGCTGCTGGATTTCACATTCTTGACCATGCGACTCCAAGTCAAGTCACCGGGAATCACCGTCTCGTCGTCGATGTATTTTCTAAACGCGATGAACTCGGCGGCGCGGCGCGGCTGCAGGCCCGCGTGGCGTTCAAGATGGTCATAAACCGACTGCAACTTGCATCCATGCGCCGCCATGCGCGATTGCAGTCGGTGCAAAATGTCGCCGAGTTGCCACGCTTTTCGGGCCGGCAACGGCGCGCGGTTTTCTTTTAGCGCGCGCGCATCTTTTTGCCAGCGTTTAATTTCGCCAAGCGATTCGCGGTAGACGCCGGCCACGGCGCGCAATGTGTCGGCCGGGTCGCCGCGCAGTTGCGACAAGTCGCGCAACTGCACCGAGCCGCGGTACGCGCCGCGGATTTTTTTGAACTCGACCGCCGCGCATCGATGGCCGCGGCGGTTTTGGCCGCCGCTCACATCCCACCCCAAGCGGCGACAAAGCGGTCGACATAACTCGCGCCGTCCGAGGCCCGCATCAACTCGGCCTTGTCCAGCGCCACGCCGATGCAAAACATGCAGTAGGTCAGGCGCGCTTCGGCGCCGGTGATGCGGTTGCGGTAGGCGGTGTGTCCGCTGTTGATGACGATGGTGTTGGCGTTCAACCACGCGGTCTCCGGGCGCTCCGGATGGTCTTCAAAAGCGACGCGCGGACCTTGATGCTTGCGTGTGCGCCGCGGTTTGGTTTTGGTTTTGCCATCCGCATCGCGCTGCCGCGGTTGGCTGTCGCCGTCGCCGCCGCCGTTAACATCATTATCGTTATCGTCATCATCACCGTCATCATCACCGTCACCCGCGTTGTATTGCGATGCGCCGTTGTCTTCAACCGCGGACGCGGCGATTTTCCCATCGATGCTTTTTTGCAACGCGCGCGACTTCGGAATCAAACCGTCGAAGTCCTGCAACTCCGGCAACTGCTGCACGATTTTTTGCATCTCGCGCTGCAACTTGCCGGACAACGGATTGTGCTGCGGCTTGGAGACTGTCACGCCTTGCGCTTCCAAAAACTTCCCCACCGCTGCGCGCGCCGCGTCGAGAATCTTGCCGAGTTGGCGCGCGCCGCCGACCCGGCCTTTGACCTCCGATTTGTTGGCGGTCAAGTATTCAATCAACGCGGGGATTTCAAACACGCCGTATAACTTCGCGCCCAACAGGCCGGTCGGCAAGTTGAAAGTTTCGGCCTTGATGACCTTGGCGTGGGTGCACAGCAACACGCCATAACGCTCGCCGTCAATCGGATGGTCGCGCGCCGACACGCCGAGCGCTCCCCATCCCACCGCGGTCGCGCCGACTTTGAGTTCCACATCTTCGCGCGTCATCAACGCCGCGCTGGATGACAAATCGGCGCGCGGAATTAAACGGCCGTTGACCGTAAACCTTGCGGCCGTCGGATAGAGTTTAATGCGCTCATAAGCGCGCACAAAATCGGTGACAAACAGCGGCAAGTAATGGCGCTTCAACACCTCAACCAAATAACCGTCGCCGATGTTTTGCGGCAACCGTTTGGCGTCAAAATGAATCTCCACCCGCGTGCCGTCGGCGCGCAAGTGTTGCGGCGCAACCGGCCGCCACCGCAGCGTGCGGTCCGCGCCCCAATACCAGTCGGATGCGCGCCGGTTGCCGTTGTGCCGGGTCTCGGTCAGCACCCGCCGGGCGATGTTGAAACTGATTTTCGCGCCAACGCCGGCGAAGCCGATGCCGTCGCCGCGGGTTTTAAGTTCCGCCGCCAAGTCATGGTACTGCTCGAATTCATCCGCGCGCATGCCTTTGCCGTCGTCGCGCATCACGAGAATGTTGGCGGCGGCGTTCCAGTCGATGTCGATGGCGCGCGCGCCGGCGTCGAGCGCGTTGGCGGCCAGTTCCGCGACCACCACATCGAAAGTTTCATCGTGGTACATGTCAGCCAAATCCGTGACCAACTTCTTGAAGTTTACCCGGCTGTGTTTTTCCCGCATGCGACGACTCCCCGACAACGCTCCGATGGCGGCCGCGTAACCGGCCGCTTAACCCGTCAGCGTTCAACTGTTCACCGTTCCAAACGCGCGTCTTTATCCGCGTCAATCCACCACGCGCCGGGGAAACCGACGCTGTATACCGGCCGCCGCACCGGATGACCGAAGCGGTTCCAGTATGCAATCCACGCTTCGTCTTTGTAGTAGGTCGGGATGGCGTAGTGATTCCACAACAACACGCGGTCGAGCGCGCGGGTGGCGGTCTGCAATGTTTGCGATTGTTTGGCGTCGACGATTTGTTCGATGAGCGCGTCGACCACCGGGTTCTTGATGCCGCTGTAGTTGCCGCCGCGGAGGTCGGCCGAGGCCGAGCCGAAGAAACCGCGCAACTCGGCGCCGGGCGGCGGGAAGAAGTTCAAGCCGCCGACCCACAAGTCGAAGTCATAATCGTTAATACGCACCCGCCACTGCGACGGGTCGACCAAGCGAATCGACGCATCGATGCCGGTCTTCTTCAACGCCTCGATATACGGCAACGCCAAACGCTGCGACTCCGGATAACCGGTCATCAGTTCCAGTTGAAACTGCGCGCCGGTGGCGGCGGACACCAACTTGCGGTCTTGCAATTCCCAGCCGGCCGCTTTGAACAACCCCAATGCGCGGCGACGCTGGCGTCGGTCGCGGCCGCTGCCGTCGGTGACCGGCGGCGCGAAAGCATCGCTCAACGCCGCGGCCGGCAAGTATTCGGTTTGCCCGGCAAACGCCGACAACACCGTCTTCTCAGCCGCGTCCGGTTCGCCGCGCGCGCCGTAGTCGGAGTTGGGGAAGTAACTGGCGATGCGTTTGTACTGGCCGTATAACAAGGTGCGCTGGATGGCTTCGAAGTCGTATAAAATCATCAACGCTTCGCGCACTCGGATGTCTTGGAACTTGTCGCGCTTCAAGTTGAAGAAGTAGCCGCCCATGCCGCGCGGGCTGCGGTTCGGCACGGTGTGTTTTTGAATCGCGCCGGCGGCGATTTCCGGCAAGTCATATTCGGTGGCCCACCGCTTGGCGCTGTTCTCGGTGCGGAAGTCGAGTTCGCCGGCTTTGAAGGCTTCGAATTCCACCGTCAAGTCGCGGTAATACTCGTAGCGAATTTCATCGATGTTGTTGAGACCGCGCTTAATCGGCAAGTCGCGCGCCCAGTAATCTTCCACGCGCTGATAAGTGATGGAGCGGCCGGGGTCGATGTCGGCGATGCGGTACGGCCCGCTGGACAGCGGCGGCTCAAGCGTCGATGCGGTGACATCTTTGCCCTTCCAGTAATGCACCGGCAGCGGCGACATGCCGGCCGCGGTGGTTATCGGCTTCATGCTGTCGGTGGTGGCGAAAGTGAATTTCAAACGCTTGTCGCTCAACGCTTCGGCGCCGGTCACTTGTTCGTAAGTCGACTGAATGAACACCCGGCCGTGCCGCTTGACGGTGTCCAGCGCATGCACAAAGTCGGCCGCGACAATCGGCGCGCCGTCGTGATACACCGCTTCATCGCGCAAGTTAAAAATCGCCCAACTCTTGTCGGCCGGATATTCCACCGACTCGGCGATGAGACCGTATAAGCCGTCGATTTCATCCGCCGATGAAGTCATCAAACTGTCGTATACCACGCCGATGCTCGACGGCCAGTCGCCTTTTTGTACATAAAAATTCAGCGTGTCGAATGAGCCGAAATCGCTGACCACGATTTTGCCGCCCTTCGGCGCATCGGGGTTGGCGTATGGGAAATGCTCCAAACCGGCCGCGTATAACGGTTCGCCGAACTCGGCAATCGCCCATTTTTTGGTTATGCCGTCGGCGTGCAACTTGGCGGCCGGCGCGACGGTGAACACCGCGGCCGACATGGCGGTGGCGGCCGCGAACAGCAGCGCGCTTAGCGCCGTGACAAACATGGCCGGCGCGGCGCAGCGCGGCGTGAGATGCGAATCGGAAGTCATGTCGAGTGAGGAAGTAAATAAAACGATGGCGAGTATAACCGCGTTTGCGCGCGTCGGCGGCGGCGGTAACGGCGACAACAACCGCGCGCGCGAACTGCTATCTTAACCCGCATGACCGCGACAAACGCCGCGCCGGCCGCGCCGGAAGTTTCGCCGCCGCCGGAAACATCGCCGGTGCCGCCGGAAGTTTCGCCGCCGCCGGAGGTTTCCGCCGAGATTCCCGCCGAGATTCCCGCGAAAATTTCCGCCCGCCTCCTGAAATGGTATGACGCGCACGGGCGCAAGGATTTGCCGTGGCAACGCGCGCGCGAGCCGTATCGCGTGTGGGTCGCGGAAGTCATGCTGCAGCAAACCCAAGTCGGCGCGGTGATTCCCTACTACCGTCGTTTTATGCGCCAATTCCCCGACCTCGGCGCGCTGGCGGCCGCCGACTTGGACGCGGTGCTGCGCCACTGGGCCGGCCTCGGCTACTACGCCCGCGCGCGCAACCTGCACGCCGCGGCGCGGCAAATCGTCGCGCGCCACGGCGGCGAATTCCCGGCGCGATTCGAAGACATCGCGGCCTTGCCCGGCATCGGGCGCAGCACCGCGGGCGCGGTCGCGGCGTTCGCTTTCGGCAAGCGCCGGGCGATTCTGGACGGCAATGTCAAGCGCGTGTTAAGCCGCTATGCCGCGCTCGGCGGCCGGCCCGGCGCCGCCAAAACGCAAGCGCAACTCTGGCAAGTCGCCGAGCAACAACTGCCCAAATCGCGCGTCGCCGACTACAACCAAGCGCTGATGGACTTGGGCGCAACCGTGTGCGCGCGCGCCAAACCGAAGTGCGATGCCTGCCCGTTAGCCGCTGACTGCCGCGCCCACCGCAGCGGCGACCCGGCCGCCTATCCCGCGCGCAAGTCGGGGGCGGTGACGGGGGCGACGGTGACGGGGAAGCCGGCGCGCCGGCGCAAGACCGTGACCATGCTCATCGTGCGCGACCGTGTCGGCCATGTACTGTTAGTGCAACGCCCGCCGCGCGGCATCTGGGGCGGGCTGTGGTCGCTGCCGGAATATCCGCATCGCGCGGCGCGGCCGGCGGCGACGGTGGCCCGGAGTCAACCGTCGCCCCCGGCAAAACCGCCCCGGAGTCAACCGTCGTCCCCGGCCAAACCGTCCCGGAGTCAACCGTCGCCGCGCGCCAAACCGCGGCCGCCAACCCCGGCCCAGCGTCGGCGCATCGAAACGTGGTGCGCGCGGCAACTCAACCTGCGCGTCCAAACCGGCCGCGCGTTGCCGGCTTTCACCCATTCCTTCACCCACTTCGACCTCGACATCCGGCCGCTGCTTGCCGACGCGCCGGCCGGCAACCCCGCGCCGCGCATGGACGGCGCGCCGCATCTCTGGTATAACCCGTCCAAACCCGCGACGGTCGGCGTGCCGGCCGCGGTCGCGCGAATTTTTGAACGGCTGAAAGTCGCCCCGGAATGAACCGATGAGTCGCCAAGTGCAATGCGTCAAACTCGGCCGCGCCGCCGAAGGCCTGGACTTCGCGCCCTGGCCGGGCGAACTCGGCAAGCGCCTGTTCGACAATGTCTCCAAAGAAGCGTGGCAAGACTGGCTGCGCCGGCAAACCATTCTCATCAACGAATACAAACTCAACCCGCTGCAAACCGAGCACAAAAACTACCTCGCCGCGCAAATGGAAGCCTGGTTCTTCGGCGACGGCATCGTCATGCCCGACGAATGGAAACCGGAACAAGGCTGAGAATCTTCAACCGCCGGGCGTAGCGCACCGGCAACCGTGCGGCCGGAATTGGCGCGCTCAGGGTTGCAACTGTTGTTTCAGCACGCCTTCGATTTCGGTTAGGCGGGCGGTGATGCTGTCGTGGAGGTAGCCTTCGGGGGCGGCGGCGGCGAGGGCGCGTCTTAAGGCCGAAATGGCGGCCGGGTATTCGCCGAGGGCCGCGTGGTATTCGGCCGTGGCTTGGTGCGATTCGGCCGCCAAACCGAGTTTGGCGTTGCTCTTCGCCAGCGGCCGGTACAGCGTGAACATGGACTTGTGGCGGCGCAACTGGCGGCGGATGATGCGCTTGGCGGCCGCAGGGTTGCCGCTGTCGATGAGCGCTTCGGCTTGGTAGTGCGCCAGCCACGGCGGCGGCGGGCCGGCCGCCGCCAACGCCGCATACCGCGCGGCCGCGGCCGCGGGGGCGCCGGCGGTGCGGTCGATTTCGGCGCGCGCGATTTCCACCGCCATGTCCGCGGAGCCGGCCGCGGAACCGGCTGCGGCAGAGTCGGGCGTGCCGCCGGTCGCGCCACCGGCCGCGGTAGCGTCGGCCGTGCCGGCGGTCACCCCGGCGGCCGACTCGGCGGACGCCCCGGCCGGCCCGGCATCCAGCAACGGTTGCAATGTCGCCCGCGCGGCCGCGAATTGCCGCAGTTTCCACTGTACCAGCGCCAAGCCGTAAACCGCGGCGTCGCGTTGGTCAGCCGGTGGCGCGCCGGCCTCGCCGCCGAGTACCCGGTTGAAATGTTCGACCTCGGCGCGCGGGTTGGCGGTGTGCAGCGCGCGGATTTTGGCGCGGATGAAGAAGAATTCGCGCCCGCCGGGCCGGGCCCGGGGCGGGTAGTCGGCGGCGCGGTTTTCGGCCTCGGCGATGCGGGTGTATGACAGCGGGTGGGTGCGCAGGAATTCCGGGCCTTCGTCGCCGAGGCCGCTGGGGCCCTCCAACTTGCCGAAGAAGCCGGCCATGGCCGCGGGGTCGTAGCCGGATTCGGCCAGTAAGCGAATGCCGATGGCGTCGGCCTCGCGCTCGAACTCGCGGGTGTATGCCAGTTGGTTGGACAGCAGCGCGGCGTTGGCGACCGTCAGGCCGGCCAGCCCGGCCTGGCCGCCGACCACGATGGATGCGAGGATGGCGGCCGCGGCCGGCAGCCGGCTGGCTTCCATTTTCGCCACCATGCGCGGCAGGTGGCGCTGCGATATGTGGGCGATTTCATGCGCCATCACCGCGGCCAATTCGTCCTCGTTTTCGGCCGCCAAGAGCAGGCCGGTGTGGAATGTGATGTGGCCGCCCGGCACCGCGAAGGCGTTGAGTTGCGGGTTCTGCACCAGATGCACCGCAATCGGCACGCCGCGCAGCGACGCATGTTCGGCGATTTGCGCGCCGAGTCGGTTCAGGTAGGCGTTGATTTCCGGGTCGGCGATGTACGCCGGGTCGCGGAACAGTTGACGGCGGAACTGGTCGCCGATGCGCTTCTCCTGCGTCGGCGACAGCACGCGCTCGGCGCTGTCGCCCAACTCCGGCAGCGGCTCGTTTTCGTCATCGGCGGCGAAGGCCGGCGCGGCGGCCGTGGACAGGGCGACGGCGACCGTGGCCGCCGCGGTCAATGACATGGCGAGCGTGCGCACCGCGGCCAAGGCCATGGCGACCGCGCGCGCCGCGGCCATGGCGGTGCGGCGGCGTGGCGGTTGGCGGGAAGTCGGCATGAAAAAATCGGCGGGGAATCAGCGGCGGAAATCGGCGGCGATGGCGCGGATAATACGCTATACTCGGCGCGGCGGCCGGCCCCGGCCGCCCGCGCCCGACCCGCCACCGTCATGAACGAACCGACCCGCCAACTCGACACCCGCGGCCTGAACTGCCCGCTGCCGATTCTGCGCGCCAAGAAAACCCTGAACCAGATGGCGGCCGGGGAAGTCCTCGCCATCGTCGCCACCGACCCCGGCGCGGTCAAGGACTTCGAGGCGTTCGCCGCGCAGACCGGCAACGAACTGCTGGAGTCGTCGGAAGCGGACGGCGAGTTTCATTTCAAAGTGCGGAAGGTCTAAGTCGACGGCGCGACGGTGTGACGGTGTGACGGTGCGATGGCGTGACGGTGCGATGGCGCGACGGTAGCGTGACGGTGACAACGCGGCGACAGCGGCGACCGAAGTTGGCGACCTTCGCCACCGCCGCACGACACACCACTGCGCGACGATAATCTACCGCGCGCCGCGCATCACCCGCGCAATTCCTCCACGCCGTCCGCGCCGCCCAACAGCAGCACATCGGCGCCGCGCAGCGCGAACAAGCCGACCGTCACCACGCCGGGGATTTGGTTGAGGCGCCGTTCCATCTCGACCGGGTTGTCGATGTCGAAGTTGCGCGCGTCGACGATGAGGTTGCCGTTGTCGGTGGTGAAGCCGGCGCGCAGTTGCGGCAATGCGCCGAGCGCGGCCAGGCGGCGGCCGACCAAACTCTGCGCCATCGGAATCACTTCCAGCGGCAGCGGGAACGCGCCGAGTCGCGCCACCAACTTGCTGCGGTCGGCGATGCATACGAAGCGCGCGCTGACCTGCGCCACGATTTTCTCCCGGGTCAGCGCGCCGCCGCCGCCCTTAATTAAGTGCAAGTGGCGGGTCGCTTCGTCCGCGCCGTCGACATACAGCGGCAACTCGCCGACTTGGTTCAAGTCCAACACCGCGATGCCATGCGCGCGCAGGCGTTGCGCCGAGGCCTCGGAACTCGCCACCGTGCCGTCGATTTTGTTTTTGATGCGCGCCAAGCCGTCGATGAAAAAGTTCGCGGTCGAGCCGGTGCCGACGCCGACCACATCGCCGATTTCGACATAACTCAACGCGGCCTCGGCCGCGGCTTGCTTCATCGCATCGGCGTTCATGAGCGGAGTCGCGGTTCAGGTTGATGCCGGGGCCGGAGTCAAACGCCATCAAAAAGCGCGCTCAAAACAACGACGCGCCGAGTTCGTTGACCGCCTGCAGCATGTCCGGGTCGTCGGTCAGGGTCTCGGCGATGGCGGCGCGGCCGGCGGCGCGCGGCGCCACCCCGGCCACCATCAATTTCGCGGCATGCACCAGCAGCCGGGTGCTCGCGCCTTCCTCCAAACCGCTGCCTTTCAGGTTGCGCGTCATGCCGGCGAACTTCACCAACTTGGCGGCGTTGGCGGCATCCAAGCCGGATTCCTTGGCGACGATGTCGGCCTCCAAATCGGCCGGCGGATAGGTGAATTCAATCGACACAAAACGCTGGCGCGTGCTTTGCTTGAGGTCTTTGAGGACGCTTTGGTAGCCGGGGTTGTACGAAATCGCGAGGCAGAATTCCGGCGGCGCGCGCAGCAACTCGCCGGTTTTTTCAATCGGCAGCGCGCGGCGGTCGTCGGCCAACGGGTGAATCACCACCGTGGTGTCCTTGCGCGCTTCCACGATTTCGTCCAAGTAGCAAATCCCGCCGGCGCGCACCGCGCGACTGAGCGGCCCGTCCACCCACCGCGTCTCGCCGCCGATGATGAGATAACGCCCGACCAAATCCGCGGCGGTCAAGTCGTCATGGCACGACACCGTGACCAGCGGCAGTTTCAACCGCCACGCCAAGTGCTCCACGAACCGCGTCTTGCCGCAGCCGGTCGGCCCCTTCAACAACACCGGAATCGCGTTGCGCCACGCCGCCTCGAACAACTCGATTTCCCCACCCTGCGGCGCATAAAACGGCTCGCCGACAATGCGGTAGCGCTCCAGATGTTGCTCAGTATTCATGACATAACCCGCTGCGCGGGGAATATAGCATAACGGCGGTGGAATTAAGTACGGCGACTTTAGCCGCCACGCCGGGCTTTGCCCCGGAGTCCAGAGTCTTTAATTGAACCGGCGAAGAATCGAATTAAAGCCTGCCCCCGCCCACGAGCGGGGGACTCTGGACTCCGGCTGTCGCGGAGTGGCAGTGGTGGGCGCGTCGGTTAGGGATTATCCCCGGTGTTGTCTTCCGGTGCCGGTGTTGTCTCTCTGTGCCGGCGTTTTTGCAGGCGGGTGGCGCGGGCGTTGGGTTTTATTGGGATGGTGAATTCGCCGAACAGGACTTGTTTTAGGAAGCGCGCGGCGAACAGCAGCAACTTGTCTTCGTCCGACAACGCCGCGCGTTCTTCGGCCGGCAGAGCGAACACTTCGGCGAACGCCTCGGAGGCGACGAATTCGCGGAAAGAATCGATGTCGTAACTGCACATGTCGAACAGTTGCAATGACCTGGCGCTGGGCTTGCCGACGGTGGGGCCGGAGGAGCGTTTTTTCAGCACGATGTCGCGCCACTCGCGGTTCATCTCATCGTATTTTTCCAAGCCTTGCTCGCGGCGGTATTCGGCCACGGTGGCGGTGCGCGGTTCTTCATGACCTTTGCAGTGCGGCTCCTTGACCACGAAGAAAATGTCCTCGACGGCGTCGCCGCCGGCCGGGCGCACGCCCATGGAACCGAGCGCGTAGTACCGGCAGGCGCTCGGCCGGTCGGTGTACACGCTGCAGCCGGATTCCTCCAAAAACACGCATTCGTTGCGGCCGGGTTTGGTCGCCATTTTCAAGCCCGGCATGCCGTGCGCGTCCATCGGAAACGGCAGCGTGTAGCGCGCCACCCATTGCGATGAGGTGAGGCCGGCGCGGCGTTTCAGGCGCGCGATGTCGTACGGCAGCAGCGTGATGTCGATGTTGCGGCAGCAGGCGTTGAAGCACGACACGCCGGGATGGCAGTCGAATTGGAACGCGCTGTCGGCGCGCAACTCGACCGGCTCGACCGGGCTGCGCGCGGGGATTTCATCGGCGATGTTTTTCAGGTCGTCTTGGGCCATGGGGCGTCGTCGGTCGAGGCGGGCGCGCCGCCGCCCGCCGCTATAGAGTAAAATCGCGCGGCGGCGGCGCACCGGGAATGCTGACGATGCGCGCGCCGCGATACTACCGACGGCGACGGTGATGGCGACGGTTGACGCCACCGTCGCCCAACTGGCAACTGGCAATCGCCCAACCGGCAACCGGCAAACCGCGGCATTCAAAACCCATGCGCATCGAGGCGATTATTTTAGCGGGCGGCGCGGGCGCGCGCATGCGTTCCAGTTTGCCGAAATCGCTGCACACGGTCGGCGGGCGGCCGCTGTTAGCGCACATTCTCGACGCGGTGCGCGCGCTGACGCCGCGCAAAATTCACATCGTGGTCAGCGCCGAGCGCGGCGACGAAGTGCGAGATGCCATCGAAGGCGATGAGGAATCGGGCGGCGCCGACATCACCTGGGTACCCCAGGACCAACCGCGCGGCACCGGCCACGCGGCGCAGTTGGCGATGGCCGGGGTGGCCGACGCGGCCACGGTGCTGGTGGTATACGGCGACACGCCGCTGATTGAGACCGCGACGCTGCGGCACTTGCTGGCCGCGGCCGCCGGCGACAAATTCGGCTTGCTCACATTGCGCGCCGACGACGCCGCGGGCGCGGCCGGGCTGGGGCGCATCGTGCGCGACGAGCGCGGGCGGGTGGCGCGCATCGTCGAGGAAAAGGACGCCACCGCCGCGCAGAAGGCCCTCCGCGAATGCAACGCCGGATTCATCGCCGCGCCGGCCGCGGTCATCAACGCGGGCCTGGCCGGCCTCGGCAACGACAACGCGCAGCACGAATTTTACTTGACCGACATCGTCGCGCATGCGGCCGCCGCCGGCGTCGACATCGCCGCTTGCGCGGCGGCCGCGGAGCAAACCCTCGGAGTCAACACCCCGGCCGACTTGGCGCGCGCCGAGCGCATGTTTCAGGCCCGCCAAGCGCGCGCGTTGCTCGACCACGGTGTGCGCATCATCGACCCGTCGAGATTCGACTTGCGCGGACGGTGCGCGTTCGGCCGCGACTGCGTGGTCGATGTCAATGTGGTGCTGGAAGGCGAAGTCGAAGTCGGCGACGCTTGCGTCATCGGGCCCGGCTGCGTCATCCGCGACAGTCGCATCGGCGACGGTTGCGTTATCGAAGCGCACTGCGTTATCGAGCGCGCCGACATCGGCGCGCGATGCCGAGTCGGGCCGTTCGCCCGCCTGCGCCCCGGCGCGCAACTCGACGCCGAGGCGCGCATCGGCAACTTCGTGGAAGTCAAAAACGCGCGCCTCGGCCGCGCCGCCAAAGCCAACCACCTCGCCTACCTCGGCGACGCCGACATCGGCGACGCCGCCAACATCGGCGCCGGCGTCATCACCTGCAACTACGACGGCGCGCGCAAGCACCGCACGGTGATCGGCGCGCGCGCGTTCATCGGCTCCAACAGTCAGTTGGTGGCGCCGCTGGTCATCGGCGACGGCGCCACCATCGGCGCCGGCTCGACCATCACCGCGGATGTCGACGCGCATACTTTGGCGGTGGCGCGCGCGCGGCAGAAGAGCGTGCGCGGCTGGACGCGGCCGGTGAAACGCGAATCGTCGGGCGGCGATTGCGGCGACGGTGACGGTGGCGAAACCGGTGACGGTAACGCGGCCGGCGACGGTGACGGCGGCAAAACCGGTGACGGTAACGCGGCCGGTGACGGTGACGGTGACGGTGGCAAAACCGGCGACGGTAACGCGGCCGGCGACAGTCACAAAACCGCCGCCGCCAAATAAAACCATGTGCGGAATTGTCGGCGCGGTCGGCCGCGCGGAAGTTTTGCCGCTGCTGCTGGACGGCTTGAAGCGGCTCGAATACCGCGGCTACGACTCGGCCGGCGTGGCCGTCATCGACCCGGCCGCGGCCGCCGGCGCGCGGCTGCGGCGCACCCGCAGCGTCGGGCGCATCGCCGACTTGGAGCGCGCATTGGCCGGCGAAGAGTTGCGCGGCAGCACCGGCATCGGCCACACCCGCTGGGCGACGCACGGCCCGCCGACCGAGAACAACGCCCACCCGCACCTCATCGCCGGCGCGGCCGACGGGGCCGGCATCGCGCTGGTCTGCAACGGCATCATCGAAAACCACGAAGCGTTGCGCGCCGCGCAACTGGCCGACGGTTTCCGCTGCGCCTCCGACACCGACACCGAAGTCGCGCTCAACGAAATCCACCGTCGCATGCGCGACGGTCTGGACTTGCTGCAAGCGGTCACGGCCGCGGTGACGGTACTGGAAGGCGCGTACGCGTTGGGCGTGGTCAGCGCCGCCGAGCCGCACCGCTTGGTCGGCGCGCGGCGCGGCTCACCGTTGGTGGTCGGCATCGGCGGCGACGGTGGTGACGGTGACGGTGGCGGCGGCGGTTTCATCGCCTCGGACATGGGCGCGCTGGTGACGGTGACGCGCGAATTTTTTGTTCTCGAAGACGGCGACATCGTGAGCATCGACAGCGGCGACGGTGACGGTGACAGTGAAACCGGCGACCACGGTAACCAAAGCAACGAAAACCGCGGCGCGCGAATTTCCATCATCGACTCCAGCGGCCGCCCGCAACAACGCCCGGTTCGTACTTGCGAGTTGCCGGCCAACGCCGTCGACCTCGGCGACTACCGCCACCACATGCTGAAAGAAATCCACGAGCAAAGCGCCGCCATCGCCAACACATTGGAAGGGCGCATCACCGGTAGTCGATTGCTGCAAGAATGTTTCGGCGTCGACGCGGCCGCGATTTTCGAGCAAACGCGCGCGGTGCAAATCATCGCCTGCGGCAGTTCGTACCACGCGGGCTTGGTCGCGGCGTATTGGTTCGAAAGATACGGCGTACCGTGCCGGGTGGAAATCGCCAGCGAGTTTCGCTCGCGCCGGCACGCGCCGCCGGCGCGCTGCTTGGTGGTCACGCTGTCGCAATCCGGCGAGACCGCCGACACCATCGCCGCGCTGACGGTGGCGCGCGAGCAGGGCTTCGGGCATGCGCTGACGGTGTGCAACGCGCCGGAAAGTTCATTGGTGCGCGCCTCCGACTTGGCGTTGATGACGCATGCCGGTTTGGAAGTCGGCGTGGCATCGACCAAAGCGTTCACCACGCAGTTGGCGGCGTTGCGGTTGTTGGTTATCGCGCTCGGCCGGCGCTTCAGCATGACCGCCGACGACGAAGCGCGGTTGGTCAGCGAGTTGCGCGAGTTGCCGGCCAAGGTGGAAAAGGCGGTGGCGCTGGAGTCGCAAATCGCGGCCGTGGCCGAGCAGTTCGCCGACAAACAGCATGCGTTGTTCCTCGGCCGCGGCGCGCACTATCCGATTGCGCTGGAGGGCGCGTTGAAGTTGAAGGAGGTCTCATACATCCACGCCGAGGCTTATCCGGCCGGCGAGTTAAAGCACGGCCCGTTGGCGTTGGTCGACGCCGACATGCCGGTGATTTCCATCGCGCCCAACGACCGATTGCTGGCGAAACTCAAGTCCAACATCGAGGAAGTGCGCGCGCGCGGCGGCCGCCTCCTTGTGTTCGCCGACCCGGCCGCCAACATCACCGCGCAGGACAACTTGCAAGTGGTCGACATCGCGCCGGTCGACAACGCCATCGCGCCGATTATCTACACCATCCCGCTGCAGTTGCTCGCCTATCACGCCGCGCTCATCAAAGGCACCGATGTCGACAAACCCCGCAACCTGGCGAAGTCGGTGACGGTGGAGTGAATCATGCTTCACCGTCGCATTAAGCGCATGGGAATGCAGCCGGTCACCAGCAAGCCGGCCAGCGCAATCATGAGCATGCCGGCGATGGTCGGGGAGTCGGGGCGCTCGGCGAAGAACACGAAGCCCCAGAAGGCGGAGCGCGTTGTGCCGGCGGCGGCGACGAAACCGACTAACGCCCGCGGCCGGCGCGCGGCCGATTCGGTCGAGCGATTGTTCGTCGCAGAAAATCACCAGCGGCCATGTGACGAAAGGCAACAGGTTTGCCATCCACGCGTGGTAGTCGCTCACCGCGCGGCGGCGGCGCGGCAACGCAAAATACGCGGTGACCAAGGTGAGTGGCGCGGGTTCGGTTGGCGGCGGCTGACCGGTCATCGGTGGATTCTTTGGTTGGCGCTTGGTTGGCGCGGCGGTTTATGAACGGCGGCGGAGTAGGCCGGCGGCGAAGGGGAGGGCGATGACGAGGGTGAAGTTGACGACTTCCCAAATTATCAGGGCGGCCGGTCGCAGCAACGGTTCGATGACCGCGACTTGGAGCGCGACGGTGGCGGCTAATGCCGCCAGCAAGCCGCCGGTCCACCGCGCCACTGCGTGCGCGTTTCGCCACAACGCCGGCGCGCCCAACGCGCAAGCGGCGATGATGAGGAAGTTGATGTAGAACCACAACGCATCGGACTCGGTTTGCGTCCAGTTGAACAGCACCGCGGCCGCGGCCGCCAACAGCAGCGATGAGACGGCGAGATTGAACATGCGAGTCACCTTAAGGTTTGGGTTTGAAGTGACGGTGTTTGGCGCGAACGGTGTTGCGCGCGCTTTTAGCCGGCCCAGTAGCCGGCCGCTTTCAGTTTGTCGATGATGCCGCGCAACACGCTCGCGGTGTTTTGCGCGTGCTGGGTTCGCACTTGAAATGTCTGCAGCGTGCCCTTCTCGCCTTTGTCGAACAGTTTTCCTTCGATGACCGAGGCTTGTTTGGATGCGCCGACCCAAATCCCTACCGTCGCGCGCTCTTCTCTGTGACCGAATTGCCCGAGCGCGATGCGCGTGATGCCGGCGACTTTCCACACCGCTTGAAACGCGGCGCGGGCGTCGGGCGACGGAATGTCGTCCAAACGTTTCACCGTCTTGCCCCAGATGGTGGCGTGCGCTTTTTTCCCGGCGAAGACGACTTTGTCGCGCGAATTCGATGCTGTTTTGCGCGCTGACTTGCCGATTGGCGACGCGCGCTTGGCATCTCTGCGTCGCCGCCATGCGTCGGCGACGCCTTTGACCGCCGGCGCATAATCCGGGTCGGCTTCCAGTTCTTTCAAACTCGCCAACACCGCATCGTTGATTAACTTGGTCGGCAGTTGCTTGCCCAACTTGTGGTCGCTGTCGGTCAAGCGCTCGATGATGCGCGGCAGCAACAACACCGGCGCGACGATGCCGTTGCGCCGGGCGCCGCGGCAAGCGCCGCGAATCGCTTCAACCAACTTCTCACGGTTGAATTCTTCGTCGCTGCGTCGGCCGGACTTAATCACCGTCCAGTTGGCGTTGGCGTGCAGAATGCGCAGCAGCACATTGGCGGCTTGCGTCGGCGTCTCTTCGATGACCGTGGCGTAGAACTTCAGCGTGGTGTTGTTCATGTGGTTGGGGTCGGCGACCGCGACCGGGCGGCCGTTGCGGTGCGCATGCACGATGCCGAACGCCGAGCCGATGGACTCGCGCCACATGTTGACCAGCAAACCGTCCGCGGCTTCGACGGAGTCGATGTCGTTTTTGACCGCGGCGTAGGAAGAGGTCTTCTGCGTCTCGGTGGGGTCGATGAAGTCCATGTCCTTGCCGAATCGCTGCTTGATTTCGTCGCGCCATTTGTGCTTTTGGCTGTCGTTGCAGCCGCTGATTGGGCCCGCGAGGTAGACGCGGAATTTGTGCCTGGACATGAGCGTGGTCTCCGGTGTGTTTGTTGCAAATTGCCGCTTGCGCGGGCCGCGTTAACCTATCACAACCGCCGCCGCAATTTGACCGCGCGCGGCACGCAAACCGCGGCCGGCCGGGGCGGCCCGCCGCGGAATTCGCCGCCGCCCCCGCCGCGGAATTCGCAAAAAAGGCGTGAATGGGGGGCTTTTTTTGATGAAATTCACGCGATATTGACAAAAAGGCGTGAATGGGGTTAATTTTGGGGCATGACCGTCGCGCAAACCACCCGCCGGCAAATCCAGACTTTGCACGCCGAATTTACCGCCCTGAAACCGGGGCGGGAAGCGCTGCTTGCCATGATTGACGAGGCCGAGACGCCGGAGAATGTCTACAACTCCAACGCCATCGAAAACTCCACGCTGACGCTGAAGGAGACCGAAAAAATTCTGCTGGAGATGGAACTGTCGCGCGATGTGTCGGTGCGCGAAGTGTTTGAGGCGAAGAATCTGGCGCGCGTGATTGCTTACAAACGCGACAAAGCCAAGACTGAGGCGCTGTCCGAGGAACTGCTGTTGCTGCTGCACCAAATGCTGTTGGGCGGCATCGACGATTCCATCGCCGGGCGGTTTCGGCGCGCCGGCGAGTATGTCCGGGTCGGCGCGCACATCGCCCCGGCGCCGGAACATGTGGCGCGCATGATGGAGGCGATTCTGCTGCAGTATGCGGCCGACATGGACGGTTATTTCTTGGACAAGATTGCAAAGTTTCATTTGGATTTCGAGACCATTCATCCGTTCTGCGACGGCAACGGCCGCATGGGCCGGGTGAGCATCAACTTCCAACTCATCGCGTTAGGTTTTCCGCGCGTGATTATCCGCAACAAGGACAAGCAAACCTACTACCGGGCGTTCCGCGACTACAACGACAAGCGGCGCACCCGGCCGATGGAAAAAATCCTGGCGCTGGCGCTGCTGGAGTCGCTGCACAAACGCCTCGCCTACCTGCGCGGCATGGAAATCATCCGGCTGTCCGAGCACATCCGGCGCAACCAACTGTCGGCCCCGGCCGTCACCAACGCCGCCCGACGCCAGACCATCCCGGCGTTCAGGGAAAAGGAAGTGTGGAAAATCGGCTGCGCCATGGCCGGCGCAACATCATGACCGAGGCGAGAACATGAGCGAGTTGTTTTGGTATGTGTTGCTCGGTTGCGGCACCGGCATGTTGGCCGGCATGTTAGGCGTGGGCGGCGGGCAAGTGATTGTGCCGGGTTTGATTTATGTGTTCCACCGTCAAGGCGTCGCCGAGGCGGTGTTGATGCATACCGTCATCGGCACTTCGCTGGCGACCATCGCATTCACTTCGCTGTCGGCGGTGTGGGCGCACCACCGCCGCGGCGCGGTGCTGTGGAAGGTGGTCGCGCGGTTCACGCCGGGCATTTTGGTCGGCGCATTGGCCGGCGCGTGGTGCGCGGATTATTTGCAAAGCCGCGAGTTGATGATTTTGTTCGGCATCGTTTTGATTGCGCTGGCGCTGCAGATGCTGTTCGAGTTCAGCCCAAAACCGTCGCGCCAGTTGCCGGGCGGCCGCGCGTTAGCCGCCACCGGGGCCGGCGTCGGCTGGCTGTCGGCGTTGGTCGGCATCGGCGGCGGCAGCATGGTCGTGCCGTTTTTGGTGTGGTGCAACCGCCAGTTGCCGCGCGCCGTGGCCACCGCCGCGGCTTGCGGTTTGCCGGTGGCGCTGGCCGGCGCGGCCGGATTCGCGGTGGCTGGCTGGAACCACGCCGCGCTGCCGGCCTGGAGTGGCGGCTACATCCACTGGCCGGCCGTCCTCGGCATCGCCGTCGCCGGCATGCTGACCGCGCCGTTGGGCGCTCGCCTCGCGCATGCGCTGCCGACTCGAACGCTGCGGCGAATTTTCGCGGTGTTCCTCGGCATCGCCGCCGCGCGAATTTTGGCGGGGTGAAGACGATGCCCGACACGACGCTTTACTACGCCCGCACCGGCAACAGTTTGCGCGCGGCGGTGGCGGTGGAACTGGCCGGAATCGAAGCGCGCAAGCGCGAATTGAATCTGGCCGGCGGCGAGCACAAACAGGATGGGTTTCTCGAACTCAACCCGGCCGGCGCGGTGCCGGTGTTGGTTGAGCGCGACGGCGATGACACCATGGTGCTGACGCAATCCGGGGCCATCATGAATCACTTGGTCGAGCGGCACCGTCCGGACTTGTGGCCGGCCGCGCCGGCCGACAAATCGCGCTGCATGGCTTCCTTCATCGCCGCGCTCAGCGATGTGGCGGTGCAGAACGGTTTGGCGCGGTATTTGGAATCGATGCCGGAGGCGTCGCGGTTTGTGTTCGACCGGCTCACCGATTCCATTCGCGCCGCGTTTGCGCCGGTGGCGGAGCAACCGTTCTTGTGCGGCGAATCAAAAACCGTCGCCGACTATGCCCACCTGCCGGTCATCTACATGCGCGAACATGCGCTCACCGACATGCCGGAATTTGAACATGTCATCGCCTGGCTTGCGCGCATGAAAGACGATGCGGCGGTAGCGCGCGCGGTGGAATACGCCGGCGCGCAGTTGAAGTAAACCGCGGCACAATAAACCGCGGCGCAATCAACTGGCCTCAATGCGTTTGCCAACTGGCCCAGCGGATGGCGCAGAGAGTCGGCACATCATCATCCGAACATTTTCACCCAACAACTTATCACAACCCCCGCCACGCTTGACCGTAGCGCAAACAGCGAGCCAATAGTTTGCGGCGGGTGCAAACGTAACTGGCCCGCTGGCGGCCGTACATCTGGCACAACCATTCGTCCGCAACTGGCGCTTTCGATAACCGGCATCTGGCGCTGGATTCGCCGAAAAAACTTGTTATCTTTTCCCGCTCGTAGCCGGCGTTGCATGTCGTCCGGCCTTTCACGCATCCGCGAGGCGGCGAAGATGAGCAGATTCAGCGCACCGATATTTGTATTGTTACGCCGCTGGCTGGGCGTGCACACCCCCAGATCCGAAAGGTTATCGGCGATTTCATTAATTTGGTTCCATTGCGCGTCCATGACGTCAACAAAATGAACAACCGTGAACTTGTTTCCACGGTAAACGAGCTTGTTGCTGAAGCAACGAGGCATCAAGAAGAGCAGTTTGACCGCGTTATTGATGAAATTGGGCTGTCTTTTCTTGCGGACAGAAATCCTCTGACCGGCTTCTCCCTCAACTATATGCCACAAGGGAGGAGCGGTGACCCGTGTTCGAATCGACACTCGGACCGAGGCTATAAACTCAAATATGACATGTTATTTCTTGTGCGTCATTTTACAGACGCGCTAAATGTGGAGATACAGTATCGTGCCGGGCTGTTTAGCGCGGATTGTATCGAAATGATCTTCAACCACTTTGAAACATGCTTGAGTGAGGTGTGTCATGACTAACGTTAAAGATTCTCCGCCGCTTTCTGAATACTTGCTCCTGCTACTGTTGGCGGCTCTATGGGGCGGGTCGTTCACGCTGATTAAAGTTGCTTTGGAGGGGTTCCCTCCGGCGACAATTGTAACCGTTCGGATTGCTGTGGGCGGATTAATCTTGCTGGTGTTTGCCCTGCTTAGGCGAGACAGGTTTCCGAGAAACGGGCTGCGCTGGCTGGAACTTTTCATCCAAGGCGTTTTACAAGGCGCGTTGCCCTTTTTCTTAATTACCTGGGGCGAGAAATTTGTTGATTCCAGCGTGGCCGGCATCATCAATTCGACGCCGCCTATGTTCGTGTTCCTTATCACCGTTTTTGTTTTACATACAGCCAAATTTGACATGCTGAAATTGGTCGGCATCATTTTCGGCATGCTGGGTGTCGCTCTGATTGCATACTCCCAAGCCGATGGATTGACGGAAAATAACATCTGGGCGGTTTTGGCGGTGCTCGGCGCCAGTTGTTCATATGCGTGCGGGGCGATATTTGGGAAGCGATTCGGGGACCAATCCGTTTTTGTAACCGCAAGCGTTTCGCTTCTTCTGGCGGCTTTACTGGTCGCGCCTTTCGCTTATTTTCTGGAGGACCCGTTCAGCATTGAACCGGCGTTAAGACCGGCGGCCGCCCTGGCCGCTTTGACTTTGTTTTCCACTGCATTGGCCAGTCTCATTTTTTTCCGTCTCATCAAAACCTTGGGGCCTCTGGCAACGACATCCAACGCTTATCTGCGCGCCTTGTTCAGCATCTTGTTTGGGGTTGCATTTTTGTCTGAGCCGCTGTCCTTGTCAATTGTTGCGGCGACATTGTTTATTTTTATGGGCGTGTTTATGGTCACGGGTAAATTCCGCGATTTCATTGACAGTTACATCGGCAAACGGGGGAACAAATAATGTCTGATACGCAACTCTACTACGCCCGCACGCAGTTGAAGTAAACCGCGGCGCAATCAACTGGCGCGGATGCGCCGCGCCAACTCTGCGACACCGTCCGGAATGCGCTGCTCGGGAATCGACGAGAACCCCAGCCGGAAGAAATTCTTCGGGCGGTTGGGGCCATGGAAGAATATCTCGCCGGGTTCGAACAAGAGTTTGCCCTCGGCCGCGGCCGTGGCCGCTAACCGGCCGGCGTCCAACTGCGCCGGGCCCTTGACCCAAAACGACGATCCGCCGAAAGTCGGGCGCGCGCTGCGGCCGGGCAGGTGCGTCTCCAGCAAATCGCCGAGCAGTTTCCACCGCGCATGCAGCGCGTGGCTCAAGCGCGCAATCATCGCGTCGTGGTAGCCGCGCTCGAGGAACTTGGCGATGATGAACTGGTTGTTGCTTGGCGGGTGGCGCAGCATCAGCCGCCGCAATGCGCGCGCTTGGGCGATGAATTCCCGCGCGCCGACCAGGTAACCTAAGCGAATGCCCGGGGCCAGCGTCTTCGACAAACTGCCGATGTAAATGACGCGGCCGGCTTGGTCCAAACTCTTCAGCGCCGGCGACGGTTCGCCGACATAGTTGAACTCGGATTCGTAGTCGTCCTCGACCAGAATGACATCGTGCGCATGCGCTTGCTGCAGGAGTTCCATGCGCCGCGCCTGCGGCATGGTGACGGTGGTCGGATACTGGTGGCTGGGCGTGGTGTAGACGCAGTCGCAGGCGGCGAAGGCGGCGTCGGGGACCAGACCGTGCCGGTCCACCGTCAGCGCCGCAACCCGCCGGGTGAAGATGGAAAAGGTGTTCTCGGCGTCGACATAGCCGGGCGTCTCGACGCCGACGGTGCGCCCTTGGTCGAGCAGCAATTGCGCGGTGAGATAGATGCCCTGCTGCGCGCCGATGGTCACCAGAATTTCCTCCGGCTGCGCCCACAGACCGCGGCGCGGCAGGATTTTGGCGCGGATTTGCTCGACTAATTCCGGACTGTCGCGGTCGATGTGGTCGCGCGCCCAGCCGTGAATCGCGCGCACCGACGCGGCCTCGCGGCAGCACTCGCGCCAGTCGGCGATGGGGAAGAGTTCGCGGTCGTACTGGCCGCAGATGAACGGGTACGGGAATTCATGCCAGTTTGCCGGCTTGCGGTGGTCGCGCAAGTGGCGCGGGTGGATGGCGAGTTGTTTGCGCCAGTCGATGGCCGCGGCGCGGTCGATTTTCGCGTCGCTGACGGTGCCGCCGGGCGATGCCCGGCCCCTCAAGATTGCGCCGTTGACATAGTAGCCGCTGCGCGCGCGGGCGGTGAGAAAACCCTCGTCGGCGAGGTGCTGGTATGCGGCCATCACGGTGTTGCGCGCCACCGCCAACTGCCGCGCCAACTTGCGGCTGGACGGCAAGTGCGCGTCCGGCGGCAGGCGGCGGTCGAGAATCGCGGTCACCAGCATTTCGCGGATGCGCGCCTGCAGCGTGCCGCGTGGCTGGTCGGGGCGGCGCGGCGGCAGTTGGAACAGGTATTCGGTCACGACTCGATTCGGGTGGTTTTCGCCGGCGCGGTGGTGTACTGTTGCGGCGGTGTACATGTACAGTGAGTACCGTCGCGCGCGCCGCCGGATAATACGCGGATGCGCGCGCCCGCGCCGCCGGCCCGGCATCTGGCCCAGATTCCAACCCGCAACTGGCCCATTATGGCGCGCGGCGGGGGCCATAAAGTGGTCGCGCGGCGGGGGCATCCGCCGGCCGCCGCCGGCCCCGCCATGCGCGGCCGCCGTCGCGCCGGGCAACCAAAACCGGCGCGCTTGACAAACCGCTGCAGACCGAGTATAGCCGTGAGCAATGTGTTGTGAGGCCGTCCATGTGCGCTCATGCCGCCGCGCTATGCGCCGGTTTTCGCCCGCTTAGCCGCGTAACCGTGCGGTGCGCGGGCGGCGGACGCCATCCCTGAACCACCATCACTCATCAAGAGGAGTTCCACCATGTCAACCAGCAAAACCGCGCGCCGCATCGGCGCGCTCGCATCCGCCGCCGCATCCGCCGCATTAGGCGCGGTCTTCTTGGCGTTGCCGTTCGGCGCCGCGCAAGCCCAGGTGGATGAAGTCACCGTGGCGTACTTCCTGGAATGGCCGACGCCGAACCAGGTCGCGCAGTTGGAGAAAACCTACGACGACGAATTGGGCGTCAAGGTCAACTGGAAATCGTTCAGCAGCGGCAACGACATGTCCGCGGCCATGGCTTCCGGCGATGTGCATATTTCCTACTCGCAGGGCCTGATTCCGTTCATCGTCGCCACCAGCCGGGGCCTGCCGATTCGCACCGTCGGCATCGCCGTGGCGTATGCGGAAGCCGACAACTGCGTGGTGCACAACGACTCCGCGCTCGACCGTACCAGCGCCGCGTCCATCGCCGCCTCGCTGCGCGGCAAGAAAATCGCCACGCCGGAAGGCAATGTGACGCACTACAAACTGCTGAAAACGCTGGCGTTCTACGGTTTGTCGGCGAGAGATGTCAACATCACGCCGATGGCCGGCGGCCAAGACGCGGCCGCGGCGTTCTTAACCGGCCGGGTTGACATCGGCTGCGCTTTCGGCGGCCCGCTGGACAAGATGAAAGAGCAGGGCCAGGTCATCATGACCGGCGCCGAGCAGGAAAATGTCGGCATCTTCACTTTCGATGTGATTTCGGTCACCGACGAGTTCGCCAAGCAGGCGCCGGGCCTTCTCACCAAGTTCATGCAAGTCACCGAAGACGCCAACAAGGCGTTCGCCGACAACCCCAACCGTTACTGGGGCACGCTGGCGAAAGCCTCCGGCATGACCGAAGACGGCGTGCGCGGTTATCTCGGCGCCGCCGGCACCTTCTCGTTCCCCAGCAAAGACGCGCAGTTGGGCGATGCGTGGATGGGCGGCAATGTGCAGGCGTTCACCAAGAGCGCGGCCGACTTCTTCGTCGACGCCGGCGTGATGCCGAGAGCGCTTGGCAGTTACGACGGGGTGTATGACACTTCGTTCCTGAAAAGAGTCAAGTAAGCGGCTTTTTTCCAATTCGCGGCCCGGCGGCATCCAAATAAATACGCCGGGCCGCTTTCCGCTTTCGGAGGACATTAACATGGCAAGCACACTCACCATCGACGCCGCCGGCATGATATACAAACTGCCGGACGGCGGCGAAGTCGAGGCGTTGAAAGACGTCTCTTTCCAACTGCAGTCGGGCGAGATGCTGACCGTACTCGGACCGTCCGGATGCGGCAAAACCACCCTGCTGAACCTCATCGCCGGCTTCTTAATGCCGACTTCGGGCAAGGCGATGTTCGGCGGCGGCGACATTTCCGGCCCCGGCCCCGAGCGCGCCAAACTCGAAAAACTCATCACCGGGCCGAGCCCGGAACGCGGCATGGTGTTCCAGCAGGGCGCGCTGTTTGAGTGGATGACGGTAGCCGAGAACATCGGCTTCGGGCCGTCCATGAAAGGCGTGCCGAGAGGCGAAATCGCCGGCATCGTCAACCGCTACCTTGACACCGTCGGGCTGCAGGGTTTCGGCGAGAAGGCGATATACGAACTGTCCGGCGGCATGCAGCAGCGCGTGGCGCTGGCGCGTTGTCTCGCCAACGAGCCGGAACTCATCCTGATGGACGAGCCGCTCGGCGCGCTGGATGCGCTGACGCGCGAAAAGATGCAGTCGTTGATTCTCAAAATTTGGGATGAGACGAAAAAAACCATCATCCTCATCACCCACAGCGTCGAGGAAGCGCTGCTGCTCGGCGAGCGCCTGTTCGTTATGGCGCCGCGCCCGGGGCGAATCCACAAAGAGTACAACCTGCCGTTCGCCAAGCGCGGCTTAATCGAAGACCTGCGCGAAATCAAAACCGGCGACAAGTTTGTCGAAACCCGTGAAGAAATCCTCTCCATGATTTGGGAAATGGAAGAGGAAATCATGGGCCGACAGGAGGCGGCGTAATGGACACGAACTCCACCGTCACGGCGACCGCATCGCCCAAAAGTTTGGGCGTTGCGCTTCTCTTGACGCTGCTGCTCGGCCCGATTGGGTTGCTTTATGCGACCGTAATGGGCGGCGTCGTATTGTTGGTCGCCGACCTCATCGCGCTGTTCGTTTTTCTCGCCGCCGCGCCGGTCGGCATCCTGCTTTTTGTCGCCGTACAAATCGCGGCCGTCATCTGGGCAATCAAAGCGTTGACATCCCAAAACGCCGAACTGCTCGGGCAACTGCCGCCCGGCGTGGCCACCGCCCTTGCCAAACTGGGGCTGGTGACGGTCGGCGAATCCGAGCGCAAAGCGGTCACCTTCGGCGACCCGGAGGCGGCGACCGGCGGCTTGTTGTGGAGCATCGTCTCGGTTGTTCTCATCTTCGCCTTGTGGTCGCTGGCGGTTCGCCTGGAACTCGCCAGCCCGATATTCATGCCGCCGCCGACCGAGGTGCTCGGGCAGTTCATCACGGTCGCCACCGACGGCTTCCGCGGTTTCACGCTGTGGGAGCATCTCGGCATCAGTCTGTACCGTCTGCTGGTCGGGTTTTTCTTCGGCTGCCTGCTCGGCATCCCCATCGGTTTCGCCATGGGTTTGTCGAAAATCATGCGCGGGTTCTTCGACCCCATCGTGGAATTCATGCGGCCGATTCCGCCGCTGGCGTTGATTCCGCTGTCGATTATCTGGCTCGGCATCGGCAACGCGTCGAAGATTTTCCTTCTGTTCTTGGCGGCGTTGTGGATTATGGTGCTGGCGGCGCGTTCCGGCGTGCAGTCGATTCGCATCTCCAAGATTCACGCCGCCTACACGCTCGGCGCATCCAAACAGCAGTTGCTGTTGAAGGTGGTGCTGCCGAATGCGCTGCCGGAGATTTTCACCGGCATGCGCGTGGCCATGGGCGTGTGCTGGGGCACCCTGGTGGCCGCGGAACTGGTCGGCGCCGAAGCCGGCATCGGCTTTATGATTACGGTCGCCGGCAAGTATTTGGAGACCGGCCTGGTGTTCGTCGGCATCATCATCATCGGCATCGTCGGCGCGGCCATCGATGTGGCGATGCGCAAGGCCGAGGCGCGCATGATTCCGTGGAAGGGCAAGGCGTAGTCCCGGCGTCCCGGCATCCCGGCGCGGCGGCGCGGCGCATCACCGTCGCGCCGCCCGCGCCATGACATGTAGTAACATCAACCGCTCTTTTAATTAGTACCCACCCGTTGCGGAGGAAACCACCATGAGCAAACCCAATCACAGCGTCAACCAAAGTCGCCGTCGCGTCGTCAAGGGCGCGGCGGTCGCGGCCTCCGCGGCCGCGGTCGGGCCGTGGGTGGTCAGTTCGCGCGCGTTAGGCGCGGGCGAAGTCAACTGCACCATCTGGACCGACTACATCCCGGCCGGCGTCATCGCCGACTTCACCGCCGCCACCGGCATCCGCGTCAACTACAAGGAACTCGGCTCCAACGAGGAACTCATCAACCAGATGAAAGCCACCAAAGGCGCGGGCGTCGACTTGTGCAGTCCGACCAACAACCGCTCCGGGCAGTGGATTGACCTCGACCTGCTGCAGCCGTTCGACTACGCGCGCATCCCCAACCTCGACAATGTCAACCCGGCGATGCTGAAAGTCGGCGAAGTCGAGTGGAACTTCGGCGGCAAAGGCTCGCACTGGCTGCCGTTCATCTGGGGCACCGAGGCCATCGGCTGGCGCACCGATTTATACGCCCCGCCCGGCGGCACCCCGAGTTACGGCAACATCTGGACCCCCGATGTCGAGGGCAAAACCATGATTCGCCCGCACTCCGGCATGTTGGGCGCGGGTTTGTACATGGAGACCATCGGCGAGTTGGCGCCCGGCGATGTCTGGAAGGCGTACCGCAGCGAGGAGGCGATGCGCCCGGTGTGGCGGCGCATCACCGACTTCTGCATCGCGCGCAAGTCGCAAATCAAGTTGTTCTGGAACGACACCGACGCGCAGAAGAACGGCCTCCTGAACGACGGCGTGGTGGTCGGCCAGACCTGGGACGGCCCGGTGCTGGCGATGAAAACCGAAGGCGAGCCGGTCACCTACCAAGCGCCGAAAGAAGGCGCGATGGCGTGGGTGGACAGTTTCGCGCTGTCGGCGGCCGCGGAGAACATCGAGCAGGCGTACGAACTCATCAACTATGTGTTCGACCCGCAAGTCGCGGGCCGCTCCATCGACATCCACGGTTACAACTCCGCGGTGTTGGGCGCGGACGCGTACGCCGGCCCGGCGTACAAAAAGAACTTCGCCGAGGCCTATCCGGGCGATGCGTTAGCCAACTTGAATCCGTGGCCGGCCGAGCCGCAGTGGTATGCGGATGTGCGCACCGAATACCGCAACAAGTTCGTCAACGCCTGACTTTCATTCGCTTCGCCCCGGCGCCGGCGAGCGTCCCGCATGGACGCCGCGCCGGGGTTTTGCGCGCATGCCGCGTCGATGTTTGCGTTGATGTTGCGTCACGGTGTTGCATCGCCGGTGTCGCGCCGGTGTTGCGCCACGGTGTTGCATCGCCGGCGTTACCGATAAAACCGGCAACCTGGGATAAACGGAGGCGACGGTGAGCGCGGATGTGCAGTTGGATGAGGTGTGGATTCGCTTCGGCGATTTTGTCGCCGCGCGCGACATCAACATCTCGATTCGCCAGGGCGAATTCTTCAGTTTCCTGGGCCCCTCCGGCTGCGGCAAAACCACGCTGCTGCGCGCCGTGTCCGGCTTTTTGCAACCGTCGCAGGGCCGGGTCAGCATCGGCGGGCGCGACATGGCCGGCATCGGCCCGAACAAGCGGCCGACCGCGCTGATATTCCAAAACTTGGCGCTGTTCCCGCTGATGACGGTGTGGGAGAACATCACCTTCGCGCTGGAAGTGCGCGGCGCGGGCCGGGCGGCGCGGCGCAAAAAGGCCGAGGAACTGCTGGAACTCATCGCGCTGCCGGGCCAAGGCGAGAAGATGGTCAGCGAACTGTCCGGCGGCCAGCGCCAGCGCGTCGCCATCGCCCGCGCCTTGGCCGCGGAGCCGAGCGTGCTGCTGCTGGACGAACCGCTGTCGGCGCTGGACCTGAAACTGCGCCAGCACATGCGCACCGAACTGCGCGCGATTCAGCGGCGCGTCGGCATCACCTTCATCTACATCACCCACGACCAAGGCGAGGCGCTGACCATGTCCGACCATGTCGCGGTCATGAGCCACGGCGTCATCGAGCAAGTCGGCGACGGCAACAGCATCTACAACCGGCCGGAGAGCGCGTTCGTCGCGTCGTTCGTCGGCGAGAATAACTTGTTCAGCGGCACCGTCGCGGCGACCGACGACGCTTATGTCACGGTCGACAGTCCGGCCGGCCGCCTGCGCGCGCGCCACGCCATGCGCGGCGGCAAAGCGCAGTTGGCGGCCGGCGATTCCGCGTTCGTATTCGTGCGCCCGGAGTCGTTGAAGTTTGCGGCCGGGGCATCGTCGGCGTCCGCCGAGGCATCGTCCACCGAGGCATCGTCGTCCACCGGGGCGCTCGACAACCGCATCGGCGCGCGCATTCACCAGCAGGAATTCGAGGGCAACTTCTGGCAGGTGTTCTGCGATGTCGACGGCGTCGACAAACGCGTCAAACTGTCCATGGTCAACGACGGCGCATCGATGGGCCGCGGGCCCGGCGAGGAAGTCACGCTCGGCTTCAACGCCGACTTGGCGGTGGCGCTGCCGCAAGGCGAGTTGGCGGCGGAATAAACGCGCGACCGCGGCATCACCGTTGATAAAAAACCAACGCGCGCAATTCACCGTTATCGCTTCGCCGGTTGTAATTCTACTTCGCGCTCTCGATTTGTGATTTGTGATTCGTGATTCGCGTTCGCGCTTTCAATTCATGAATTTGTAATCGACCGATGTTCGCCTACTGGCAAAACTTCTTCCGCAAGCACGGCGCCGCGCTGTCGGTGTTCTTGTTGGCGTCCGTGGGGTTCTGGATTTTCATGATGATTCTCCTGCCGCAGGCGTTCATGCTGGATTTTTCCTTGCGCGCCAATGTGCCGCCGCCGAAGTGGGGCTCGGATGCGCACCACTACACCGCCGAGCATTACCGGTACATGCTGTACGGCAGCGCGCAGAGCGTCGACTCGTATAACTTCGTCGACTTGTCGGTGTTCGCGCGCACCATCGTGGCGGCGATTTTCGTCACCCTCATCGACTTGGCGCTGTGTTATCCGGTCGCTTATTACTTGGCGCATGCCGCGACCGGCGGCTGGCGGCGGCTGATGGTACTGTCGTTGATTGTGCCGTTCTGGGTCAACGAACTGCTGCGCGCGTTCGCGTTCAAAATCATGTTCGGCGGCAACGGCATCATCAACAACGCGCTGCTGTGGCTCGGCGTCATCGACCAGCCGTACGATTTCATTCGCAACAGCGTGGCGCTGTACTCCGGTTTGAGTTATGCGTACATCTTGTTGATGATTTTCCCCATCTACAACGCGGTGGAAAGTCTCGACCGCAATCAAATCGAAGCGGCGCGCGACTTAGGCTCGCCGTGGTGGCGCATTCACAAACGCGTGGTGATTCCGCACGCCAAACCCGGCATCACCTCCGGCTGCACTATGGTGTTCATGCTGACCGCCGGCGCATTGGCCGCGCCGCAAATCTTGGGCGGCCCCAGCAGTTTATGGTTCACGCAAATCATCTATCAAGCGTTCAACCAAGCCGGCAACTGGGCGCGCGGTTCGGCGTACGCCATCATTCTGCTGGTCGTCTGCATTCTGTTCGTGCTGCTGATGATGCGCGTGTTCAAAGTCAAACTCGGGGAAATCGCGCGATGACTCCCCGGTTCATTTTGACCGCCGAGCGTGTGCGCAATGGTTTCGCGGCGTTGTTCGTATTGGGTTTCTTCGCGTACTTGTTCGGGCCGCTCATCATCATGGGCGTGACCGCGTTCAACTCCTCGGCGTTCCCGCGCATGTCGCCGTTCGAATGCTTCACCGTCGAATGGTTTGATGTGCTGGCGAACGACGCCAAGTTGGTGGAAGGCTTGCGCAACAGTTTGTTCATCGGCGTCGGCGTGGTGTTGTTGGCGGTGCCGCTGGGTTTGTCCGGCGCGCTGATGCTGACCCAAGTCAAGGAGCGCGTCCGCCCATGGTATTACACCATCGTCATCTCGCCGATTTTGGTCCCCGGCGTGGTGCTCGGCATTTCCACGCTGCTGTTTTGGGACCGCATCGGCACCATGTTCGGGGCCTCGCGCGACTCGATTTTCTACGACGGTTTCTTTCTCACCATCATCGGCCAGGCGACTTTCATCTCCGCGTATACGATGTTGGTTTTCATCTCGCGCTTGCAGCGTTTTGATGTGTCGCAGGAAGAAGCGGCGCTGGACTTGGGCGCGACGCATGTGCAGACCTTTCGCAAAATCCTCCTGCCGTTTTTGAAGCCGGCGATTTTGTCGGCCGCGGTGCTGGCGTTCCTCGCGTCGTTCGAGAACTACAACACCACGGTGTTCACCATCGTCTCCGAGAGCACGCTGACCACTTTCCTTGCCGGCAAAGTGCGGCACGGCATCAACCCGTCCATCAGCGCGCTGGCGGTGATTATCGTGGTCATCACGCTGCTCGGCGCGGCGCTGCACGAAGTATTGAAACGCCGCGAGGCCGCGGCCGAGAAGGAAACCGCGCGCATCGCGGCCGGGGAGTTGGCGCGGCGGCGGCGAGTCAAACCGTTCGCGCTGGAGCCGGCCGTGCTCTTGATTGCGTTGGTATTCGTCGCCGGACTCGGCAGCGCGTATTTCGCCGGCACTATCGGCGTGGAGGAATGCAAGGCGCAAGTCAAAGCCGAAAAAATCCGCCAAGCGCAGGAGCGCACCCGCCAGCGCGAGGCCAAGGCGATGTTCCAGAACGCGCCCGCGGCCTCGGAAGCGGCCGGCCAACAAATTCAATCCACCGATAAATCCGAGCGCGCCGGGGTGTCGCAGTTCCAAGGCATCTTCGATGTCGGCAACTTGAAAGACCAAGCCGGCGCGGATGACGGTGGCGACGGTGCCGCGCAACAATCGCCGCTCGGCACCGAGAACTTCAACCCCATCTTCGCGCCGCAGAATCTCAGCCCGCCAATCGATTCCAGTGGCGACAACCGTAACGACAACCGTAGCGACGGTGACAACCGCAACGACAACCGCGGCGGTGACCAATGAGCATTCTCACCACCTGCATCGGCGCATACCCTAAGCCGGCGTTCGTGAAACTCCCCGACTGGTTCAACCTACCGGCCGGCCCCGACACTTCCGAGCCGACCGCGCAATGGGGAACTGCCATGCAACAACTCGGCGGCGACGGTGAGAGCGCGGAAGCGGTGCTCGCGCGCGGTGTGCAACAAGTCATCGCGGACCAACTCGACGCCGGCATCGACATCCCCACCGACGGCGAACTGCCGCGCGAGAATTACATTCACTACCACTGCCGCCACCTGCATGGTTTTGACTTCGAGAACTTGACCGAAAAGGAAGTGCGCGGCGGCACTTACTCGGCGCGCTTGCCGACCATTCGCGACACGGTGTCGGCGAAGGATTCGTTCCTGCCGGCCGACTGGCAGCGCGCGCAACGCTGCACCGACAACACGGTGAAAATCACCATGCCGGGACCCATGACCATCGCCGACACCAACTACGATGCGCACTACGGCGACCCGGCCCAACTCGGCGCCGACTTGGCGCAAGCGTTGAACGCCGAAGTGCTGGCGCTGGCGCGAGTCGGCTGCCGTCACATTCAAATCGATGAGCCGGTGTTCGCGCGCCGCCCGGCCGATGCGCTGCAATACGGCATTGAAAATCTCGAGCGCGCGTTCCACGGTTGCCCGGCCGAAGTCACGCGCGCGCTGCACATCTGCTGCGGCTACCCCGACCGTCTCGACCGCGACGACTACCCGAAAGCCGAACCGGACGCGTACTTCCAACTCGCCGATGCGCTGGAAGATTCAACCGTGCAGTGGTTGTCCATCGAAGACGCGCACCGTCACAACGATTTGAAACTGTTGGAGCGATTCAAAACCACCACGGTCGTGCTCGGCGCGGTGGCGATTGCCAAGAGTCGCATCGAGTCGGCGGACGAAGTTCATGCGCGCCTTTGCGAGGCGTTGAATCACATCGACCAAGCGCGCTTGGTGGCCGCGCCGGATTGCGGTTTGGGGTTGTTAGGCCGCGACCGCGCGCGCGAAAAACTGCGTTCCTTAAGTGCCGCGGCAAAGCGTTTATAAAAGCGCGCATCAAGACGCGCGCGATGCGGACGAGTTTGCGGACAATTTCACGGACAAGTGCGCGAACAATTTCGCGAACAAATTGGCGCGCCGCGCGGCCCGCTGCATCATCGCGGCCGCGCTGTCGCTGATGCCGGCCGCATCGCTCGCCGACGGTGAAGTGCCGGGCTGGAATAAATTGGTGTACCTGTTCTACCGCATCGAAGTAACCAACTACTGCGGCCTGACTACCGCTACGGTCATCGCCGGCTTTCAACGGCGGCGCGACCACCTGCTGGCAACGCACGCCCTCGCCGCGCCGCTCATCGACAGCGCCCGCGCCGAAGCCTGGCGGCTGGCGCACAAAGAATGGGACAACCGAGGCCTCGGCGGCTTCCGCCATTGGTGCCGCAACGACGCCGCGCGTTATGCAAACGAATTGACCGGGCGTTGAGTTCGCGTTTGGATTACCCCGCGTCCAGTACCTCAGCCCAGCGTCGCAGTGACTTCGCGCGGCGTGTTTGGTTTTCGAGATACATCTTCTTCGACAGCGCGGCTAAATCGTATTCGGTCAGTTTCCTGAACAAGTCATCCGGCGAATTCCAAACCACGGCGTTTTCCTGCCGGTAGAACCAGCAAAATCTCAGCCAATCCCCGACGGCGCGCGCGTGGTCGACGGTCGCCGACGATGCCGTGGACGAACCGGCCCCGGTCGCCGACGATGCCGCGGACGAATCCGCCCTGGTCGCGGGGGGGGGGGGGGGGACGCGAACAACTCGCGCGGCATGCGGTGCCGCAGCAACACCTCCGCGGCCGGCACAAAGAACGGCATGTTCATCTCATACAACTCGGCCATCGAAATTGAATACGCCGAATACGGAAACACAACCACGGCCGGATGTTTCGCCAAGTCATCCAGTTCATAGTGCGGATACAACTTTCTGATTTCGCCGAACCGCAGCGCTTTCGGTCGACCGTTTTTCGCGCACCATTTTTGGTAACGCGCGTTGATTTCATCCGTCGACGCGAACGGGCCGGTGTCGAGACCCGGGCGATGCGCCGGCCGGCTCGGCCCGACCAACACCGTGTCGCAAACCGGCCGGTGCCGGCGCAACGGCATGTGGTGGCACGCAGTATAAAGTTTCACCGGCTTCACCCCAAGATGATGCGCGGCATAGCGGTAATCGTATTCGCCCATCGCCGCCAAAGTGTGCGCATCGCCGGCGTGAATTTGTTTCAGCAACGCGGTGAAAGTGTCGGGCCGGCGGCCGCGGCCGTCGCTTTCCCAAGTGCAACGGTGCGCCAAGTTCAAAATCACGCGCTTGCCGTACCGCTCCGCCAAGTCCATCAGCAGTCGGCCGACCGTGGGCGGATACGCGCCGAGCAAAATATCGGCCGCGCCGAACACTTCGTCCAGGTCTTTGTTGTTGCAAGTCATGGCAAGCAACTCGCCGTTCATTCGACTCCAACGCCGGCGCGGCGGCATGCGCCACCACAAAAACTTCATGCGGTTTTTGATTCTCCGCTCGGCCGCGGTCAGCGGAAAGTCCGCCGGCCGGCCGCGCTTGCGCAGCGACAACACCGTCGCCTCCGCGCCCGCCGCCTCTACCGCCGCCTTCTGCCAAAGTTGGCAACCGGCATGACCATCCACAATAAGCGCGCGTTTTTTCATTTCGAACCGCCCGGCGAATCTACTCGGCCGGGCGTTGATACGCGTATATGGTCAGCAGCAGTTCGGCGTTGTCTATCAGTTGATATTGCGGCTTGCGCCCGCTGAGTTTCTCGCTTTCTTTCATGATAATCGGCACGCCTTCGCCGCGGCGCTCGAGATAAAAACTGCGGCCCGGCTCGTCGTCCTCAAGCCCGATGCGGCAGCGGCTCAACAAACTGGTCAGCAACTCGTTTCTCGTGGCTTGGCGCATGTGAATGCTGTCGATGGACACGGTGTTCGGCAAAGCGCCGGGCGAGTAGATTTCCATGCGGTCGTCGAACATGAACAGACGTATTTTGGAGCCATGAACCGAGTAGTCGCGGTGCGCGACCGCGTTGACCACCGCCTCAAACATGGCGCGCGCGCCGAACTGCGGCGTTTCCCTTCGGTGAGGAATTTTGACCGCGGAATTGAATTGATTCTTGCGGATGAAGTGCACCGCCGAATCAATCTGCTGATTCAAAGGGCCGGTAATCCGGCGCGCATCAATCTGGTAGTTGGAATCCCTTTCGGCGCCGCGGTAGCGCACCGCCTCGATGAAAGCGCCCGGCAGAAATTCATCGGGCGTTTTGCTGCACATCAAAATCCCGCTGACCGATGCGCGCATCTCTCCTTGCGTCTCCACCAGCAAGCGGCATTTAACCAGCGCCCGCTGGTCGGACTCTTTGGCGCGCGCCACCAGTGGTCGCCATAATTCCTCCTCCAAGTCATCGATGGAAGTGTTCGGCACAAACTGTTCGTCAAACCGAATGAGTCGCGCTTGGCTGCGCTGCTGCATTAGGCGCGCCAAAATATCCGGAGGCATTTCGCGCATACTGCTGCCTTGCCGATGAAAATATCCGCCCGGACTTTTGTGCACCCACAAACTCGCGGAGACTTTCACCAGCAACACCGGGCGTTCTTCGCCGGCCGAGTCGGGGAAGTAATTCTTTTCCGTGCGGATATGAAGCGGCGGCGTCACCGAATCGTTGCATAACTCGACGATTCTTTTTTCGATGAGGTCCAGTTGGTTTTTGGAAAGCCCGGTGACTTCTTGAGCGTCATTAACTCCGAACACCACGGTGCCGCCACTCGAGTTGGCGAAAGCGGTGATTTCATCCGCCAACTTGCGCCATTCCCCCTGCCGGCGTTTTGCGGCGATTTCACCGCCCTTGAACTCGAGGGTGGAATCTTCCCCGAGGTCCATCTTTTTCCGGATGTCTTCAATGCTTAACATGTCGGCCCCGCCGGCTGCGCCTTCCCCGTCATCACGGACTGGGCGCGTGGAAAACAAAACCGTACCACATCCTGGTCACAAACGCGACTCCTTGTATGGACGGCGAAAAGCGCGCCCGGCGAATTTCGCCGCTCGCAAAATTGGATTGGCGGCGCGCGTCCCGGCGATGCCGAGTATGTGCCGCCGCACCATCATCGCAATGTCGCAATCTGTTAAGCGGCGCGCCATGCCGTCATTTTGTGTGGGAACACGGAATCCAGTCGCCACGGATGGCAAATTGGCCGCCACCGACCGGGGTTTGGTGCTACAATACCGCCCTCATCGCGCTGTTGCATGCGCGCTATCCGCCACTTTGACCCGCTCGCTTGGGAGGAATCATGAACTTTGACTTTCGTAGAGCAACTGTCATCCTGATTTCCGTTTTGGCAATCAGCGTGGCGGGGTGCGCATCAAAGAAAATCGTGTACGCCCCGGCAAAATTGATATGTACGGGGGTTTGCGTCGTTGGCGAGGAGCAAGCGAAAAGCAGATGCAGGGCGCAGGCGGTTTTGCCCTACACGTACAGCACATCAGATTTTTATACCGGAGGCATCCGTGTACATTCCGCCACTCGCTTTCATGCGAATGTATACAGAAACTGTATGCGAGGCGAAGGATGGGAATACCTGCAATGTCTTGACCGACAGGAGCAGGATTGCCATGAAGTCGACGACCGGTTTATCGTCAAAACAGACGAAAAACTGTAAAATTTCTCCCTGAACGACGATAGAGGCGAAATACAATGCGCGTAACTGGTTTTAGTGTCGAAAACTCTCGCGGAGAAGCAGTTAAGGCTGACCCGTTTGGGAACAATATCGCTTTTTTATGTTTTTCCTGTAAGCACCCGGTTCTTGCTATTGCAAGAACACATCAACGCGGAAACTCGAAAGAGAATCCAGCGATTTGTAGATGCTGCGAAAAGAGATACTTCATCATGGCTTTGGATAGCACGAACAAAAAAGTCACCCTGACATCAACCGGTCCCGCTAATGCCGGGAAGGCGAGGAGCAAAAACCATGAACCCAAAAACAGTAGCGGCGATTGAGTCGCCGGCCGACATCGAGACTTTGCAGCATTACATCGGCGGCGCGCGTGTCGATGGTGGCGGCGGGCGCTTTGGCGATGTTTATAACCCGGCGTTGGGGCGGGTTGCCAAGCGCGTGCCGTTGGCGAGTCAGGCGGAGGTCGCGGGCGCGGTGACGGTGGCGGCGGAGGCGTTTCCGGCTTGGGCCGCGACGCCGGCCGGCAAGCGCGCGCAGGTGATGTTTAACTTCCGCGATTTAATCCGCCGCCGCATGGACGAACTGGCGCGGTTGGTGTCGGAGGAACACGGCAAGACGCTGGACGATGCGCGCGGTTCCATCACCCGCGGTTTGGAGGTGGTGGAGTTCGCCTGCGGCATTCCGCAACTGCTGAAGGGCGAGTATTCCGACAGCGTGGCGGCCGGCGTGGACTCGTGGAGCATGCGCCAGCCGCTCGGCGTGTGCGCCGGCATCACGCCGTTTAACTTTCCGGCCATGGTGCCGATGTGGATGTTCCCCATCGCCGTCGCTTGCGGCAACACTTTTGTCTTGAAGCCGTCGGAGAAGGACCCGTCATGCGGTTTGCGCCTTGCCGAGTTGATGACGGAAGCCGGTTTGCCGGACGGTGTATTGAATGTCGTCAACGGTGACAAGGAAGCGGTCGATGCGCTGCTCACCGACTCGCGCGTGCAGGGCGTGAGTTTTGTCGGCTCCACCGCCATCGGCGAATACATCTACCAAACCGGCTGCGCGCACGGCAAGCGCGTGCAGGCGTTGTGCGGCGCGAAGAATCACATGGTGGTGATGCCGGACGCCGACCTGGCGCAGGCCGCGGATGCGGTCATCGGCGCGGCGTACGGTTCGGCCGGCGAGCGGTGCATGGCGGTGTCGGTGGTGGTGGCGGTCGGCGACGATGCCGGCGACAAGTTGGTGGGGTTAATCAAACCGCGGGTGGCGGCGTTGAAGGTGGGGCCGTTCGATGACCCGGCCGCGGAGATGGGCCCGGTGGTCACGCCCGCCGCCAAAGCGCGCATCGAAAACTACATCGACCAGGGCGTGGCCGAGGGCGCGGAGTTGGTGTTGGACGGCCGCGGCTGCGCGGTGCCGGGCTATGCCGACGGTTGTTTTGTCGGCGGCACGATTTTTGACCGGGTGACGCCGGGGATGTCGATTTACCGCGACGAAATTTTCGGCCCCGTCCTCAGCATCGTGCGCGCCGGTTCTTTCGACGAGGCATTGCAATTGGTGAACGCCCACGAATACGGCAACGGCGCGGCCATCTTCACCCGCGACGGCGACGCCGCGCGCGAGTTCGTGCAGCGCGCCAAAATCGGCATGGTCGGCGTCAATGTCCCCATCCCGGTGCCGCTCGCCTACCACAGTTTCGGCGGCTGGAAGAGGTCGCTGTTCGGCGACCACCACATCCACGGCCCCGAAGGCGTGCGGTTCTACACCCGCATGAAAACCGTCACCACAAGATGGCCGTCCGGCATCCGCGAAGGCGCGGTGTTCAACTTCAAGGCCGGGGGGGAGCATTGACGGTGTTGCGCGAACAACTATGGGCTATAATAAAGCGGACATGCCCGCCGACAGCCGAACCGCCGTTTTTGCTCCCGCCGCATCGACCGTCACCGCCGCGCTTAATTGCGCGGCGCGTAGCGTTGCAACTCCCGTCGAATAACGGGAGTCCAGAGTCTTTTATTCGTTTCCTCACCGGTTCAATTAAAGACTCTGGACTCCGGCTGTTGCCGGAGTGGCGGCTAAAGCCGCCGTACTAATTCCGCGGCGCGTAGCGCCGCAATTGTTTGGAGTGTCCTGCTCCAAACCCTTCATCTCGCGCGAAAATCCGCTCCCGGCGGATTTTTCCTGTATGGAAACAGGAATCCAGATGCCAAGGACGGCAAATTCACCGACTCGACGATGCTGCATTTGAATCGCCGGCCGTTCATTACTCGTCACGTCCGCAGTCCCCCTCCCGTCACGCCCGCAGTTTGTTAAGCGGGCGTCCAGAGTCCCCCGCTCGTGGGCGGGGGCAGGCTTTTTTTCGATTCCTCGCGGGGGCAATTAAAGACTCTGGATTCCGTATCGGTGAGGAATATAGTCGCTACGCTTCCTTATTCCTCTACCGCACGGAATGACGGCCCCTCGCGCTGTCACACCTGCGTTATGCAACCGCGTCGATTTGTTTCATGACTTTGGCGGTCTCGACCAGCGCGACGATGATTTTTTGGTAGTGGGCGATTTCGTCCCAGGTCAGCGCGCGGTCTCTGCGGTCTTTCAAATACTTTTGCGCCGGTTGGTAGCCGCCGATGTAAAACTCCCAGGCGGTTTGCGGGACTTCGGCGAAGTGCTGGGTTTTGTTGATATATACCTTGCCGGCGTCGAAGCGGACGGTGGTTACGATGTTGTCGCCGGGTTGCTGGTAGGGGATGGCCGGTACGTTCAGTTTGGCGCTTTCCATTAAATGCAGGGCGCGCAACTCGGCGCCGAGTTTGGCCAGGGCGCGGAATTGTTTGCGGTCGCGGGGAAACGGTACGCGGGGGAAGTCGATTTTCAGGAATTCGCGGAATTTTTTGCGGTAGGTTGGGCCGTGGAGTGCGGCGTAGATGTAGTCGAGAATATCCACCGGCGCAAAAGCATTGCGGGCGGCGGTTTTTTCCGGGGTGAAGCGCAGGCCGGTTTTGTCGGCGATTTGTTGAATGATGTCGGCGTTCAAGTTGGGCTTGCGCGACGGTTGACTGTCGAGGCGGGTTTGTGTTTCATCCGGATAAAGATAAAGCGGAAAAAGATAGGTCCCGGAGCCGGAAAAGGCATCCCCCGCCGCAATATCGATGAGATGTTTGGAAACCATGCCGTGCTGAAATCCGGCCACACCCTTGCATAACCGCGGCAAAATAATGCCGATGTTATTCGCCAGCATGTGACGCATGACTTTGTGCCGCGGCCGGCTGATGAAACCGGCGGTGGCATACAGCGTCCAGCGCATGTCAAACGGACGGTAGAGCATGTTCGCCACCTGAAATTGACGGCGCATTAAATCCTGTTTTGCGGCGGCGAAATTCCAGCCGCTGGTCTCGCTGCGGCCGTAGTATTTGTCTTTCAACGCCGTCGCATCCAGCGACAGAAAATCATCCGCCACCGCCTCGATGTCCTTGCGGGAAAACTTGACCGCCAAGTCATCGCCGCCGGTTTTTATGCCGGAGTTGTACTCGCCAAACAATTTATTGACGGCGAAACCTTTTTCGTATTCGCCTTGCGCGGAAAAGTCCTTCGGCACGAAGAAAAAATGCGGAGCGCGCGGTTTCAGTTTGCGGAATTTCATTTTGCCGAGCGCGTTGCCCCACAGAAAATCGTATTTGCTTTTGCGCGCGCCGAATACATCGAAATGAAACACCTCGCCCAATGCGCCCGGCTTCTTCTTGCCGGTCTTGACGAAAATGTTGATGGAAACGCCCTGCATAATGTCGAATACATTCTGGTCCTTTGAGCCGTCCGGCGCGCGTTCCTTTTTCCGCGAGTCGCCGTGCAAGTCGAGCACATAAATACGGTCGAAAGTCTGCAGCAGATGCTCGCGCATGCGACGGTGAATCAAACCGTCGATGAAACTGTTGTTGGAAATGTACGCCAGAATCCCCTCGCCGGTCTTGTCGATTAAATGTTCGCCGTAGCGAATAAACTTCACATAGTCATCCGACAGCGGCTGAATGTTGCGCTCGGTCAAATTCGTTTTGTAGTCATTCATCTGCGTTTCAATCCACTTCCCGCGGTTGCTGCTGCTAACCGCATACGGCGGGTTGCCCATCACCACCATCACCGGCGCATCGCGCTTGACTTCATCAGCGCCGCGCGCCTCCTGCACCAACCAGTTGGCAAACGGAATGTCGCGCATCTGGGTCTCCGCCTCACGGTTTTCCAGCGAGTTGGTAAGAAAAATCCGCAACCGTTGCCCGCCCAACTCAAAACCGGTCTCCTTCAAAATCATCTCCAACTTCACATGCGCCATCGCGTACGGCGCCATGAGAATTTCAAAACCATTCAAACGCGGCAGCAAGTCATCGGTAACATAACCGTGCCACGCGCCTTTGAGGTGGGCGAAGTTGGCGTAGATAAACTTCACCACTTCGGCAAGGAAAGTGCCGGTGCCGGTGCCGGGGTCAAGGATTTGCACCTTGTGCATGGTTTTCTTTTTGCCGTCCACCGTCACCGTGGTTTTGGCGGTGTCGGCCAAGCCGCCGGGCAATTTGAATTCCGTTTTTAGAATTTCATCCACCGCGCGCACGATAAAATTCACCGCCGGCGCCGGTGTGTAATACACGCCGCGACCCTTGCGCAATCGACTGTCGTATTTGCCGAGAAAGGTCTCATAAAAATGAATGAACGGGTCGGTGCGCTGCGTTGACCGGCCGAAGTCTTTCATCAACGCGCCCACATCGGTGGCGCGGAAAATATCCGCCAAGTCATCAACCAGCCATCTGATGCGCGCGTCCAAATCATAGTCGGCGATGTAGCCAAAGAACTTTTTCAAGAACGGATTGCTGCCGGGAATCAAGTTGACCGCCTCATGGCGGGTGAAGGTGAGCGGCGTCGGGTCATGCAATCGCGCGACAAACATGCCGTACGCGATGGTCTGCGCATAAATGCCGGCAAAACGCGACGGCTTAATGTCCGCGTCCAAGAGTTCCCGGAACGCTTTGAGTTGCCCCTGCAATTCGTAACTCCCCCCGTTGCGGTCGCCGTTCTTTTCATCCGTATCCAGCGCCTCGGCAATCACCTGCGCCAACAGCCGCGCTTTGTCGGCCATGCGTTTTGCCAAGTTATCGGCGACGGTGATGGTCTGGCCCTGGTAGGCGCCGAAGTTTGCGATGAGATTTTCGAAGCGCGCAAAATTCTCCGGCAACGGTTTGATTTTCCCGCCGCGCAACTCGGCGATGGCGACGGTGTCCACCGGTTTGGTTTCGCCGTCCCGGTAAAAACGAAACTCCAGATAGTTGGTGAAAATTAAGTTGTCGAGAGATTGGAGATAGCGGTTGAATTGGTCGCGGAAAGTTTTGTCGTCGAGGGATTTGTCGATGTTCTTCGCCTCGATGTAGCCGAGCGGGATTTGGTTGCGCTTCAAAACATAATCCGGCGCGCCGCCTTCCATAATCCGGCCGGGTTCGTTGGTGATGTCCACGCCGGGCAGGTGCGCCTGCAGCAGTTTCTGCAGCGCGCCGCGGAAACTATGCTCGGTGAATTCGCCGCCGCTTTGGATGGCGGCGGCCTCCTTGAGGTAGGCGCGGATGGCGGACGGGGACATGGGGAAAGTATAGCGGTATTTGGCGGCGCGGGAACGCCCATTGTGCCATGCCTTCGAAATGAGGTTCCCGGCAGATGTATCTCCTCGCCACGCGACCGCGCCGGCGCGTCTGACCCGCATGACGGGAACGCGGTTATGCCATACAATCCGGGACGACTTTCATCCCCGCCCGCCCGCGACGATTGTTAGCCCAAGTCCCCAACCTGTTGACGCTGCTTCGCATCGCCGCTTGTCCGGTGTTGGTGCTGTTGCTGCGCGACCATGGTTATGCGCTGGCGCTGCTCGTGTTCCTGGCCGCGGGCATCACCGACGGTTTGGACGGCTACATCGCCAAGCGCTATGACTGCGTGTCCGGCTTGGGCGCGATTCTCGACCCCATCGCCGACAAACTTCTCATCGCATCGGCATACATCATGTTGGCGGCGCTGGAAAACATTCCGTTCTGGCTGCTCATCGTGGTGATGTTCCGCGACTTGGTGATTGTGGCCGGCTACTTGGTGTTGGTCGCGCTCGGCGACGAAGTGCCGATGCAGCCGACTTACTTAAGCAAAATCAACACCTTCGTGCAAATCTCGTTGGTCATCGCGGTGCTGCTCGGCCAAGCCGACTTTTTGCACATTCCGTTTGTGGTGCAGGCGTTGGTGTTCGGCGTGTTGGTCACCACCGTCAGCAGCGGCTGCCAGTATGTATGGGCGTGGGGCATCAAGCGCGACGATTCGGAGGAAGGGGAAGGGTAGGCGCGCATGCACCGCCAGACTTTGATACCGGTCGCCTCGGATGCCGAGCAAGGTTTCGGCTGTTTTTATGCCGGCGACAACGCCGAACTGTTGGCTGAACTGCGGCGCATGGTCGATGGCGTGGGCGATGGCCGGGGCGCGAACGGCGCGCATGATAACAACGCGTCTGATGACGGTGATGCGCGCGACCGGCATGACCGTGACAACCATGTCGACGGTGCCCGCGGCGACCACGGTCACACCGGCGACCGTCGCGTATTGTATTTATGGGGCGAGGCCGGCAGCGGCAAAACCCACCTCTTGAACGCCTGCTGCCAGGCCGCGCTCAGCGCCGGCGCATCGCATGCGTATTTGCCGGTGTCGGGGCCCGCGCCGTGCGCCGCGCATATCGAGCGCATCGCCCGGCAGTCGCTGGTGTGCGTGGATGATTTTCAGGGCGCGGCCGGCGACGCCGACTGGCAGGCCGCGCTGTTTGATTTATACGAAGGTTTGCAAGCGCGCGGCGGCGCGAAAGCCTTGGTGGTGGCCGCCGATCGGCCGCCCGCGGCGTTGAATCTCGGCCTGAAAGACTTGGAGTCGCGGCTGGTGAGCGGCGGCGTGTTTCGCGCCGCGCGGCTGAACGATGCCGGCAACATGGTGGCGCTGCAGGCGCGCGCGCGGTTGCGTGGTTTTGAACTGCCGGACGCGGCGCTGCGTTTCATCCTGGCACACTACCGCCGCGACTCGGCCTCGCTGTTCGCGCTGCTGGACCGCATCGACGCGGCTTCGCTCGCCGAGCGCCGGCGCATCACGCTGCCGTTTATCAAGTCACTCCTTTAACGCGGCGGCGTCCACCGCCACCGCGCACTGCGCCACCCGCCGGCCGAGAATTTCGGCGAAGCGTCGCTCGTCCGCGGTCAAGGTGGAATCGGCGTTTGCGCCCGCGACATGACTCGCGCCGTACGGTGTGCCGCCGGCCGCGGTGTCAGCCAGGCCGGTGCCGCTGAACGGAATGCCGACGATGAGCATGCCGTGGTGGAGCAGCGGCAGCAGCATCGACAGCAGTGTGCTTTCCTGGCCGCCGTGCTGGCTGCCGGTGGAGGTGAAAACGCCGCCGGGTTTGCCGTCCAACGCGCCGGCTAACCACAGCCCGGCGCTCTGCTCGAAGAAGTATTTCAGCGGCGCGGCCACCGTGCCGAAGCGGGTCGGGCTGCCGAGCAGCAAGCCGTCGCAAGATTCCAAATCGTCCAGCGTGGCGTAGATGTCGCCGCTTGCGGGGAGGTCGCTTTGCGTCGCTTCGCACACCGTGGACACCGCCGGCAGCGTGCGCAGCGCCGCCTCGCAGCCGCTCACGCTTTCCACGCCCGCGGCCGCGGCGCGCGCCAGTGCGCGCACCGAACCGTGGCGGCTGTAATAGAGGACCAGGATTTTTGCGGACATGGCGGCGGCGGCGGGCGGCGGGCAACCGGCGACGGGCCCCGGCGCGCGGCAATGTTACCCCATCGCCGAGCGCCGACGCTCGCCCGCGTATAATCGCGCGATGAAATCAACGCCATCGGCCGCGCCCGCGCCCGGCAAGAATCCAGAAGCCGCCGGCGACCAATCCCGCGCCGCTTTCGCCATCGACATGTTCGGCCGCCGCTACCGTTTGGCGGCCGAAGACCGGGCGTTCTGGACCAAGGTGGCGGCCGGCGCATGGGAACGCGACACCTTGCGGTTTTTCGCCCGCGCGCTGGATGGCCGCCGCGGCCGCGACGGTTCCGGCGCCCCCGACGCCGACTCGGTGTGCGTGGATGTCGGCGCGTGGATTGGCGCAACCGCGCTGTTCGCCGCGCCGATGTGCGGCACGGTGTATGCGCTCGAGCCGGACCCCGCCGCCTATGAGCGGTTGCTGGCGAACCTCCGCATGAACGCCGTCGCCAACATCGTGCCGTGCCACGCCGCGCTCACCGCCGCCGACGGTTGCGTGTGTTTAAGCAACCACCGGCATTTCGGCAACAGTATGACGCGCGCGCAGGCGGCGACCGGCGACGGCGCCGGTGACGGTACCGACGCCGGTGACGGTGCCGGTGAAAACGGCGACGGCGACATCGGCGGCAACCGCGCCACGGTGTTGGGTTTGCGCTTGGCGTCGTTCATCGCGTGGTGGGGAATCGCGCGCATCGACTTGCTGAAAATCGACATCGAGGGCGGCGAGTTCGCTCTGCTGCCGGCGCTGCTGGAGTTGCCGATGCGCCTCCGGCCGGTGGTTCATCTGTCGCTGCACGCGCCGTTTTTTCCGGCCGCTGAGCGCGCGGGCAAGTTGGCGGCGGTGGCCGAGTTGGCGGCGCAATACGCGCATCTCTACGACCAGAACAACGCGCGCATCACCGCGCGCGACATCACCCAAAACCCCGACTACCGCGACAAATTCCAAGTCGTTGCGATGAGCGCGCGCGCGTTGTTTTAGTGGTGGCCCGGCGGCGGCGTGGGTGACGGTCGCCCGCAACGCCGCGGCCGAAACGCCATGACGGTCGCGTCCCGGTCGCACCCGGGCCGGCCCGTCGCCGCCCATGCTCCCCCGCCGCATGGCATACAATCACAACGCGCGCTCCCGCCGCCACCACTGACCACCCGCCACCGCTCCATGCCCCAGCCGCTGCTTTCCATCCGCGATTTGCGCGTCCGCTTCGCCATCCACGGCACCACCTTGGAGGCGGTGCGCGGCGTGTCGTTCGACATCATGCCGGGCGCGACCGTGGCCTTGGTCGGCGAATCCGGCTCCGGCAAGTCGGTGATTGCGCGCGCGATTATGGGCTTACTGCCGGACAACGCCACCGTCACGGCCGGGCAAATTCTGTTCTCTTGCCCGCAAAAAGGCGTCGACACCGTGGACACCGTCGCGCTCGACCCGCGCGGGCGCGCCATGCGCGATTTGCGCGGCGGCAGTTTCTCGCTGATTTTCCAGGAGCCGATGGTGTCGCTGTCGGCGCTGCATACCATCGGCGACCAAATCTCCGAAGCGTTGTTTTTGCACCGTGATGTCGGCCGCGCCGAGGGCATGGAACTGACCCGCGAAATGCTGGAAATCGTCGGCTTCCCGCATCCGCGCCAAGCGTTGAATCGCTATCCGTTCGAGTTGTCCGGCGGCATGCGCCAGCGCGCCATGATTGCGATGGCGCTGATTTGTCACCCGGCGCTGCTGATCGCCGACGAGCCGACCACCGCGCTGGATGTCACCATTCAAGCGCAAATCCTCAAACTCATCGCCAAACTGCAAACCCAACTCGGCATGGCGGTTCTGATGATTACGCATGACTTGGGCGTGGTGGCGAATGTCGCGCGCGAGGTGGTGGTGCTGTACCACGGTGAAGTGATGGAGCGCGGCGCGGCGCAGCGCATCTTCACCGCCGCGCAGCATCCATACACCCGCGCGCTGTTGGCCGCGGTGCCGCACTTCAGCATGGCCGCGGACGAACGGTTGACGCCGCTGCGCGAAATCAAAACCGATGTCGGGGAATTTTTCCGCGGTAAGAAACGTGACGGCGATTCCAAAACCGAATCCAACAACGGTGACGGTGTCGATTCCAAAACCGAATTCGATGCGCAACCGGCGCAACCGACAATTCCCATTCTCCGCGTGCGCGAAGTCTGCCGCAGTTTCGGCGCGCGCAGTCAGGCGTGGTCGTTGGGCGCGCCGGCGGTGGCGGTGCGCGCGGTCGACCGTGTGAGTTTTGATTTAATGCGCGGCGAGTGTTTGGGTTTGGTCGGCGAAAGCGGCAGCGGCAAATCCACGCTCGGCAAACTCATCGCGCGCGCCATTGAAGTCGACAGCGGCCACATCGAGTACATTGATGGCGATGGCGACGGTGATGGCGACGACGACGGCAACGCCAAAACCGAGTCGGTGGAATCGCTCGGCGAAGCGCAACTGTTCAACTACCGTTGCAAAGTGCAATACATCTTTCAAGACCCGGTCGGCTCGTTGAACCCCAGCATGACGTTGTTCGACATCATCCGCGAGCCGATGGAAATCCACCGCCTCGGCGGCCACGATTATCAAGTCGAAACTTGCAGCGAACTGATGCGCTTGGTCGGCCTCGACCCGCGCCACTTGCGCCGCTACCCGCACAGTTTTTCCGGCGGCCAGCGCCAGCGCATCGGCATCGCCCGCGCCCTGGCGCTGCAGCCGGACTTGCTGATTTGCGACGAGCCGGTGTCGGCGCTGGATGTGTCGATTCAAGCGCAAGTGCTCAACCTGATGAAGGACTTACAACGCGAGTTGGCGCTGAGTTATCTTTTTATCTCGCACAATCTCGCGGTGGTCAACTACATCGCGGCGCGCATCGCGGTGATGTACCGCGGCCAGTTCGTGGAACTGGCGCCGCGCGAGTCGCTGTTCGCCAACCCGACGCATCCGTATACGCGTTCGTTGTTGGATGCGGTGCCGGTGGCCGACCTCGACAATCTGCTCGACTTCGACAACATCGCCGAGCCGCGCGGCGACAGCGGCAACGGCGCGGCCGCTTCCAACTGGCACCCGCCGTTCACCGAATCGCCGGACGGCCCCGCCACGCAACTGTTTGAAATCGCGCCGGGGCATCTGGTGCGGGCGAGCGCCAATCCAAACGCGCCATGATGACGGTTAAATTCATGAGGTTATGCGCGCCGACGGTTGCCGCGGTGTTTGTTGCGCCGGCGGTTGTTGCATTGTGCATCGCCGCCAACGCCAACGCGCAAACTTATATCGAGCCGCCGTACTTGGCGGCGCGAGTCGCGGCCGGCGATTTGCCGGCGGTGGCGCAGCGCGTGCCGCGGCAACCGGCGACTGCGAACTTCGACGCGCACGGCCTGCGCAGCGGCCAATACGGCGGCACCATGCGCATGCTGATGGGCAAGACCAAAGACATCCGCATGATGATGGTGTACGGTTATGCGCGACTCATCGGTTATGACCGCGAGTTGAACTTGGTCGCCGACTTGCTGGAGAGTTATGAAGTCACAGCGCAGCGCGTTTTCACTTTGCGTTTGCGCAAGGGACATCGCTGGTCGGATGGTGAGCCGTTCACCACGCAAGCGTTTCGCTACTACTGGGAGGACATCGTCACCAACGAAGAATTGTATCCGTTCGGTTTGCCGAAGCAGTTGTTGGTCGACGGCGAGGCCCCGAGCGTGGAGTTTATCGACGCCGTCACGGTGCGTTACAGTTGGTCCAAAGCCAATCCGTATTTCTTAACTGCGCTGGCCGCGCCGCGCCCGTTGTTTTTGTACGCGCCGGGGCATTACCTGAAACAATTCCACGCCGACTACGCCGCGCCGGCCGACCTCGAAGCGAAAATCAAACAAGCCGGTGTGCGCAACTGGGCCGGCTTGCACCACCGCAAAAATCACCCCTACAAAAACGACAACCCGGAACTGCCGGTGTTGCAACCGTGGGTCAACACCACGCGTCCGCCGGCCGAGCGTTTCATCTTCACGCGCAACCCGTACTACCATCGCGTCGATGGCAACGGCCGGCAACTGCCGTATATCGACCAAGTCAGCATCCACATCGCCAGTTCCAGTTTGGTCGCCGCCAAAACCGCGGCCGGCGAATCCGATTTGCAAGGGCGTTATCTGCGACTCGATGATTACACTTTCTTAAAAGCCGGCGAATCGCGCAACGATTTCTCGGTGAGATTGTGGCAGCACGGCAGCGGCTCGCAACTGGCGTTGTATCCCAACCTCAACAGCAACGACCCGGCGTGGCGGCGACTCACGCGCGCGCGCGACTTCCGCCGCGCCTTGTCGCTCGGCATCAACCGTTTTGAAATCAACCAAGTGATTTACTACGGTTTGGCCACTGAGTCCAACAACACCGTGTTAGCCGGCAGTCCGTTGTTCGCGCCGGCGTATCAAACCGCGTGGAGTCGTTTCGACCCGGCCGAAGCCAACCGTTTGCTCGACAACCTCGGCCTGGAGCAGCGCGACCACCGCGGCCTGCGTTTGATGCCGGACGGCGCGCCGCTGGAAATCATTCTGCACACCGCCGGCGAGTCCACCGAAGAGACCGACATCCTCGAACTCATCGGCGAGAGTTGGCGCGCGTTGGGAATCAAACTGCATACCAAACCGTCGCAGCGCGAAGTGTTCCGCGAGCGCGTGTTCGCCGGCGAGGCGATGATGGCGATGTGGGGCGGCGTCGACAACGGCCTGCCGACCGCGGACATGAGCCCGGAAGAATTCGCGCCGACCGGGCAGACGCAGTTGCAGTGGCCGAAGTGGGGGCAGCATTTTGAATCATCCGGGCAAGTCGGCGAACCGCCGGACTTGCCGGCCGCGGTCGAACTGCTGGACCTGTACCACCAATGGAACCGCGCTTCCGAGCCGCAACAAAAACGCGCGGTGTGGCGCGACATGCTCGGCATCCACAGCCGCGAAGTGTTCAGCATCGGTTTGGTGTGCGGCGTGCCGCAGCCGGTGGTGGTCAGCAACCGCCTGCGCAATGTGCCGCAGACCGGCATCTACGGCTGGCTACCGACCGCGTACTTCGGGGTATACCGGCCGGACGGGTTTTGGTTTGAGTGAGCGGCGCGCCGGTTAACCATGCCGACCATGCGCCGCGCCAATTAACATGCGCCGGCTGAACCACGCCGAACTGTTGGACGCGGAGGCGTTGCGCGCCGCGGCCGAAACCGCGCCGGATGACGGCGGCGGCCGCGACCGAGATGCGCTGCGCGCCTTTCGCGCGGCGTTGAATCACGGCCGCACCGTGCTGGCTGAGCATCATCTCGAAGGCGGCAGTTCCGCGGCGCTGGTGCGGCATCACGGTTGGCTGGCGGACCAAATCGTGACCGCCTCATGGCGACGGTTTTGCGCGCCGGGCGGCGACGGTGGTGGCGACGGTGGCCGCGGCAACGGCGACGCGCGCGACCGCGAAAACAACAACGGTCGCATCGACAAAACCACCCCGACCTTAATCGCAGTCGGCGGCTACGGCCGCTTCGAACTCAACCTGCAATCCGACCTCGACCTGTTGGTGTTACTACCGCGCCGCGCCGCGCGACTCGACAACGCCACCGCGCGCCGCATCGAAGCATGGGTGCGGTTTTGCTGGGACCTAGGCTTAAGCGTCGGCCACAGCGTGCGCACAGCGTCGCAATGCGCGGCGCAAGCGAAAGGCGACTTGGGCGTGTTCACCAACCTGCTGGAAGCGCGACTCCTCTGCGGCGATGCGCAAGCGTTCATGCAACTGGCGCACAAGTTGCGCGGCGCGCGGTTGTGGCCGGCGCGCGCCTTCTTCGCCGCCAAGTTGAAGGAACAGGAAGCGCGCCACCTGCGCTACGGCGACACCGCCTACAACCTCGAGCCGAATGTCAAGGAAGGCGCGGGCGGCTTGCGCGACTTGCACATGCTGAACTGGGTGGCGAACCGGCATTTCGGCGTCCGCGACTTAGGCGAGTTGGTCGCGCGCGGCGTCCTCACCGACTTGGAACACCGCGCGCTGCTTCGCGGCCGGGATTTCCTGTGGCGGCTGCGCAACGGCTTGCACCACCTGGCCGGCAGATGCGAAGACCGTCTGCTGTTCGACTACCAGCGCGAACTGGCCGGCCAACTCAATTACCGTCGCAGCCAAAACCATCTCGCGGTCGAGTTGATGATGAAGCGTTACTACCGCACCGTGAAAGAATTGCGCTTGTTGAACGAACTCCTGTTGCAGCATTTCAGCGAGGCGATTTTGACCCCGCGCAAGCCGCGCGCGGTGGCCATCAACCCGAGGTTCCGCCGCGTCGGCGACTTCCTCGAGGCCGCGGATGCGCGCGTTTTCGAGCGCGCGCCGAACGCGATGTTGGAACTGTTTCACCTGCTGCAGCAAAACCCGCAACTCAAAGGCGTGCGCGCGCGCACCATCCGCCAGTTGCGCGCCAACCTGCACCGCATCGACGCCGACTACCGCGCCGCCGCCGCCAACCGTCGCATGTTCCTCGACCTGTTCCGCCACCAAGAGGGCTTGACCCACGCCCTGCGGCGCATGAACCGGTACGGCGTTTTGGGCGCATTTTTCCCGGAGTTCGGCGAAATTATCGGCCAGATGCAGCATGATTTGTTTCATGTCTACACCGTGGACGCGCATTCGCTGTTCGTGGTGCGCAACCTGCGGCGGCTGTCGGTGGCGCGCCACCGTCACGAGTTCCCGCTGCTGAGCGAACTGCTGACCAAGCAAGCGCGGCGCGAGCGGCTGTATTTGGCGGCGCTGTGCCACGACATCGGCAAGGGCAGCGGCCGCGACCACTCCGAAGTCGGCGCGCGCATCGCGTTGAAGTTGTGCGCGCGGCTGGAGTTGTCGGAATACGACGCGAAGTTCGTCGCCTGGCTGGTGCGCCACCACCTCCTGATGTCGTCCACCGCGCAGCGCCAGGACCCGTCCGACCCCGCGGTCATCGACCGTTTCGCGGCCGCGGTCGGCGACCAAGAACACCTCGATAATTTGTACCTGCTCACCGTCGCCGACATCCGCGGCACCAGCCCGAAAATTTGGAACGAGTGGAAGGGCAAGTTGCTCGCCAACCTGTACGCGGCCACCGCGCGCCGCCTGCGCACCGGCATCGCCGGCGCCGAGGCCGCGCGTCAGCGTGTCGCGGCGCGCCAGGCCGCGGTGCGCAAACTCACCGCCGGCAAAGTCGGCGCGGACGCGCTCAGCCAACTCTGGGCGCAACTCGGCTTTGAGTATTTCCTGCGCAACGGGCCGGAATCGGCCGCGTGGCACGCCGAAGTGATTACCCGCGCCGGCTTGCTCGACCTGCCGCTGGTGGCCGCGCGGTACCGCGCCGAAATCGCCGCGCAGCAAATTTTGGTACTGGCGCCGGAGTCGGAAGACCTCCTGCCGCGCGTCACCGCCGGCCTGGACAAACTGCACTTGGACATCTTCGACGCGCGCATTCACCAGACGCGCAGCGGACTGGCGTTGTTGGTTTTCATCGCGGTGGATTCCGCGGCCGGGGCCGGGGCCGCTGACGGGGACGCGGCCGCGGCCGGCGCCTGCGCCGGCGCCGCCACGGCGCGCGCCATCGCCGACAACGCCGCGCAACTGAAACAATTCATCCTGTCGCCGCGCCCGCACGACAAGCCGGTGGCGCGCGTGGTGTCGCGCGCGCTGAAACAGTTTCGGGTGCCGACCACGGTGACTTTTGACGACGGTGACGGTGGCGGTGGCGGTGGCGGCGACGGTGCCGGTGACGGTGGCGGCAACGGCGACGCGGAAAATGCCGCCGGCCGCCGCGCTTACACCACCATGGAAGTGGTCGCGCAAGACCGGCCCGGCCTCCTCTACCATGTCGCGCAGGCGTTGCTGGAATGCAAAGTGCGTTTGATTTCAGCCAAAGTGTCGACGGTCGGCGAGAAGGCCGAGGACACTTTTTTCATCACCGACCGCGACGGCGCGCCGGTCGATTCCAAAGCGGTGCGCACGCGCATTCGGCGGCGACTGCAGCGCGCTCTCGCGCCGCTTGACTGAACCGTGAACGGCGCGGCGGCGGACGCGGACCCGGCCAATGCCGGCGGGGCCGGCGACCGGGCCGGCGACCGGTCGCGCGCGCAACGGGCATTTTTGGCAACGCACGGCTGGGCGCGCGCGCGGTTAACCCCGCTGGCGCAGGATGCCTCGGCGCGCCGTTACTGGCGGCTCAGCGCCGGCCGGACCGGCGGCGCCGGCAAACGCCGCGCGGTGCTGATGGACGCGCCGCCGCCGGGACGCGTCGATTCGTTCATCACCGTCACCCGCCACTTGCAGCGCCTCGGCGCGCGCGTGCCGGCGATTGCCGCGGCCGACCGCGCGCGCGGATTCCTCCTTTTGGAAGACCTCGGCGACCGCACTTTCGCGAGATTGTTGGCGGAAGGTTTCGACGAGTTCGCGTTATACCGCCTGGCCGTCGACGCGCTGACCGCCATCCGCCGCCACCCGCGCGCCACCGCCATTGACTTGCCGGAATACGATTTGCAGCGCGCGCTGGCGGAGGCGAATTTATTGCTCGACTGGTATCTGCCGTCGCGCCTGCAACGCCCGGTGACCGCGCCTGCGCGCGCCGAGTTCGCGCGCATCATCGAGGAATTGCTGGCCGACCTGCCGCCGCTGCCGCCGACTTTAGTATTGCGCGATTTCCACATCGACAACCTGATGTTGTGCGGCGAGGGTGATGGGGATGGCGACGGTGATGCTGGCTATGCTGGCGATGGTGACGGTGATGGCGATGCAGTCGGCGAATGTGCGCTGCTGGACTACCAAGACGCGCTCATCGGTTCGCCGGCGTACGACTTGGCGTCGCTGCTGGAGGACGCGCGCCGCGACATCAGCCCGGCGTTGGCGCGCGCGATGAACGACCGCTACCTGGCGCAAAACCCCGACCTGGACGCCGCCGCCCTGCGCCGCCACGCCGCCTTCTGGGCCGCGCAACGCCACTGCAAAGTCGCCGGCATTTTCACCCGCCTGCACCTCCGCGACGGCAAAAACGCCTACCTACGCCACCTCCCCCGCGTCCTAAACCTACTCCGCCACCGCCTCCGCGACCCCGACCTCTCCCCGCTACGCGACTGGCTCAACGCGCAAGCCGGCGCAGAATTCGGCGACCCGACGATGCCCGCCTGAATCACCGGATGCGCCCCCCGACTCCAACAACCCCGGCGCATAACGCCGGCGCAGCGCGGCGCGAAGCGCGATTCCCGCTTGGACGCGGGAAGCCAGATGCCACGGATGGCAAATTAACTGACCCAACGATGCCGATTTAAATCGCCGGCGTTGCCCCCACTGCCACTCCGGCGACAGCCGGAGTCCATATAGGTCCTTACAATCGACCGTTCCTGGCAGTGTCCGGGAGGTG
>JAPPPS010000137.1 GCA_028817405.1 Gammaproteobacteria bacterium
TGTCGCCCTCGCGCACCTGCAGCCCGTCGGCGGTCATGTCACGGTCGCCGCCGCTTAAGGTGACGGAAAGGGTGATGGTCTTGGGGGCGGGGTCAGGTGTCGTCTGCGCGCCAACAACCTGCGCGCCGACCAGCGCCGCCACAGCGAGAGAAATACGGATGAGGTTTTTCATGGGATGGCTCCGGGGGTTTGGGTTGGAGACGGAGTTAGGACGGAATTCAGGCGGTTTCACGGTTGCGATTCGCTGGAATATAACACAGCGGACGGCGATTTTAACCATGTCTTGCGGCGGGGGGCGGCGGCGGCTTTTGCGGCGGCGTTGGGGGCGACGGTTGGCGGCGACGGGGGCGGCGACGGTCAGGCCTGCGCGGCCGACTGCGGGAGTATAACACGGCGCGCCAGCAACTCGGACGGCGGAATTTTGCCGGTGACGCCGATGATGGTCTGACGCACGACTTCTTCGGCCTGGGGGCGGGTGAAGCCGGCGCGCTCCAAGTTGGCGATAACCTGCGGGGCGGACTCGGGGTCGGCTTGGATTGTGCTCATGGCGGCGGCCAGCGCAAAACCCTTGTCCTCGCCGAAAATCGCCTTGAATCTGCGAGAGGCGGCGATGACATCGATACTGCGGATGGGGGTGAGTTTCATGGGGAATTTCCGCGGGTTTAATCGGTTAGCAGCACGCCCAACATCAGCAGTTGCAACGGCACCAAAATGCCGAGCATGACCCGCCAGCAATGGGCGACATCGTCCTTGGTCGCCATGCCGCTCTGCGACTTGGCAATCGTGTCAACCATTGCATCCGCCTGCCGGCCGTTGAATCCGGCCTGCTTCAGTTGCCTGGTGGCGGCGATGGCGTCAAAGCCGTTGTTCATTTCTGGTCTCCTTGCTGATGGTGATGAGAGTGGGGGAGTGTAGCACGGCGCGCCAGCAACTCGGCCGGCGGGGTTTCGCCGGTGGCGACGATGATGGTCTGACGCACGACTTCCTCGGCCTGCGGGCGGGTAAAACCGGCGCGCTGGAGGTCGGCGACGGCCTGCGACGCGGCCTCGGGGTCGCGCTGCACTTTGCCGATCGCGGTGGCCAAGGCGTCGGCCTTGGCCTCGTCGAAAACCGCCTCGAATTTGTGGTAGGCGTCAAGGGTGTTGATTTCGCGGATGGGGGTGAGTTTCATGGAGAATTTCCGCGCGGTTACTTGGTTAAAAGCACGCCGAGAATCAGCACCAGAAACGGCACGATGATGCCAAGCATAACCTGCCAGCAATGGGCGACATCTTCCTTGGTCGCCATGTTGCGAATGTCTTCCTTGGTCGCCATGCCGCTACGCGACTCGGCAAGGCCGGCGGCCACCGCTTCCGCCTGCCGGTCGCTGAATCCGGCCTGCCGCATCCGCTTGGCGGCGGCAAGCGCATCAAAATCGTTGCTCATTTCTGGTCTCCTTGCTGATGGTGATGGGAATGGGGGAGTGTAGCACGGCGCGCCAGCAACTCGGCCGGCGGGGTTTCGCCGGTGGCGACGATGATGGTCTGACGCACGACTTCCTCGGCCTGCGGGCGGGTAAAACCGGCGCGCTGGAGGTCGGCGACGGCCTGCGGCGCGGCATCGGGGTCGCGCTGCACTTTGCCGATGGCGGTGGCAAGGGCGTCGGCCCTGGCCGCGCCGAAGATTTTGGTGAAATCCTTGAAAGCGGCGAGGGTGTCGAGGTGGCGCAGGGGGACGAGTTTCATTGGCTCTGGAAAAGGGACATTGCGATGGTAATGGAAATCCCGGTGTTCAACAGCAGCAGCGGCACCACCACGCCGAAGATGATGCCCCACAACACCCGGACATCTTTCTTGGTCGCCATGTCGGCTCTAATGCTGCGAATGTCTTCCTTGGTCGCCATGTTGTTCTCGAACCCGGCGAAGCGGCCGGCCAGCGACTCCGCCTGCCCGGCGCTGAAACCGGCCCGCGAAAATCCCTTGGCGGCGCTGAGGGTGTCAAATTTGGCGTTCATTTCTGGTCTCCTTGCTGATGGTGATGGGAATGGGGGAGTATAACACGACCGGCGGCCGGCGGGCGCGACTGCCGGCGCTTGGCGCTTCGGTACTCGGAGATGACACCGGCGAGGATGACGGTGATGAGAATGGTCGAGACCATGATGATGACCAGGGTTGGGGTGCTCATTTCGATGGCCTGCGCTTGGCGTCTCGGTACTCGGCGATAAGACCGGCGGCGACTATGGCGATGAGAATGGTCGAGACCATGATGATAACCAGGGTTGGGGTGCTCATTGGGAATTACCTCCGGGCGACTGGATGCTGTTGACGAGAAGCAAGGCGATGCCGACAGCGCCGGTGACCATCGCCTCGACGGCGGGGCCGGTGGTTAGAAAGCCGTGAACGACGGCGGCGATGATAAACGCCACGCCGCACTGCCGCCCGCTGGCCATCAGGTTTTTCAGGTTGAAGAACTTCATGCCCGCAAGATACCACAAAAATGCGGGCGTTGGGGCGCACAATCATCCGCCTCCGCGTTGCTTTCAGCCTCGGTGGCGGTTATTATTGGCGGCTTTCATGCGTCGGGCGCGGGTTTGCGGTCGGCGCAATCGGCATTCAATCGGCACTAATTGGCAACTCCAAACGGGGGACTCGCGGTGCGGCGCAACTTGGTGGCGGGGAACTGGAAGATGAACGGCGCTCGGGCGTTCGCCGCGACGTTGTGCGCGGATATTGCGGCCGGCTTGTCGCCACGCGCGACCGTCGGCGACACCGATTCATCCACACCCGCCGCCGCCAATTCCGCCGCCGATTCCGCCGTGGATGCCATCGCCGATTCCGCCGCCGATTCCACCACCGCCGCTCCCGTCGCCGAAATCGTCATTTGCCCGCCGCATGTTTTGATTGCGGGCGTGGTTGACGCGTTGGCCGGCAGCGCCATCCAAGTCGGCGCGCAGGATGTGGACGCGGCCGACGACGGCGCATTCACGGGCCAGACTTCGGCGCGCATGTTGGCGGACGCCGGCTGTGGCTATGTCATCGTCGGGCATTCGGAGCGCCGCGCGTTATACGCCGAGAGCGACGAATTGGCGGCGCGCAAAGCGGTCGCGGCGCTGGCGTTCGGTTTGCGCCCAATATTGTGCGTCGGCGAGACCCGCGCGCAGCGGGAAGCCGGCGACACCGAGGCGGTGCTCGGGCGGCAGGTGGACGCGCTGTTGGCGGCGCTGGACGGCGTTGACGCGAAAGCACAGGCCACGCGCACCGAAATCGTCATCGCATACGAACCGGTGTGGGCAATCGGCACCGGCCTGACCGCCACGCCGGCGCAAGCGCAAGATGCGCACCATTTCATCCGCGCGCGCTTGGCCGCTTTCGATGCGCGCCTGGCTGACTGCCGCATTGTGTACGGCGGCAGTATGAAGCCGGGCAACGCCGCGGGCTTGCTGGCGCAACCGGACATCGACGGCGGCCTCATCGGCGGCGCGTCGCTGAACGCCGCGGACTTTTTGGCCATCTGCAAAGCGGCGACGGTGGCCGCGGCCGCAGGCGCGGTCACCGGCGATGCCGCCGGCGCGGTCGCCGGCGCGGCCAAAAACGCCGGCGCCGGCGCAACCACGGCCTCCACCGCCGCCCCCGCCACCGCCGCATAACGCCTTTAACCCTCACAGGAATCCCTTCCATGCTCACCAATATCCTGCTCGTGGCGCACCTGTTGGTCGCGGTCGCCATCGTCATTTTAGTCCTGCTGCAGCGCGGCAAAGGCGCGGACATGGGCGCGGCTTTCGGCGGCGGCTCGGCCGAGACGCTGTTCGGCGCGCGCGGCTCGGCGAACTTTTTAAGCCGCGCCACCGCGGGCTTGGTGACGGTGTTTTTCCTGTCCAGTTTGACGCTGGCGTATATCTACACCCACCAAGGCGGCGACGCGGCCAGCGTAACCGGCGAATCGGTCACCGACTTGGGCGCGCCGGCCGGCGACGATGCAACCGACCCGGCCGCGGACACCGTGATTGAGCCGGCCGGCGAGGCGACCGACATCCCCGCGGCCCCGCAATAACCGCATGCCGAAGTGGTGGAACTGGTAGACACGCTGTCTTGAGGGGGCAGTGGAGCAATCCGTGCGGGTTCGAGTCCCGCCTTCGGCACCATCAATCGCCACGCCGGTGGCAACCGGAGTCCAGAGTCTTTAACTACCGGCGCGAAGCGCCAACGAGGGCCGGAAAATGCCGGGGGCCGTCATTCCCGCAGGTTTTTAAGCGGGAATCCAGAGTCTTTGCTTTTCGTTGCTTGCTCGTCGGTTCAATTAAAGACTCTGGATTCCGTATCGGTGAGGAATATAGTCGCTACGCTTC
>JAPPPS010000117.1 GCA_028817405.1 Gammaproteobacteria bacterium
TTTTAGTCGCGGCAAAGTGCGCGGCGTTTACGGTGTTGGGTTGGCGTTGGCGATTGCTTGAGTTCGCGTTTGATTTGCGTTTGCTTGTGGATGATGTTGCGACGGATGATTTCGATGCAGATGATTTCGACGCGGATACTTTCGATGCAGATGCTTTCGGCGTGGATGATTTCGATGCTTTCGATTCGACGGTTGCTTTCGACGTGGTTGCTTTCGACGCTTTCGATGCGACGGTTGCTTTCGACATGGATGCTCTCGACGCTTTCGAAGCGGTGGACGCGCCGCTGCCGGCGCGCGTCATCCTGACTCGATTGGTCATTGGTTCTCTCCGGTGGAGGTTGAAAGTTGGTGTAGAAATAAATCACCGTTGCGTTGATGGACGCAAACGAATGATTCGTTGAGGGGAGTGTAGCAGGTTTTGGGTGGGGGTGGGAAAGAAAAGACGCTGGACTCCGGCTGTTGCCGGAGTGGCAGTTGGGCGGTTGTCGCCGGAGTGGCAGTGGGTGCGCGCCCGCTTAACAACCTGCGGGCGTGGCAGGAGGGGGACTGCGGGTGTGACGAGTGGGGGCGCGGCCGGCGATTCAAATGTGGCATCATCGCGTCGGTTAATTTGCCATCCGTGGCATCTGGATTCCCGCGTCCAAGCGGGAATGACGGCCCCCGGCATTTTCCAACCGCACGGAATGACGGCCCCTCGCGCTGTCGCGCGCTCTCCGTCAGTCGCCGAGGCGAATTTTGGTGGCGAAGTTTTTGTGGTATCTGGCTTCGAATTCGGGGTGGGTGAAGCGGTGGTTTTGGGTGCCGTGGTGCTCGACTTTGATGCCGCCCATGAGCGAGGCGATTTGGCCGCAGGCGCGCCAGTCCAGGCCGCGGGCGATGCCGTACAGCAGGCCGGCGCGGAAGGCGTCGCCGCAGCCGGTGGGGTCGCGGGCTTCGCTCACGCGCACCGCGTCGATGTGAATCGGCGCGCCGCCATCGGAAACGCCATTTTCCCCTCTGCCAACAGCGCCATCGTCAACGCCATCGCCGGAAACGCCTTTGTCGTCCCCGGCATCGCCGGCCCCGGCAATCCCGGCCGCGTCGCCGCCAACGCCACTGCCGACACCGTCGCCGCCGTCGCCACCATCGCCGGACCCGTCGTCGCCACCCCCACCCACATAAATATCCGCGCCATCTCCGCCGCGGGTGATAATTAATGCTTTGACTTGCGCCGCGATTTGCGCCAACTGCAAGCCGGTTTTGTCGCGCAATAACTCCGACTCGTAGTCGTTGACCACGACATAACCGGCTTGCTTGATGAACGCGCGCAATTCATCGCCGTCGAACATCGGCAGGCCCTGGCCCGGGTCGAAGATGAACGGAATGCCCGCGGCCGCGAACTGCGCGGCGTGGTCCAACATGGCTTGGCGGCCGTCCGGCGCGACGATGCCGAGGTCGATTGCATCGCCAACATCGCCAACGCGGTTCTGTTCCGCGAACGCCATCGCGCCGGGGTGGAAGGCGGTGATTTGGTTGTTGTCGCGGTCGGTGGTGACGAACGCTTGCGCGGTGAATTCGCCGGGCGCTTCGGTAACGAAGTCGAGCGGAATGTCGTTTTCCTGCAGCCACGCGCGATACGGCGCGAAGTCGCGGCCCACCGCGCCCATCGGCAGCGGCTCGCCGCCCAACAGTTTCAGGTTGTAGGCGATGTTGCCGGCGCAGCCGCCGAACTCGCGGCGCAACTCCGGCACCAAGAACGACACATTGAGAATGTGCGCATGCTCGGGCAGGATGTGGTTGGCGAATCGGTCGCGGAACACCATGATGGTGTCGTAGGCGAACGAGCCGGTGATGAGAGTGGGCATCGGCGGTTATTTGGTTGCGCGTTTGGGTGACGGTTTTGGCGACGGTTTTGTCGATGGTTTGAGCGACGATTGAGTCGATGATTTTGTCGACGGTTGAGTCGATGATTTCGGTGACGGTTTGCTCGCTGCGACGGTGGACGAATTCCCCGCCGCCGCCGACTCCCCGTCCGCGCAGTGCTTGCATTTGCCGTAGAAAGTCAGCGCGTGGTCGTGGATAACGAAGCCGTGCGCGCGCGCGACTTTTTCCTGCTGCTCCTCGATGCGCTGGTCGTAGAACTCGGTCACGCCGCCGCAGGCGATGCACACCATGTGGTCGTGATGCGATTCGTCGTTCAACTCAAACACCGCGCGCTCGCCCTCGAAGTTGTGGCGAATGACCAAGCCCGCGCCTTCCAACTGGGTCAGCACGCGATACACGGTGCCGAGGCCGATGGACTCCTCATCGCCCAACAGGATTTTGTAGACATCCTCCGCCGCCATGTGCCGCACCGCGCTGTTTTCCAGCACCGACAGCACTCTGAGGCGCGGGCGGGTGGTTTTCAGGCCCGCTTGGGTGAGGGTGGAATGGCGGTCAGGCATGGGCGGCGGCGAACCGGGAGCGGCGGAATCGGCGGGCGCGCGGCGACGGTCGGTGGCGCGGAAATGGCGGGCGATGGGCGGCAACGGTTGGCGACGGTCGGTGGCGCGGGGAACAACCGGCGCGAGCGCGGCCGGCATTATACACCGCGGCAAACTTTCGGCAGGTCGCCGCGCAAACCGGTGGCGCAGCCGGCCAGCGCGGCCTTCAACGGCGGCGAACGGTCGGCGCAATTGAACCCGGCCGCGCGCGCGATTTTGGCCGCCGGCGCGCGGCTGCGGAACAGGTCGTGGAAGCCGGCCATGAACTGGACCACGGCCGCGTTTTCGCCGCGCCGCCATCGTTCGTATCGGCGCAGGGTGGCGTATTTGCCGGGGCCGGCGCCGCGCGCGCGAGATTGGCTCACGACCTCGGCCAGGGCCGCGGCGTCGACCAAGCCGATGTTCGCGCCGAGCCCGGCCAGCGGGTGAATGGCGTGCGCGGCGTCGCCGATGAGCGCCACCGGGGCCGAGGCCGCGAGGTAGGAATCGGCGTGATGCTGCACTAACGGGAAGCGGCGGCGGGAGCCGCAGTCGGTGATTGCGCCGAGTTGGCTGCCGAATTCATCGCCGATTTCATCGCCAAATTCGCCGCCAAATTTGTCGCAGAGTCGACCGTGTTTGTCGCCGAATTTGTCGCCGATTCGACCACCCCCACCACCCCCGCCGGCAAACCCCGCCTGCAGTCGCGCGCAAAAATCTTCCGCCGGCAGCGCCATTAATTCATCCGCCAAGCCGCGCGCGCATGACCACACCAACGCGCACCGACCGTCCGCCAACGGCAGCAGCGCGGCCGGCCCGGTGTCGAGGAAGCATTGCCATGCGGTGTGACGGTGCTCGGCGACGGTGACGGTGGCCGTGATGGCGTCCTGACCGAAGTCGCGGCGCGCGGTCGCGATGCCGGCCAGTTCGCGCACTTTGGAGTTTGCGCCGTCCGCGCCGACCAACAGTTGCGTCTCCAGCGTCTCGCCGGACAACTCCACCCGCAACGCCGCGCCGCGCGCGTCGATGGCGGTGATTTCGGTGTCGTCCAGCCACGCGACGCGCGCGTGGGCGCGGAGTTTTTCGCGCAGCGCGGCGACCAACACGCGGTTTTCCACGATGCTGCCGAGGCGGTCGCGGCCCAAGTCCGCGGCGCGAAACGCGATTTTTGCCGAGGTGTTGCGGTCCCACACTTTCATGGCCCGGTACGCGCACACCGTCGCATCGCCGGGCCACGCGTCCAGATGCTTGAACAACGCGGCCGCCGCCAGGTTGATGGCGCTGACGCGGCTGTCGGCGCCGTCATCGGTACCGTCGCCGGCACCGTCGCCCCCGTCGCCGGCCCCGCCACCACCGTCGCCGCCAGAACCGCCGCGGCCGCGCTCAACCACCGCCACATCGAAACCGTCGGCGGCGAACAAGCCGGCCGCGGCCGCGCCGACCAAGCCGCCGCCGACCACCACGATGTCGAATTGCCGCGCCATGCGACGCAATCAACGCGCGCCGGCCAAGGCGGCCAATTCCGTCATGGCCGCCGCGCCCATGGTCCGCCGCAGCAAAAACCGCTTGGCCGGCGGGCAGAATTCCAAGCCCGCGAGGCCGAGGTTGCGCACCAACCGCATGGCCGGCGCGCGGTTGCCGAAGACGCGAATTAAGCCGTCGGTGAATGCGCCGACCCGCGCGGTTTCGCGCCGCCGCAATTCCGCGTATTGCGCCAAAACCGCGTCACAACCGAGGTCGCGATTCTCGCGCCGCGCCTGCGCCACCACCGCCGCTAACGCCACGGCATCGCGCAGGCCGAGGTTGAAACCCTGGCCCGCGACCGGGTGGACGCGGTGCGCGGCGTTGCCGATGCTGACCACGCGCCGGCCGGCCGGGCGCGCCGCCGCGCCGTGTTCCAGCGGGTATCGGGCGCGCGCGGTTGGGCGGCTGAAGTTGCCGGCGCGGTCGCCGAAAGCGGCTTGCAACGCGTCGACAAAATCGTCGTCGGACAACGCCATGCGCGCGTCGGCGTTTTTTAATTCGCTGCTCCAGACCACCGCGTAGCGGCGCGCGCTGTGCGGCAGCAGCGCCAGCGGGCCTTCGGCGGTGAATCGCTCGAAGGCGCGGCCGCGGTGCGCGCGGTCGGTTTCCACCACGCACACGATGGCGCACTGACGGTAGGCGGTGGCGGCGGCGCGGCCGACGGTTTGCGCGCCTAATTTCGACCGCCCGCCGTCGGCGAGCGCGAGCAACGGCGCGGCGAGGGTGACGGTGGATTCGGCGGCAGCGGCGGCGGATGCCGTGGAACCGTCGGCGGCGGTGGAAACCGAGACGGTGACCTCCGCCCTACCCTGCCGCAGGTTCTCGGCCGTGGCCGGGCAGTGAAATTCGACCGCCGGGTGTTCGCGCAGGCGACGGTGCAACGCCTGGCCGACGGCGCGGCTCGGCACCACATAGCCGAGCGCGTCGCCGCCCACATCGGCGCAACTCAAATGCGTCATGCCGCAACCGCCGCGCTCCGAGATGTGGATGTCGAGAATCGCTTCGGCATGCGCGGCGATGTCGTCCCACACGCCGAGGCCGGCAAAAATCCGCCGCGCGTTGTCGGTCAGAGCCAAGGTGCGGGCGTCGAAACTCGGTTGCGCCGGGGCGGCCGCGGGCGCGGCCTCAACCACCGCCACGGCCGCGCCGTCGGCCGCCAACGCCAGCGCCAGCGCGCCGCCGACCAAGCCGCCGCCGATGACGATGACATCGGGGCGGTGCGGTGAGTCCGGTGACGGTGAGTCCGGTGACGGTGAATCCGGCCCCGCCGGCGCATCCGGCGACGGTGAATCCGGCCCGCCCGACGACTCCGGCGACGGTGATTCCATCCCCATCATTCGCCCGCGCACACCGCCTCGATGTCGGCGATTTCCTTCGGCGCATCGGCGCTCAAAACCTCGTTGCCGGCGCGCGTGACCACGATGTCGTCCTCGATGCGCACGCCGATGTTGTGCCACTTCGGGTCGATGCCGGGCGCGGGTTTGATGTAAATGCCCGGCTCGACGGTCAGCGCCATGCCCGGCTCCAGTTGCCGCCACGCGCCGTCGATTTTGTAGTCGCCGACATCGTGCACATCCATGCCGAGATAATGCCCGGCGCGGTGCATGGTGAATTGGCGCGCCGCGTCTTTTTCCAGCAGTTCATCGCGCGCGCCGCGCAGCAGACCGAGGTCGATGAGGCCGTCGAGCAGCGCCGCGTTGGCGGCGTCGTAGTAGGCGTTCATCGGCGCCTCCGGCCGCGCCGCGTCGATGGCGACTTTTTGCGCCGCCAACACCACTTCATAAACGGCACGCTGCGCGTCGCTGAATTTGCCGTTGACCGGAAAAGTGCGCGTCACATCCGCGGCGTAGCAGTCGACCTCCGCCCCCGCGTCGATGAGCAGCAAATCGCCGGATTCCAGTCGGCGGCGGTTGTCGGTGTAGTGCAGGATGCAGGCGTTCTCGCCGCCCGCGACGATGGACGGATAGGCCGGCCATTCGCTGCCTTGCAGGCGGAATTCGCATTCCAACTCGGCTTGAATTTGATACTCGTATTTGCCCGGCGCGGCGGCGCGCATGGCGCGACGGTGCGCGGCCGCGGTCAGGCGCGCGGCGCGGCGCATGAGTTGCACTTCGTCCTTGCTTTTAATCACGCGCATCTCGTGCAGCAGGCGGCCGAGGTGTACAAACTCGCCGGGCGCGTCGACGCCGGCGCGCTGGCGGCCGCGAATCTCGCCGACCCAGCGCAAAATATCGGCGTCAAAATCGGCGCGTTTGCCCATACTGACGAATACGCGCTCGCGGTTTTGCAGCAACCCCGGCATGCGCTTGTCCAACTCGCCGATGCCGAAACTTTGGTCCGCGCCGAAGGTGTTGCGCGCGCCGTCGAGGCCGTGCAGCCGCCCTTCCCACGCTTCATGTTTGGGGTCGCGTTCGCGGCAGAACAGGATGAATTCGCCTTCCGGCCGGCCCGGCGCCAACACCGCCACCGCCTCCGGCTCCGGGAAATGCGTGAGGTAGTAAAAATCGCTGTCGGGGCGGAACGGGAACTTGACATCGGCGTTGCGCGCGACCTGCGGCGCGGTCGGCAGCACCGCGACGCCGCCGTCCATGAACGCCATTAAATCTTGGCGACGGCGATGGTGGATGCGGGTGTCGGGGGCGGTCATTGGGGTGGGGATTCCGGCGCGGATTTGGTTTGCGACGGTGGCGATGCCGGCGCGGGTTTGGTTTGCGACGGTGGGGTTTGCGGCGCGGGTTTCGCCGCGGTTTTGGGCGCAATTTCTGGCGTGGTCTCCGCCGTGGTTGTCGCCCCCGCCGGCGGATTCAATTCCTCGAAAATCAACTGCACCGCGACGCGCAAATATTCCTCGATTTCCGCCAACTGCCGCAGCGCCGCCTCGCCGCCGTCGCCGTCGCCGGTATTGGGCGGCGGCGCATCGGCGCAACTGATGGCCATGATGTCATCGAAAGCCTCGCGCACCACGGCCGGGCAAGTCGCCAACGCGGCCTCACCGTCGTGCAAAAACCCCTGCGCGAAGCCGCCGCACCAGTCGGCCACGGCCGCGGTTTTGGGCGCCGCGCCGGCGTCGTCGTGCGGCAGGAGGAGGTTGAATTGGAAGTCATCGGCGCGCAAATCGCGGGCCGCCAGGGACTGCAGGCCGGCGATTAACTCGAAGTCGGCGACGCCGGTCAACCGCAACAGGCCGGCCTTGACGCGCAACTTCTCGCCGTCGACGCCGCGGCAGGTCAGGCCGCACAACACGCCGTGCGCCTCGGCCGCGCCGCCGCCGAAATTGGATGCGCGCAGGCGACGCTCGAGGTCGGCGTAGATATGCGCGTGGAAACGGCGGCCGGCCGGCGGCTCGGAAGCGGATTCGGGCGCGGATTCGGATGCGGAATCGGGCGCGGTTTGGGCGGGCGGGTTCATCGTGGGTTCATGGTTTTGCGCTACCACGGCAGCGTTTGGCCCTCCGCGTGGCGGAATTCGCCGCTGTTTTCCAAGCGCAATTCGTCCATCCGCGCGATGAGGCCGCGCGCCGCTTCGGCCGGCTCGATGCCGCGCCGGCCGGTCATCTCGGTGGCCACCAAACCGGGGTGCAGCAACCGCACCGCGACACCGCGCGCGCGCAGGTCGAGCGCGAGGTTGACGCCGGCCATGTTCACCGCGGCCTTGGACATGCGGTAGCCGTAGATGCCGCCGGAGGTGTTGTCGCCGAGCGAGCCGACGCGGCTGGAGACGATGCCGATTTTGGCCCCGGGCGCGAGGCAATCTTGCAGCGCATGCACGACGCGCAGCGGCCCCAGCGCGTTGACTTTGAACTGCGCGAGGATGCGCTCGAAGTCGAGGTCGTCCAAGGTTTCGCGGCTGAGAATGCCGGCGTTGTGGATGAGTTGGTCGATTTTGGTGTCGGTCAATTGGTGCGCCAACTTGGCGACCGCGCCGGCATCCGCGACATCGACGCCGCCGATGACGGTGACGCCGAGGCCGGCCAGTTCATCGGCGGCCGGGGCGCGGCAGGTGGCGATGACGCGGTCGCCGCGCGCGGCCAATTGGCGGCAGAGTTCCAAGCCGATGCCGCGGCTGGCGCCGACCACGAGGCAGGTGGGCATGGCGAATTCCTCATAAAAAGGCGGGACAAAAGACGCGGCTATTCTAATGCGCGCGCGGGCTGGGGGCAACGCGGGCGGCGGCGGTGGGCGGCGCACGACGGTGGGCGGCGACGGTGGAGCGGCCGGCGACGGTGGAGCGGCGACGGTGGGGTACCGGCGCGCGGCGGTGGGCGACGGTCGCGGGTCGCGGCGTTCGACGGGTTGCGATTTTTGCCGGAATCGTTTGACGCGCGCCGGCCGGGGATTTATAGTCGCGGCATTCCACCACCAACGGCATCTTTCCCGTGCAACAGACCATCCAAAAACTCGAGCGGCGCATCACCGATTTGATTCGCCTGACCGAGGACTTAAACCGCGAGAACGAGACGCTGCGCAGCGACTCGCGCGTGCTGCGTCAAGAGTTCAAATCGCTGCAGGAAAAAAACAAAATCGCGCGCAGCCGCGTCGGGCAAATCGTGGCCCGCCTGCAGTCCATGCAAGACTGACCGTCACCGTCGCCAATTCCATGAGCGAAAAGCAAAGCGTCAAAGTCAGCATCATGCAGCGCGAGTTCACGGTCGCCTGCAGTCCGGATGAGAGCCGCGGCGTGGTCGAGGCCGCGGCTTATCTCGACCGGCAAATGCGCGCCGTCTCCAAAGGCGCGCAAGTGCTCAGCATCGACCGCTGCGCCATCATGGCCGGCCTCAACATCAGCCATGAATTACTGACGCTGCGCGAATCGCTGGACGACAACGAACAACTCAACGCCCGCTTGGAACGCCTGCACACCCAAGTCGACCAAGCGGTCAACGGCATGCAAGCGGACGACTGAACCGTCAACAATCCAGCGTATGCGCATACTCCCACTGACTGATGGCGCGGGTGTATTCATTCCATTCCTCGCGCTTTAACTTGCAATAACTCTCCACCAACTCGGCGCCGAGTTGCGCTTTCAGCGCGTGGTTTTTCTCGGTGGCGCGAATCGCATCCAGCAAATTCAGCGGCAACTTCTTCAGCCCTTTGGCTTTGTGGCCCTCGGTGTACATATTGATGTCGAGCCGCTTGCCGGGGTCGCGTTGATGCGCGATACCGTCCAGGCCCGCGGCGAGAATGCCGGCCTGCATCAAATACGGATTGGCGGCGCCGTCCATTAAACGCAGTTCAAACCGGCCTTTGTCGGGGACGCGAATCATGTGCGTGCGGTTGTTGCCGGAATAACTCACCGCATTCGGCGACCAAGTCGCGCCGGACACGGTGCGCGGCGCGTTGATGCGTTTATAACTGTTGACCGCCGGATTAAAAATCGACGCCAGCGCTTCGACATGCTCCATAATGCCGCCGAGAAATTGATACGCCAACTTCGACAACCCCAGTTCGTCGCGCGCGTTCATAAACAAATTCTTGCCGCCGGCCTTGTCCCACAATGAAACATGCGCGTGGCAACCGTTGCCGGTTAAATGCGCGAACGGTTTCGGCATAAAAGTCGCGCGCAGGCCATGGTTTTCGGCGATTTGCCGCACCATGTACTTGAAGAACACATGACGGTCGGCGGTGCGCAGGCAGTCGTCATAATCCCAGTTCATTTCGAACTGGCCGTTGGCATCCTCGTGGTCGTTTTGGTACGGCCCCCAGCCGAGCGCGAGCATACTGTCGCAAATCGCCGACACCACATCATATCTCCGCATCAGCGCCGACTGGTCATAGCACGGCTTCGCCTGCGTGTCGCGCGCATCGGCGATGCGAATCGCGTCGCCGTCGCCATCCGCCGCGAGCAAAAAATACTCGCACTCCACGCCGGTTTTCATGCGGTAGCCGGCTTGGCGCGCCTTGTCGATTTGCGCTTTCAGCGCGACCCGCGGCGACGCGGCCACCGGCGCGCCGTCCATGTACAAATCGCCGGCCAGCCAGCCGACTTCCGGCCGCCACGGCAGTTGAATCAAACTGTCCGGATCCGGCAGCGCAAACATATCCGGATGCGCCGGCGTCATGTCCAGCCAGGCCGCAAACCCGGCGAACCCCGCGCCCTCTTTCTGCATGCCGCCGATGGCCCGCGCCGGCACCAACTTCGCCCGCAACACGCCGAACAAGTCGACAAAACTGATGAGGAAATAACGGATTTTCTTTTGCTTGGCGATGGTGGATAGGTTTGCCATGATGCGCCTCGGCGGTCGAGTTGAAGTCGGCGAATGATAGATTCAGATGCGGATTTCGTCAAGAAAAAAATTTGGAAATATCTTGAATTGCCGTTTTTTATCGGCTATTTTCCATGCATCATGGTGAAATTCCAATTCGATGAACGAAAGAGTCGAGCCAATCTTGACAAGCACGGCATCAGTTTTATCGACGCTCAAGCGTTGTGGAACGACCCGGACTTGCTCAAAATCCCCGCGCGACCCACCACGGGCGAAGCACGAACCTTGCTCATCGGAAAACTCCGCGGCAGACACTGGTCGGCCGTGGTAACGCTCAGAGACGACGAAGTCCGGATTATATCGGTTCGTCGTTCCCGGACCAAAGAGGTGCAACTTTATGAAAGCCAAAGAGTTTGACGCGGCATTTGACCGCGGCGAAGACATCACGCCGTATCTCGACTTATCGAGAGCCAGCCGTCCCAACCAAGCGCAAAAACGGGTGAATGTCGATTTTCCCGTCTGGATGCTCGCGTCTCTGGACCGCGAAGCCAATCGACTCGGTGTCACCCGGCAGTCGATTATCAAAGTATGGCTTGCCGAGCGTTTGGCGCATGCCAATTCGGCCGGCCGCGAGCGCCATGGCGGCGGGTAGGCCGGCCATGGCGCCGCTCCGCTTGGGTTAACTCGCCGCGCATCACCTATCGAAACGAATCAATGATCGCTATGCAAACCTACGGCACCGTAGCCATCCGCCGCAAAAACATCGCGCACTGGATTCATCCGTGAGTCGACATTGCCGTTTTTGCTGGCGCAGGACCGTTGGCGTTAGTCAACGCCGAAATACGGGAGTCCATGTGCAACTCGCGCGACAACCGACTTCTCGATAGTTAGGAGGAAACGATGAATTTTAGCGACCACTTGACCGAAAAAGGTGTGAAAAACCTTTTTTATCTGACCGCGTTGGAGAATTTGGAATCCATACTTGAGCGCGGGATTCTATGCCGCGACTTGGCCCGGCAACACATAAAAGTGGACATCTCTTCTGACCGTGTGCAACGCGGTCGAATGGAAAATTTTCCGAATGTCCATCAACATGTCCCGTTGTATTTCGCTCATAACACTCCAATGCTTTATGTTTGCGTCTCACCGAAGAGGGGCAATAATCAATCTGTCATTTTGCTTAAAATTTCAAGCGAAGTCGCAAATTTTGATGCGGTTTGTTTTTCTGATGGAAAAACAGCAAACGGAGCCAATTTATACACCAACCCCGATGATTTGAAAAAATTGGATTGGGAAATCATCAATAGCGACCTTTCTGCCTGGGGGGAAGATCGATCTGGAAGGGATTGGCCGGACATCAGGTCATCAGAAATCTTTGTACCGAAAGAATGCGATGCATTTTATATTCGGGGCATCTATTTTCAATCTCGACTTGCCGAAGGGTGGTCAAAAGTAGGAAAAATCCTGGAACATGCTTCATGGTCGGGTAAAATTTTTGTCGAAAATTCTTTGACAGAAAAAGGCATTTGGTAAAGTGAAAAAGCAAAACATCTCATTAAAGCGCAGGAACCTGTTCGACAGCAACGCGCAAACCTTATGCAACGCGGTGAACACCGTGGGGGTTATGGGCGCAGGCATCGCCAAGGAATTCAAGTCGCGTTACCCGGAAATGTTTGCCGACTACAAGCAAAGATGCGAGGAGAAGCGCGTGCTGATTGGCAAGCCGTATTGCTGGAAACCGGCGGATGAATCCGCGCGCTGGGTGCTCATCTTCCCGACCAAACGGCACTGGCGAAATCCATCGCAAATCGAGTGGCTGGAAAGCGGATTGCAACACCTCACTGAAAACTACAAAAAATGGGGCATCCGTTCGCTGGCGATGCCCGCATTGGGGTGCAGTTTGGGCGGGCTGGACTGGAAACAGGTAAGACCGCTAATGGAAAAGTATCTGGACGAGATGGATGTGCCTGTGGAAATTTACGAGCCGCTTCCAAACAGCAAAAAACACATCCGGAAACGTCGAATCCGTTCTCGTAAAAAACGACCCGCATCTCTGAAGCAACGCGCTTTGTTTTAGTCAAACATTTGCGTTATCGCAACCCGCCTTTTCCCGCGGGCGGAGTTGCGCTTGCGAGGCGAATCCAAGTTTGCGCTTACTCCGATATTTTTGTGAAGCGCACTTCGTCGCGTGAAATTTGTTCCACATCCCATCCTTTCTTTTTCGCCCATGGCGTTAACTCTTTGTGTTCTACAAAATTGTAATCAAAAGAATCGGGGTGCGGTGTAGGTGAGGGGAATGCGCACGCAATAATTTCGTACGAAAAATAAATTTCCTCCGCCGAACCGGATTCGCCAAGATGTCGCTCCAAAACAGCAAGATGTTTCGGTGCTTCACTTTTCGCTTGTTGATAATCCATCGACTTCTCTCGATTTTAACGGTTGAGGTTACGCCCATTATTCTACACCGTAGGTCAATTGCAATGTCGCGTGCAACAGGGCATTCGCGCCGGTCTCAATGTATTTTGGTTCGGCGGATTCGACTTCGTTGTGGCTAATCCCATCGGCGGACGGCACCGCAACCAGCGTATCAGCCGACATATCATACCGCATCCGCGGCGTCGCGCCGCAGGGCTTGGCACAGGCAATGGACACCGCCGCCGCCGAGTGTGAACATCGACATATCCGGCGCGAAAACCTCGTAGTTGCGCGCGCGCAGTTGGCTGATGAGTTGCTCGCATCCTTTCATCGCCAGTACGCGCCGATCGCCCAGGCTGACCAGATTGACGCCGAGATTTTTCGCCTCGCCGTAGCCGACTTCGATGAAATCAAACCCTTTGCCGCGCAACCAGTCCACCAGCCAATCCTCAAGCGCATCCACGCAGGCGACCAACAACTTCGGCGCCAGCGGCACGACCAGGCCGTCCATGTGAACGAATTCGCGCGAAATCGGCGCCACTTGCGCTTCCCAGCCTTCCTCGCGCACCCAGCCCGCCACTTGCTCGGCGCCGGCTTTTTCGGAGCGCTCGCCGCAGTAGCCGATGAGCGCCAGGCCGGGCTCAAGGATGACGAAATCGCCGCCCTCGAAATGCCCGGCGGTGGCGTATTTCCAAATCGGAATGCGGTGTTGCTGGTAAAACCGAATCGCGGTGACATAATCGGCGCGCCGGCATTTCAGTTGCATGTGGCAGATGAGCGCGCCCCACGGAGTCATCACGCTGGAATCGCGGGCGAAGAAGTTGCGGTGCAGGGCCTCGTCCGCGTCGAGATAGTGGCAGGCGACGCCGGCCGTCTCATAGACGCGCACCATTTCCGCGTGCTGCGCGGCGGCCAATTCCGCGTCGAAAGCGACGCCGGTTTGGTGCTGATTTTGCAGCGTGCGGGCGATAATCGGCCCGGCGTCGACCCAGCGGTAGTATACTGGCCGGCCGAGCAGCACATCGCGCAAGCGGGCGTAATCATTGTCGATGCCCCAAGGTATGGCGGCGGGCGGGTGGCGGGATTCACCGTGGGCAAGCATCGTGATGTTCCGGTAATCCAACGGTTAAAGTGTCAAGTGCGAAATCACTCGACCGGTCAATCTAACACATTTTTACACGCGCAAATCATCATGCCCAAACCCTACGACACGCCGGCTATTCGCCGCAAAGACATCGCGCATCAGGTGCATCCGTGGACCGACTTCGCCACTTTTGAGGACACCGGTTCGCTGGTGTTGGCCGACGCCGAGGGCGCGTTTGTTTGCGACTCGGACGGCAACTGGTATCTCGACGGCATCGGCGGGTTGTGGTGCGTCAATGTCGGCTACGGGCGGCGGGAAATCGCCGACGCGATGGCCGCGCAAGCCGAGAAGATGGTTTATTACTCGTCGTTCGGCGCGCACACTTCGATTCCCGCGGCCGAGTTGGCGCATAAGTTGTCCGACTTGGCGCCGCGCGGTTTGTCGCACATTCAATTCGGCACCGGCGGTTCGATGGCGAACGACACCGCGGTGCGCATGATTCATTATTACTTCAACCGTCTCGGCAAGAAAACCAAAAAGAAAATCATCACCCGCCGCGACGGTTACCATGGCAGCACCTACATGGCAATGTCGCTGACCGGCGTGGACTTCGACCACCAAGGCTTCGACATCATCGACGACGGTTTAATCCAGCGCATCTCCGCGCCCAACACTTACCGCCGGCCGCCTGGCATGTCGGCGCAAGAATTTTGCGACGAATTAGTGCGCGAGTTCGAAGACAAAATCACCGCGCTCGGCCCCGACAATGTGGCCGCGTTGTTCGCCGAGCCGATTATGGGCGCGGGCGGCGTTATCGTCGCGCCGCCGGATTATCATCCGCGCATGTTGGAAGTGTGCCGCAAATACGATGTGTTGTATGTCGCCGACGAAGTGGTCACCGGGTTCGGCCGGCTCGGTCACTTCTTCGCGTCGGAATCGGTGTTCAACATCGTGCCGGACATCATCACCTGCGCCAAAGGGTTGTCGTCCGCGTACGCGCCGTTGTCCGCGACCATTTTGTCGGATGAATTCTACGATGTCATCAGCACGCCGCAGGCCGAAGGCGCGTTGTTGACGCACGGCTTCACCTACTCGGGCCATCCGGTGTGCTGCGCCGCGGGTTTGAAGAACATCGAAATCATCGAGCGCGAAGATTTATGCGGGCATGTGCGCGCGCTCGGCCCCTATTTTGAATCACAGTTGGCGACTCTCGCCGACCTCGACTTGGTCGGCGATGTGCGCGGCAGTCATTTCATGCTGTGCGTGGAAAATGTCGCGGACAAACAAAGCAAAGCGTTGTTGGCGGACGACATTCGCGTCGGCGACCGCATCGCCGACGCGGCCCAAAAACGCGGCGTATTAGTGCGGCCGATTGGCCATCTCAATGTCCTGTCGCCGCCGTTGATTTTAACCCGCGACAACATCGACACCTTAGTCGCGACCCTGCGCGAGTCGATTGTCGAAGTGATGGATGATTTAACCCGCGAGGGACGGTGGACGCCCGCTTAACAAATCGCGGGCGTGACGGGTGGGGATTGCGGGCGTGACGGGGTGGGGGACTGCGCATGGCGGCGGGTGGGCTATGGCCGGCGATTCAAAATAGCGCTGCGCGCCGGCAAATCTTTATGCTTCTTGCAACTCAGCCAAGCCGCGGAAGTGTTGCAGCGCTTCGGGGTTGGCGAGGGCTTCGGTGTTCTCGACCGCTTCGCCGTGCACCGCTTTGCGCGCCGCCAACTCGACGATTTTGCCGCTGAGGGTGCGCGGGATGTCGGGGACGGCGATGATTTTTTTGGGCGCGTGGCGGCGGCTGGTGTTGGCGGCGATGGTGTCGCGGATGCGCGTTTTTAATTCGTTGGTCAAGGTCGCGCCGTCGCGCAGCATGACGAACAACACGATGCGCGTGTCGCCTTCCCACGCTTGGCCGATGCACAAACTTTCCAGCACTTCGTCGACCTTTTCCACTTGGCGGTAGATTTCCGCGGTGCCGATGCGCACGCCGCCGGGGTTCAACACCGCGTCCGACCTACCGTGGATGACGACACCGTCGCGCGCGGTGATTTCGGCGTAGTCGCCGTGCGCCCAAACATTGTCGAATCTTGCGAAGTACGCGTCGTGATAACGGCGGCCGTCCGGTTCGTTCCAGAATCCCAACGGCATGCTTGGGAACGGTTTGACGCACACCAACTCGCCGCGCTGTTCGCGCAACGAGCGGCCGCCGGCGTCGAAGATGTCCACCGCCATGCCGAGGCCGGGGCCTTGGATTTCGCCGCGATATACGGGCCGCAGCGGGTTGCCGAGTACAAAACACGAGACGATGTCGGTGCCGCCGGACACCGAGGCCAGCAGCAAGTCGGATTTTATGCGACGGTAAATGTAATCAAAACTTTCCGCGGCTAACGGCGAGCCGGTCGACAACACCGCGCGCAATTTCGATAAGTCATGCTGCGCGCCGGGCCGCGCGCCGGCTTTCGCCAGCGACGCAAAATACCGTGCGCCGGCGCCGAATACGCTGATGCCGGCGCGCTCTGCCAGTCGCCACAATCTACCGGGGTCCGGGAACAGCGGCGCGCCGTCATACAACACCAACGCGCAGCCGCTCGCCAAACCGCTGACCAGCCAGTTCCACATCATCCAGCCGCAGGTGGTGAAGAAAAACATGCGGTCGGCGCGGCCGATGTCGGTGTGCAGTTGATGTTCTTTCAAGTGCTGCAGCAGCGTGCCGCCCGCGCCATGCACGATGCACTTGGGCGCGCCGGTGGTGCCGGAGGAGTAAAGAATGTACAGCGGGTGGTCGAATGGCAGTTGCGCGAAGTTGATGTCGGGGATTTTATCCGCGGCGCCGGTTTTATCCGCGGGGTTTTTTGTTGCGGGATTTTTTGTTGCGCCGAATTCATTGAACGAAATCACACGGTGTTGGTTGCGCAACGCGGACCAATCCGGCGCATCGTTTAAGAACCGCACCGTCACCACGCATTCCAAGTTATCCAAACCCGCGGCCACCGAAGTTACCGCATCGCGTTTGTCGAACGCTTTGCCGTTGTAGCGGTAACCGTCGGCGGCGAACAACACGCGCGGTTGGATTTGCGCGAATCTTTCCAGCACGCCTTTGACGCCGAAGTCCGGCGAGCAGGATGACCACACCGCGCCGAGGGCCGCCGCTGCCAGCATGGCGATGATGGCTTCCGGGCAATTCGGCAAGTAGCATGCCACGCGGTCGCCGGGTTGCACGCCGAGCGATTGCAAGCCGGCGGTTACGCGCGCGACTTCCGCGTACAGTTGACGGTAAGTGATTTCGCGGATGTTGGTTTCGTCTTCGCCGCTGAATAGGATGGCGGTTTGGTCGTCGCGATAACGCAACAAATTCTCCGCAAAGTTCAACCGCGCGCCGGTGAACCATTGCGCGCCGGGCATCGCGTCAGCGTTTTCCAACGCGCACTCGCAACGCCGGCTGGCGCGCACTGCGGTGAATTCCCACAACGCGGACCAGAACGCCGCGCGTTCGTCGATGCTCCATCGATACAGCGCATCATACTCCGGCGCAAAACCATGCCGCGCCGAAGTTTGCTGCATGAAACGGTGCATCGCGGTGCCGCGCATGGCATGCGGCGACAGTCGCCACAGCGGTTGCGAATCGTCCGCGTGTTTGGTTTTTGTCATCGAGGCGTTGAGCGGTTAACGGTTAACGGTTAACTCCGGCGCGCATCACCGTCGACGCAAACATCGCATCCATCGAGCCGGCGCGCGCCGTCCAATCGCCGCATTTAATACTGCGATTCCGGCACATGCACAATCAAGCCGTCCAACTGCGGGGTGATTTTGATTTGGCAACTCAAGCGGCTGGTGTCGTCCACGCCTTCGGCGAAGTCGAGCATCTCGGTTTCCAGTTCGTCTTTCGGCGGCAGTTTGTCGAGCCATGCTTTGTCGATATGCACATGGCAAGTGGCGCAACTGCATGCGCCGCCGCATTCGGCGAGGATGCCGTCGAAATTGTTGCGCACGGCCACGCGCATGACCACCTCACCGTCGTCGGCGTCGATGGCATGCCGACTACCGTCGGCGAGAATGAAGTTGATGGTGGTCATGCTGAACCGGTGCAACCGCGCGCGTCAAACAAACAAAATCGGATACAACGAACCGGCCAACAGTACCGCGACCGTGATGTTGAACACGCGCAGTTTAACCGGGTCCGACAGCAAGCGGCGCGCCTGCACACCGGCCGCGGTCCATGTACATGTCGACAGCGTGTTGGCGACGGTAAAAACCGCCGCGACCACGAACACACTGTACAACGGCCGCGACGGCGGCGTATAGGCGCTGATGGCGGCCAACGAAAACGCCAGGCCTTTCGGATTGACATACTGAAACAACGCGGCTTGCCAAAAAGTCAGCGGCCGACTCTTGCGCGGCGCCTCGGCACCGGCGCCGGCATCAACGCCGGCATCGGCATCCGGCGGCGCGGCGGTGGCGATTTTCCACACCAAGAACAACAGATACGCGATGCTGGCGTATTTCAGCGCGACATAACTGGCGGGGAAAGCGGCGAACACTTGCATCAATCCCAAGCCGACTAAAATCACCAACAACAAAAATCCGATGATGACGCCGGAGATATGCGGCACGCTGCGGCGAAAGCCGAAAGTCGCGCCGGAGGTCAGAAGCATCAAGTTGTTCGGGCCCGGCGTGATGGAACCGGCCAAGGTGAACACCGCCAACGCGGTGATAATTTCGATGCTCATGGCGCGTTCCCCGCAATCAAACCAAGTCCGGGTCGGACATGACTTCCACCAGCGCGGGGCCGTTGTGCGCGAGCGCTTTTTCCACCGCCGCATCGAGTTGCGCGGCGCCGGTGACGCGCGCGCCGAAGCCGCCGCATAACTTGGCGTAAGCGGCGAAGTTGGGGTTGTGCAACGCGGTCTGCCACACTTCCCATTCGGCGGCGCGTTGTTCTTTGCTGATTTTCCCCAACTGGTTGTTGTTGAGAACGATGTGGGTGATGTTCATGCGGTATTTAACCGCGGTGGTGAATTCCACCATGTATTGGCCGAAACCGCCGTCGCCGCTGATGGACACCACCGGGCGGCCGCGCAACGCGTCGAAGTCCTGGGTCGCGGCCCATGCGCCGAGCGCGGCCGGCAACGCAAAGCCGATGGAGCCGAGATAACCGGACATCAACACCGACTGCCGCGCGCATTCGAAATAACGCCCGAATGAATAAGTGTTGTTGCCGACATCGACGGCGATAATCGCGTTATCCGGAATCAACCGGGTTAACGCATCGAAGATGACCGCGGAGTTTAAACCGTTGCCGCGGTCGTCTTGGCGGCGGCTGCGTTTTTCTTCGCGCCAGATGTTCCACCGCTCGGCGACTTCGGCGCGCTGGTCGACGGTGTCGATGTCGGCATCGCCGTCCACCGCTTCGCTTAACAACTTTGCGGTGGTCGCAATCTCGCCCCACACCGGCAACGCCACCGCATGAAACTTGCCCAACGCCATGCGCTCGAAATCCACCTGAATAATCGGCCGCTTCAATGTGATGCCGGTGTGATTGGAAAACGACGAACCGAACGCCAAAATCACATCGCATTCGTTCATAAACCAACTGGCAATCGGCGTTCCCGACCGTCCAAGTACGCCGGCCGCCAGCGGATGCGCGTCCGGCATCTGCCCCTTGCCTTTGAAAGTGGTGAGCACCGGCGCATGCAGTTTCTCCGCCAACACCGTGACTTCTTTCATCGCATGGCGCGCGCCGTAACCGGCGATGATGATGGGGCGTTTGTGTTGACGCAGCAACTCAACCGCTTGCGCGATGGCATCCGCGGCCGGGGTGATGTCGTCTTGACCGAGTCGGCCATGCGGATGACCGGGCCGGTCGCGGTCCGATGCCGCGACCGTCTGCACATCATCGGGGAAAATCAAATGCGCCGGGCGGCGTTCGACGATGGCGTTCTTGCATGCCAGACTCATCAACTCGCCATGCTTGCTGGTGTGCAGCACCGTCTGACTGAACTCGGCCACGGCTTCAAACGCCGACGCCAAATCGATTTCTTGAAACGCGCCGGGCCCGAACACCTGCACATTAACCTGGCCGGTCAACGCCAGCACCGGCGCGCGGTCCATCTTGGCGTCCCACAAGCCGGTCAACAGATTAGTCGCGCCGGGGCCGGCGATGGTTAAGCATGCGGCCGGTTTGCCGGACACTTTGGCGTAGCCGGAACACGCGAACGCGGCCGCGCCTTCGTGGCGAATGCCGTAGTATCGCAACCGCCCTTTTGCTTCCTGCGCGCGCAACGCATCGGCGAGTCCCAAGTTGGAATGCCCGACCATGCCGAATACCGATTGCACGCCCCAGTTGAGCATGGTCTCGACCATGGTGTCGGACACGGTGGGGATTCTTTCCGGCGCGGATTCCAAACCCAAGTAAATGCCGTCGGCGCGAATCTCCAGCGGATAGGTTTGCTGCCCGGTGTCTTCATGGCCGCCCGGCGGCGCGCCGGTGTGCGGGTCAAAATCCCAGCCATGCCACGGGCAACGCAGCCAGCATTTGCCGTCGTTGCCGACTTCGATGCTGCCTTCGCCCAACGGCCCGCCTTGATGCGGGCAGCGGTTGTCCATGGCGGTGTATTTGCCGTCGACATGCGTCAGCGCGAATGACTTGGCTGCGGCGGTGACGGTTTTTACCCGGCCCTCCGGCAACTCATCCAACGCCGCGACTTGATGCCATTCGAGTTTGGTTTCGTTCATGATGGGATTCCGCGATTTCGATTGCGCCGCGCGCTCATAATTTCGTCACGCCCGCGTATTTAACCCCGCTAAGGTACGCCATGTCGCGGTTGACGGTGGTGAGGTCGTCGGGGTTGAACGCGTTCAAGTGACGGTGGCCGCAAGCGCGCGCCAACAGTTGCATCAGTTCCACCGCGGCGCGCAGGAAACGGTTCAGGCGCGCCGCCGCATCATCGACGATGAGTCGCGCGCGCAAGTTTTGCTTTTGCGTGGCGATGCCGACCGGGCAGTTGTTGGTGTGGCAGGCGCGCATGCCGAGGCAGCCAATCGCCTGCAGCGCGGCGTTCGACAGCGCCACGCCGTCGGCGCCGAGCGCCAATGCCTTGGCAAAGTCGGCCGGGGTGCGCAAGCCGCCGGTGATGATGAGCGTGACATCCGGCGCGCTACAATCGAGATGACGGCGCGCGCGCGCCAGCGCCGGGATGGTCGGCACCGAGATGTTGTCGCGGAAAATCAGCGGCGCGGCCCCGGTGCCGCCGCCGCGGCCGTCGAGGATGAGATAGTCAACGCCGATGTTCAACGCCGCATCGATGTCGGCTTCGATGTGCTGCGCCGACAACTTATAACCGACCGGAATGCCGCCGGTTTGCGCGCGCACTTCGGCGGCGAAGTCTTTGATGGGTTCGATGTCATGCCAATCCGGGAACCTCGACGGCGACACCGCGGCCTGGCCCACTTCCAAACCGCGCACCGCGGCGATTTTGCCTTGCACTTTGGCCCCCGGCAGATGCCCGCCGGTGCCGGTCTTTGCCGCCTGCCCGCCTTTGAAGTGAAACGCCTGACAGCGTTTTACCTTGTCCCAAGCGAAGCCGAAACGCGCCGACGCCAGTTCGTAAAAGTAGCGACCGTTGGCGGCTTGTTCTTCGTCCAGCATGCCGCCTTCGCCGGCGCAAACTCCGGTGCCGGCCGCATCCGCGCCTTTTGCCAACGCGATTTTTGCTTCCTCGGACAACGCGCCGAAACTCATGTCCGAGACCAACAACGGCATGTCGAGCGTCAACGGTTTGGCGGCGCGCGGCCCGACCACCAACTCGCTGCCGACCGCTTCACCGTCAAGCAACGGCATGCGCGCCAACTGACCGACCACGAACTGCAAGTCATCCCATGCCGGCAATCGTTTGTGACTCACGCCCATCGCCGCCATCGGTCCGTGCGCGCCTTTACTTAAACCTTCGCCCGCCAACCGGCGAATCAACTTGACATGCGGTTCATCCGGCGTGCCGACCGGGTCTTGGTATGCGCCTTGATAAGAACCGCGGTGATACGGTTGCGGATGCGCTTGTCCCCACGCGATGATTTCGTCTTCATCGACGCATACTTTGCCGTCCTCAACCCAAGCGGTGAACTTCGGCAACACTTCCGCGTTGTTGTATTCGCTCACGCCGGTGTCGATGCGGTAATCCCAGCCGTGCAAACCGCAGATGATGTTGTCGCCGGCGATGTAGCCGTCCGACATCAACGCGCCGCGGTGCGCGCATCGGCCGTATAACACCGACACCGCATCGTCGAAGCGAATCACGACCAAGTCGACATCTGAGACCAGCGCATGCGCCGGGCGACGGTCTTGCAATGCATCCCAGTCGGCGATGGATAACTTTTTCATGGCGTTGCGATGGGGAACAGGCGGCGATGGAGAACAATCGGCGGAGAATGATTGGGCGGCGCGCAACCAACTGGCGAACCGGCAAACCGGATGTGGTTTGATAAAATCACCGGCCGCACGGCCGGCGGCGGCGCGGATTGTAATACGATTCCCCGCCGGTTTGCATCCGGGGCGCCATCCGGTTTGCTATCGTCGATTCATCGCTTCATCGCGCCACCGTCGGAGTTATCACCGTTTTCCGTCATGCCCTTGCGCCACGCCATTTTGTTAACCGCCGGCTTCACGCTGCTGCTGTGGTTGCTGCATATCGTCGACGCGCAACTGTTGCCGGCCGACATCAAACCCGGCGTCTATCCGCGCCGCGCCGCCGGCCTCATCGGCATTCCGCTGGCGCCGTTGGTGCACGGCTCGTTCGGGCATCTCATTTCCAACACCCTGCCGCTGCTGATGTTGGGCAGCGGCTTGCTGTGCTTTTATCCGCGCGCCGCGCGCCTCGCGCTGCCGCTGTTGTATCTCGCGCCGGGCGTGGGCGTGTGGCTGTTCGCGCGCGATGCCTACCACATCGGCGCCAGCGGCCTGACCTACGGCTTAATGTTCTTTTTGTTGTTCATCGGCCTGCTGCGCAAAGACCGCGCCTCGGCCGGCTTCTCCGCGGTGATTTTGTTTTTATACAGCGGCATGTTGGCCGGCTTGCTGCCGGAAGATTCCGACATCTCATTCGAATACCACCTGTTCGGCGCATTAACCGGCGCGGCCTCGGCCTTCGCCCTGCGCGCCCGCGACCCGCAACTGCCGGCCGAAAAATACGATTGGGAGTACGACCAACGCGACGAACTCGACGACCCCATCATCGGCGACCAATGGCGCATGACCGACGACTCCACCGCGGACGCGGACGCCCCGCCGCCGGACCCGGACGACCCCGACGCCCTCTACACCATGGACGCCGAAGACGCGCTACTGGACGCGGAATGGTACGAGGGCGCAGCGGAGGAGGAAGAGGCAGAATCATGGCCGCCGGAACCCGGCGAACTCGGCGGAGAATCCCGACTGCGGCGGGGACGGCGGCATCAGCCGCGCCGGCGATGGCGACGCCGGTGACCATCGTGTCGCCGCCCGGCGCGCCGTTCAATTCGCCGTCGAACTTTCCGCCGACCGGTCGGCGATTAAGCAGATGATTTCAAACAAAATCGACATCGCCACCAGCGCGGTGATTTGATTCGGCGAATCTTTGCTTGGCATCAGGCACACCACATCGCCGCCGATGACATTGCGGCCGCGCATGCCTTGCAGGACGCGCGTGACATCGGCCATGCGCAGGCCTTCGCAACCGGCCTCGAGGTTGGCGACGCCGGGGGCCACGGTGGGGTCGAGGCAGTCCAAGTCGAAGGTGATATACAGCGGGCGGTCGCCGACGCGACGGTGGATGATGTCGATGCAGCGCTGCGCGCCTAATTCGTCGAAGGCGTCTTTGCTGATGACTTCGTAGCCCAAGTCCAAACTCGGCTCCAGCCAGTCCAGCGTGCGCGGGTTGCCGCGAATGCCGAGTTGCACGCTGTGCGCCGCGTCGACATGCCCGTCGCGCACCAGATAACTCGCCCAGTGCGCCGCGGACTTGACCGCGCCGAGGAAGTGGTCGAGGTTGTGAAAGGCGTCGGTGTGCGCGTCGAAATGCAGCAGCACGGCCTTTTCCCCGCCGCTGAGTTTTGCCTGCTTGCCGGCGATGGCTTGCAGAATGCCGCCGGTGACGGAATGGTCGCCGCCGACCGACACCGGCTTGACCCCGGCCGCGTCGATGCCGCGGTAGAACTGCGTGATGTGCTCGATGCATTTCTCGTTGTTGTTGGCGTGCGGCAGCGGCACATCGCCCAAGTCATGGATGCGGCAACTGTGCCATGGGTCGAGGTTGAACTTCATGTGCACCCGGCGGCCCAGCGCGCTGACATTCCGCACCGCGCGCGGGCCCAGATGCTGGTCGCGCTCGGTGGTGCCGTTGCCGGTGCTGTGCGGCACCCCGACCAAGCCGATGTCGCACGCCGACAAATCCGCATCGTGCGGACAACGAAACAACGTCGGCACGCCCCACCAATACAACCCATCCAACATCGTCGCATGGTCGCGCTGCTTTTTGGTCTCGGTCATGGTGTTGCTCGGTGAAATGGCGGACGGTGATTATAACCCGCGCCGCGCAACATCACTAACCGCGAGGTCGCTCCCGGTCGGCGCGCTAAAACGCCCGGGCCGGCGCCGCTGTTGCGCGCGGCGCGCTATTGACAGTCGCCGATTCCGGTGTAGCATGACTCTCCCGCTGCGCGCGACAAGGCGCGCGGCGCATTCACGCGAAAGCAGCGCCACGGCCGCCGGATGTTTCACAATGCCTGATTTTGACCTCATGGTACGCGGCGATGTCATTACGCCGGAACGCGTAATGGAAGGCGGCTATGTGGCGGTGCGCGGCGGCAAAATCGCCGCGGTGTCCGCGAGCAAACCGGGCAGCGCAAAAGTCAACCGCGACCTGGACGGCGCATGGCTCTTTCCCGGCGTTATCGACGCCCAAGTGCATTCCCGCAGCCAAAAAGGACAGGAAGGTTTTGCTTTTTCCACCAAAGCCGCGGCCAGCGGCGGCGTCACCACCATCGTCGACATGCCGTACGACGAAGACTTGTTGGTCTGCGACGCCGATAGTCTGGCGCAAAAAGCCGCGGATGCGGAACGCGAGGCATGCGTCGATGTCGCGTTATACGGCAGCATCAACCCGGCCCACGGCGTCACCCGCATCCGCGAGCAAATCCAGGGCGGGGTCTGCGGTTTCAAGTTTTCCACCTTCGGCACCGACCCGGTGCGTTTTCCTCGCATTCCGCCGCACCTGATGATGCGGGCGTTTGCGGCCATCGCCCCTTCCGGCCTGGCCGCCGGCGTGCACAACGAAAACGAGGAAGTGGTGCGGTATGAAACCGAGCAAGTGAACAAAGCGAAACGCGCCGATTATCTCGCCCACGGCCTCACCCACACCGATTTCTCGGAACTGCTCGCCATCGCGGAGATTTACGAAACCGGCGCCTACACCGGATGCCGGGCGCATGTCGTGCATTGCTCGTTGGGTCGGGGAATTGAAATTTGCGAAAGTTACCGGCGCCAGGGTTTTGATGCGTCCATTGAAGTCTGCCTCCACTATTTAATTCTCACCGAAGAAGACGATGTCAGCCGCCTCGGCGGACTCGCCAAAATCAACCCGCCCATTCGCCCGCGCCGGGAGCGGGAAGCGCTGTGGAGTCACCTCGCCGCCGGCAACATCGACCTGGTTTCCACCGACCATGTGGCGTGGTCGCTGAGCCGCAAAAACAACCCCGACATGCTGAAAAACGCCTCCGGTGGGCCGGGCTTGGAAGCGCTGCTGCCGCTGATGCTGAAGGAATGCCAACGCCGCGGCGTGAGTTTGTCGATGGCGGCCCGTGTGCTGGCCTCCAACCCGGCGCGCCATTTCCGAATCGGCCGCACCAAAGGCGCGTTGACGGTCGGCGCTGATGCGGATTTCTCGGTGGTGGACCCGGCCCATGCGCCGTACCGCGTCGCCGATTCGCGCACCGTGGCCGACTGGAGCGTTTATGAAGGAATCGAAATGCCGCAGGTCAAGGCGACTTACTTGCGCGGAGAATGCATCTGGGACGGGCGCGAAGTGCTGGCGCGGGAAGGTTTCGGCCGGCTGGTCAGGCCGCATGCCGGGCGTTGAAGCGCGCGATGAAAAAGAAGCCACAGTCCGCGGCCGGCGCGAACCGCCTCAAAGTCGATTCGGCGCGCATGTGGAATCGCGTCGAGCGGTTGGCGACGCTCACCGAAAAGAATCAACCGTGGACGCGCCGGGCATTCACCGATTGGTATGTCCGCAGCCGCGACTGGCTGCGCCGGGAGATGGACGCTCTGCATCTTACGGTGTCCATCGATGCGGCCGGCAACCTGAGCGGCACGCTGCCCGGCGGCGAACCGCATCTGGCCGCGTTGGCGTCCGGCTCGCACACCGACACGGTGCCGCGCGGCGGGCGCTTTGACGGGATCGCCGGCGTGGTCGCGGCACTGGAAGCGGCGAATGTGCTTGCCGAGCATGGCCGCCCGTTGAAGCGGCCGTATCAAATCATCGATTTCCTCGCCGAAGAACCGAACGCCTACGGCACTTCCTGCGTCGGCAGCCGCGGCATGGCCGGCGAACTGACGCCCGAGCAGTTGGACTACACCGCCGATGACGGCTCGACGTTGGCCCAAGCGATTGCCCGCAGCGGCGGCCGCCCCGAGTCCCTGGGCGCGCCGTTGCGAAGCGCCAAAGACCTGGCCGGTTTTGTGGAACTGCACATCGAACAAGGCGTGGTGCTGGAGCAGGAGCGGCGGGACATCGGCATCGTCACCGACATCGTCGGAATCACGCGCTACAACTTCTCCCTCGGCGGCCAAGCCATGCACGCCGGCACCACGCCCATGGAGCGCCGCCGCGACGCGCTGGCCGGCGCGGCCGAATTTGTGGTGGCGGTTGAAAAACTGGCAAGGCGGCGCGCATCGGCCGACGCCTATTTAGTCGCCACCGTCGGCAAACTGGAGGTGATTCCCAACGGCTCCAATGTGGTGCCCGGCCGGGTCGACTTGGTGCTGGAAGCGCGCTCCAACCGCGACACCGTCACGGAAAAGTTTTGCCGGGATGTGATTGGCATCGCAAAAGAATGCGCCGCCCGGCGAAACCTCTCGCTCGACCACCGCCTGGTCAGCCAAAACGATGCGATACATTGCGATGCGGGCGTTCAAACCGCGATTGAACGCGCCGCCGCCGCGAACGGTTGCAGCAGTTTGCGAATGCCGAGCGGGGCCGGACACGACGCCGCGCATGTCGGGCGTTTATGCCCGGCCGGCATGATTTTCATTCCTTGTCTGGAGGGCAAAAGCCACTGCCCGGAAGAATGGACCGACCCCGAACAACTGGCATGCGGCGCGCAAGTTCTGCTGGACAGCATCGTGGAGTTGGACCGCATCATTGAGTGACAACACCGGCCCCGCTTAAACGCTTTCGCGCCGCCCGGCGGGTCAACCGCACCATAGACCGACCATCCCAACACACCCCTCATGCCCCTCCCGGCTGACCGCAACGCCGCCGCCGCGCGCCTTCAGATGCCCGCGCCGCGCCGGGCGCCGTGGCGCAGACTTGACCCGGAGCCGGTGGCATGCCCGGGGCCGCCGCGCGCCTGACATGGATTCGGTCACCCAGGCGGCGTTGGGCGCGGTGGTCGGCGAAGCGGTCGCCGGGCGGCGCATCGGCAACCGGGCGTTGCTGCTGGGCGCCGTCGCCGGCACGCTACCCGACCTCGATGTGCTGGCGACGTTGTTTGCCGGCGATGTCGAGCGCTTCACCGGCCACCGCGCGCTGACCCATTCGCTGGTGGTCGCGCCGTTCGCGGCGTGGCTGCTGGCGCCGCTTTGCGCGCGGGCCTTGCCGCGCATCGGGCTGGCGCGCAGGCAGTGGCTGCACCTGTTGCTGGGGTGCCTGGTCACCCACATCATGGTGGATTTGTGCACCGTATACGGCACACGGATTTTCTACCCGCTAAGCGATCATCCGTTCGCGCTGTCGAATCTGTTTATCATCGACCCGTTCTACACGCTGCCGCTGCTGGCTGCGATTATCTGGGTGCTGGCGGTGCGCCGCGCGCCCGGCACGCGGCGGCGCGCGACGCTCGCGGCGCTCGCGCTCAGCACCGCCTACCTGGTCACGGGGCTGGCGCTGAAGGTGCATGCCGGACAGGTGTTTGCCGACGCGCTGGCCGAGCGCGGCGTCGAGCATCGCGGCATCAAGACCATGAACACGCCGTTCAACATCGTGCTGTGGCGGGCGCTGGCCGTCACCGACGACGGCTACTGGCAGGGCTGGTATTCGGTGCTGGCACCGGAAGCGCCGCCGGTGCTTGAAAAGATGCCGGCGCACCCCGAACGCGCGGCGCTCGACGCGCTGGCCGCCGGCCACCCCGAACTGGCGCGGCTGATGGATTTCTCGCGCGGCTATTATTTCTATGAAGACGGCGATGACGGCGTGGACTGGATTGACTTGCGCATGGGCGCCGGCAGCCTTTATATGTTTCGCTTTCGGGTCGCCGAGCGCGACGGCGGCGACCTGTTGCCGGCATCGCCGGTGCGCCGGCGCCCGATCCGGCCCCCGTCGATTGAAAGCGTCTGGGCCGAACTGTACTCGCGCCTGCCGCGCGCTGAACATTAAACATGATGGACGGAGAGCGCCCATGACACCCGATCTTGCCAGACGGAAAATTAAAGCGCAGCGAGGCGGCCGCCTACGCTGCAAAGGATGGAAGCAGGAATCCATCCTGAGAATGCTCGAAAACAATCTCGAGAACGCCGAAGACGCGTCGCGCCTTGTGGTTTATGGCGGCATCGGCAAAGCCGCGCGCAACTGGGAAAGTTTCCACGCTATCGTGGATGCGTTGAAAACTTTGGGCGACGACGAAACGCTCGCGGTTCAGGCCGGCATGCCGGTGGCCGTGTTCCCGACCCACAAACTCGCCCCGCGCGTGGTCATGGGGCTTAGCAATGTAATCCAGGCGGACTGGCCCATGTTTTATGATTTAATGGAGAAAAACTTGACCACTTTTTCCTCCTATACCGCGGGCCCGTGGGAATACATCGGCAGCCAAGGCGTTGTCGAGGGAACCTTCGAAACCTTGGGCCGCATCGCGCAGGAGCATTTCGGCAACTCGCTCAAAAAGCGGGTGCTGTTCACGGCCGGATTAGGCGGCATGGGCCGCTCGCAGCCGTTTGCCATGACCTTGCACGGCGGCATCAGCGTGGTCGTGGAAGTGCGCGCGGAAACCATCCGGCGGCGATTGGAATCGGGTTACGCCGATGTGGAGGCGTCCGACCTGGCGGAAGCCATCGCCCTGTCCGAGCGGGCCAAGGCCGACAACCGGGCGGTTGGAATCGTGTTGCGCGGCAACATGGCGGAGGTCTGCGAGGAAGCCTTGGAGAAACGCTGGCGGCCCGACATCGTGACCGAAATGTGCCCCTGTCACGACCCTTTTGCGCTCCTCCCCGCCGGCCTGGACATCGACGCGGCCGAACAACTGCGCCGCGAGGACCGGAATCATTACCTGCGCATCTCGCGCGACACCATGAAAAGAATCGTGCGCTCGATGAATGGGTTTGTGGATGCCGGCTGCATCGTCTTTGAATACGGCACCTTCGTGCGCAAGGAATGCGTCGACGCCGGCATGCCGCGCGCGGAGGCGTTCCGCTATCCGGGCGCCGTCGCCCGCTATATCCGGCCGTTGTTTGAAGAGGGGCGCGGCCCTTTCCGCTGGACTTGCATCTCCGGCGACCCCGCGGACCGCGCGCGTTTGGATGAACTGGCGCTGGAGTTGTTTCCAAACTGCCCGATTGTGCAGCGGTGGATTCCGCTGGCGCGCAAAAACCTGCCCACCGAAGGACTACCGGCGCGCGTCTGCTTCCTGGGTTTTGGCCAGCGCCGGACTTTTGGATTGGCCGTCAACCAACTCATCAAAAACGGCGAAGTGGCGGGCCCGGTGGCTTTTTCACGCGACAATCTGGACTGCGGCTCCATCGCCAATCCCGCCTTTGAAACGGAAGACATGAAAGACGGCTCCGACCCCATTTCCGACTGGCCTTATCTGAACGCGCTTCTGAACGCATCGGCGATGGCGGATTTGGTGTCCATCCAAGCCAACGGCACCATGGGCGTTTCCGCCCACACCGGGGTCACCATGGTCGCCGACGGCACGCAAGAGGCCGACCTCAGACTGGACGCCTGTTTGCGCACCGACACCGGCATCGGCATCGTGCGCTACGCTCAATCCGGTTATCCATCGGCCCGAAAAGTGGCCGACGGCAAGGGGCCGCTGACCGATGAACGCATCACGGTGCCGCTGTGGTGGTCGCCCCGCGCAACATTCGGGCCGCCTGAGTCAACGGATGGGTAACAATGACTGCACGGTGATTCGCGGCGGGCGGGTGCTGGATGCCCAGACCGGCGCGGCCCCGCATCAGGATATCGTGGTGTGCGAAGACAAAATCGCCGCCTTGAGTCCCCCGGGTGAAATCTTTTCCGGGCAAACCGCGAGCATCGACGCCGGCGGAAAACTGCTCATCCCCGGCTTGATTAACGCCCACACCCACGGACATGGCGCGCTTGGCAAGGGGCGCGGCGACCGATGGACTTTGGAGTTGCTGCTGAACGCCGGGCCGTGGATTAGCGGCGAGCGCGAGATGGAAGACAAAAAATTGGCGGCGCAGTTGAACGCCGCGGAGATGCTCCTGAAAGGCTGCACCGCATGTTACGACCTTTATTTTGAGTTCCCTGAACCCACGCCCGAGGGAATGACCGCGGTGGCGGAAGGTTACGGCGATGTCGGCGTCAGGGCGGTCATCGCGCCGATGCTCGCCGACTTGAGTTTGTATGAGGCGGTTCCGGGTTTTTTGGATTATCTCCCCGACAAGTTGCGCGACCAGGCGGCGGCGCTCAGACTCGCGCCCTGCGAAAAGAGTTTGAAGGCGAGTCGTCTTCTGCTGGAAACCTGGCAACACCATCCCAATCAGGCGCGGCTGGCCATCGCCCCGACCATTCCCCACCATTGCAGCGATGCGTTTCTCGCCGGCTGCCGGGACTTGGCGAGGGAATACGATGCGGGCATTCACATGCACCTCGCCGAATCAAAACTTCAAGGCGTCATCGGCCGGCAGCGCTACGGCAAAACCGCCGCCGCCCACCTCGACGACCTCGGCCTCCTCGGCCCGCATTTCACCGCCGCGCACTGCGTGTGGCTGGAGCGCGACGACCTGCAATTACTCGCCGACCGCGGCTGCAGCATCGCCCATCAGCCGGAGTGCAACTTGCGCCTCGGTTCCGGCATCGCCCCGGCGCGGGATTTTCTGGAGCGCGGAATCAACACAGGAATCGGCACCGACGGCTGCAACGCTTCCGACCACCAGAACATGTTCAGCGCGCTGAGGGCGGCGGCCAATGTCTCGCGCGTTGTCGAGCGCGATTATCAACGGTGGCTGTCGGCGCGGGAAGCCTTCGACATGGCCACCGAGGGCGGCGCCCGGGTGTTGGGTTTCGGCGAACTATTGGGGCGCATCGCGCCGGGCCGGTTGGCCGACATCGTCTTCCTGGATTTGCACAGCGTCAACTACCTGCCGCTCAACAACCCCCTGCATCAAGTGGTCAACTGCGAAGACAGCAGCGCCGTGGACTCGGTCATGGTCGGCGGGCGCATGGTCCTGCGCGAGCGGCGGTTCGTGGATTTCGACTACCACGGTTTGCGGCGCCGAATTGCACCCGCCATGGAACGGTTAAACCGGGCCACGGCCGCCCGGCGGGAACTTGCCGAGCGACTCGAACCACTGCTCGGGCGTTACTGCATAGGCTTATCCGGCCGGCCCCGCGACCCGCGAACTTCGAATTGACGATTGAGTCGGCGCGCCCCACCAATACAACCCGTCCAACATCGTCGCATGGTCGCGCCGCTTTTTGGTCTCGCTCATGGTGTTGCTCGGCGAAATGGCGGAGAGAGAGGGATTCGAACCCTCGATACGCGGTTAGCGTATACACACTTTCCAGGCGTGCTCCTTAAACCACTCGGACATCTCTCCGGTTGGGCGTCATGGGTACAGGCGGGATATTTTCCAGGCGCCGACGGCGGCATCGAAGCCATCATCGCCGGCGTGGGCATCACCGTCGCCGGCGCCGGCGGCCACAGCGTCGCGAGTGTACAGGATTCGGTCGTGCAATCGATGCGTGCGGCCTTGCCAAAATTCGATGCGGTGCGGGCGGATGCGGTAGCCGCCCCAGAAATCCGGCAGCGGCACTTCCGCGCCGTCGAAGCGCGCGGTGGTGCGGGCCATGCGCGACTCCAAGTCGCGCCGCGACGCCAACGCTTCGCTCTGCCGCGACGCCCACGCGCCCAACTGCGCGTCGCGCGGGCGCGAGTGAAAATAGTCGCGCGACTCGGCCGCATCGACGCGCTCCACGATGCCCTCAACCAGCACCTGACGGTGCAGCGCATACCACGGAAACAGCGCCGACACGGCGGCGTTGCGCGCCATCTGCCGCGCCTTGCGACTGCCGTGGTTGGTGAAAAAGACGAAGCCGCGGGCGTCGAAACCTTTCATCAAAACGCTGCGCTGCGATGGCGCGGCCGCGGCCAATTGGTCCGGGTCCGCGGCCGCCGCGCCGGCCGATTCCGGCCACGCCGCGGTCGCCAGCACCATCGCGTTCGGCTCCCACAAGTCGGCCGCGCGCGCCTGCTCCAGCCACTGCCGGAACTGCGCAAACGGGTCGCGCGCGACCGCGTCTTGGGTCAGGCCGGCCGCAGAATACCGCGCGCGCAGGGTTTCCGCTTGCGCGCTCACGGCGCGGCCGGCGACGGTTGATTCGGCGAGCGCGACCGGGCGCGCAACCGCAAACGCGCTTGAAAATGCGGCCGGGCGCGCATGCAACTACGCGACCGCGGCCGGCCGGCGGCGCGGTTAGAACGGAATATCGTCATCGAAATCTTCCGCCGGCGCGTTGCGGCTCTGGCCCCGGCCCTGGCCTTGGCTTTGACCGCCCTGCCCTTGCGACGGCGGCGGCGATTGGTCGAAGTTATCGCGACCGCCGCCACCGTCACCGCGGCCGCCTAACATCTGCATTTCGCGGGCGATGATTTTGGTGGTGTATCGGTCGTTGCCGCTTTTGTCCTGCCACTTTTCGGTGCGCAAGTTCCCTTCGACATACATCGGGCGGCCCTTTTTCATGTATTCGCCGACGACTTCGGCGAGGCGGCCAAAAAAAGTCACGCGATGCCATTCGGTTCGCTCCTTGCGCTCGCCGCTGTCCTTGTCCTTCCAGGAATCGGTGGTGGCGAGGCTGACATCGACCACCGCATTGCCGCTTGGCATGTAGCGGACTTCGGGGTCGGCGCCGAGATTGCCGACTAAAATCACTTTGTTGACGCTTGCCATTGGTAGTCCCTCCTCTGGGATGCTGAGTAAAAAAACGCGCGGGCGTTCCGGCCCGGTCGAGTCGGCATTGTAGCAAGTCGCGGCGCAAAATGGGATTTTTTTTTACGATCAAATTGATTCATCCGCCAAACGCCGGCGCGGCGCGGTAACGGCGACAACCAACCACATCCCCGCCACCGCCGCGCACAGCCCATACACCCCGGCCGCGCCAAAAAACCCGCTGACCGCGCCGGCCAGCGCGCCGCCGGCGAACAGGCCGAGGAACTGAAAGGTCTGGCAGACACCGAGGGCCGCGCCTTTGGCGGCGGGCGGCGCGAGGCGCGAGACCAGCGACGGCAACAACGCCTCCAGCGCGTTGAAGGCGACGAAGAACAACCACAGCGCGCTCAACAACGCCGGCAGACCGCCGCCAATGCCGCCGCCAAACCGGCCCGCGGCGGCCACGCCCAAGCCCGCGCAGGCCGCCGCCAACAACCCCACCGCCACCGCAAACGCCGCGCCGCCGGCCGGCGTGGCGGTCGCGCGCGCCGCCAACAGCAGCGGCAGCATGCCGAGCACCGACAGCGCCAACACCGGCGCGTAGATTTTCCAGTGCGCCGCCAACGCCAGGCCGCTCGCCACTTGCAGCAGCGGCGGCAGCGCGACGAACACCGCGGTCAGCGTGAAGTGCAGGCAGAATGCGCCGAGGTTCAAACGCAGCAGTTCGCGGTCGGCAAGCAGAACGCGCAAGCGCGGGGTAGCCGGCGCCGCACCGTCGCGAGCATCGCCAACACCGGGGTCCGGCACCCCCCACCACAGCACCGTCACCGCCGCCACCGCCAGCGCCGCGCCCAAGTGGAAGATGCCAGCCACGCCGATGAGGCCCTGCAGCGGCGGCGCCAACATCAGCGACAGCAGAAACATCGCGCCGATGGTGACGCCGATGGCGGCCATGGCCGGCGCGCGCGCGGATTCGCGGGTCAGGTCGGCGGTCAGCGCCAACACCGCGGCCGACACCGCGCCCGCGCCCTGAACCGCGCGGCCGATGACCAAGCCGGCGGCGGAGTCGGCGGTCGCCGCGATGAGGCCGCCGGCCGCGAACACCAACAAGCCCGCGGTGATGACGGGTTTGCGGCCGAAGCGGTCCGAGGCCGCGCCGAACGCGATTTGCAGCAGACCCTGGGTTAGGCCGTAAACGCCGAGCGCGAGGCCGGTCAACAACGGCGAGCCGCCCGGCAAACCGGCCGCATACACCGCCAACACCGGCAGCGGCAAAAACAACCCGGCCATGCGCAGCGCCAGCACCGTCGCCAACGCCGACACCGCCCTTGTTTCGGTTTTGTTCATGAGGTTTGCGGGCGACGGGGGCGGGGGCGGCGCTTGGGCGCGACTCGTGGATCCGGCGCGATGAAGAACATGGTCGGCGCCGCTTCTGTCGCGCGAGACGGTCGAGATGCTTGCCGCGCATGCGGCCGGGCGCGTATAGTAACCGATTGCCGTTTTCATCCGCCAATCCTTCGCCCATCATTTGCGACCGTTCGCGGCCATCGTGACCATCCACCGCATCCAAATCCGCGGCGCGCGCACGCATAACCTGAAAGGCGTCGACCTCGACCTGCCGCGCGACCGCCTCATCGTCATCACCGGCTTGTCCGGCTCCGGCAAATCGTCGCTGGCCTTCGACACCATCTACGCCGAGGGGCAGCGGCGCTATGTCGAGTCGCTGTCGACTTACGCGCGGCAGTTTTTGTCGCTGATGGAAAAACCGGAGGTCGACCTCATCGAGGGGTTGTCGCCGGCGATTAGCATCGAGCAAAAATCGTCGTCGCATAACCCGCGCTCGACGGTCGGCACGGTCACCGAAATCTACGACTACTTGCGGTTGTTGTTCGCGCGCGTCGGCGAGCCGAGATGCCCCAAGCACGGCGTTACCTTGCAGGCGCAGACGGTGAGTCAGATGGTCGACCAAGCGTTGCAGTTGCCGGATGAATCGCGGTTGTTGTTGTTGGCGCCGGTGGTCGACCAACGCAAAGGCGAGTTTCAGCAACTGCTCGGCGAACTGCACTCGCAAGGTTTCATTCGCGCGCTCATCGACGGCAACACCGTCGAGTTGGACAACCCGCCGCGCCTCGACAAAAGATACAAACACAGCATCGAAGTCATCGTTGACCGCGTCACCGCGCGCGCCGACAATCAACAACGCCTTGCGGAATCGTTTGAGACCGCGTTGCACTTGGCGGACGGCATGGCGCGCGTGGCGGTGTTGAATGAGGAACGCGACATCGTCGACAGTTTGTTGTTCTCCAGCAAGTTCGCCTGTCCGCACTGCGGCTACAGCATCGGTCAACTGGAGCCGCGGTTGTTTTCGTTCAACAACCCGGCCGGCGCGTGTCCGGATTGCGACGGTCTCGGCATCAAACAGTTCTTCGACCCGCAGCGCATCGTGCAAAACGATTCGTTGTCGCTGGCCGCGGGCGCGGTACGCAACTGGGACTTGCGCCACGCCTTCCACTACGCGCAGTTGAGTTGCTTGGCGAAACATTATGGTTTCAGTCTCGACACACCGTTCCGCGACTTGAGCGAAGCAAACCGACACCGTGTGTTGTTCGGCAGCGGCCGCGAGTCGATTGAGTTCGTGTTCAAACGCGCGCGCCGCACTTACCGCAAGCGTCAACCGTTTGAAGGCGTGGTCGCCAACTTTGAACGCCGCTACCGCGAAACCGAATCGTCATTCGCGCGCGAGGAATTAGCCAAGGCGCTCAGCACCAAAGTATGCGGCGCATGCGACGGTAGTCGGTTGCATGAAGCGGCGCGGCATGTATTCGTGCGCGAACGCGCGATTCATGATTTAACCGGTTTGCCGGTCAGCGAATGCTTGGCGTTTTTTGAAACACTGGAATTGCCCGGCCGGCGCGCCGAAATCGCCGACAAAATCGTCAAGGAAATCGCCGCGCGCTTGGGTTTTTTAATTAATGTGGGTTTGAATTATTTGTCGCTGTCGCGCGCCGCCGAGACGCTGTCCGGCGGCGAGGCGCAGCGCATCCGTTTGGCGTCGCAAATCGGCTCCGGTTTGGTCGGCGTGATGTATGTTCTCGACGAACCGTCCATCGGCTTGCACCAGCGCGACAACGCGCGACTGCTCGACACGCTGTTCAGTTTGCGCGACTTGGGCAACACCGTCATCGTGGTCGAGCATGACGAAGAAGCGATTCGCCAGGCTGATTATGTGGTGGACTTGGGCCCCGGCGCCGGCGTGCATGGCGGCGCCGTGGTGGCGCAAGGCGCGCCGAGCGCGGTCGAGGCCTGCGCCGAGTCGCTGACCGGGCGTTACTTAAGCGGCGACGAGGCGATACCGGTGCCGGCGAAACGCGCGCGCGCCAACCGCAACAAAATGCTCACGCTAACCGGCGCCACCGGCAACAACCTGAAACGCATCACCGCGCAAGTGCCGGTCGGTTTGCTGACTTGCGTCACCGGCGTGTCCGGCTCCGGCAAGTCGACATTAGTCAACGGCACTTTATACCCGGCCATCGCGCGTCACTTAAAACTGTTGCGCGCCAACCCGCAGCCGTTTGATGCCATCGACGGTCTGGAACACTTCGACAAAATTATCTCCATCGACCAGAGTCCCATCGGCCGCACGCCGCGCTCCAACCCCGCGACTTACACCGGCTTGTTCACGCCCATCCGCGAACTCTACGCCGCCACCCGCGAAGCGCGCGCGCGCGGTTATAAACCCGGCCGGTTCTCGTTCAATGTCGCGGGCGGCCGATGCGAAGCCTGCCGCGGCGACGGTTTGATTCGCGTTGAGATGCATTTTTTGCCGGACATTTATGTGCCGTGCGATGCATGCAAGGGCGCGCGTTATAACCGCGAGACATTGGACATCAAATACAAAGGCAACAGCATCAGCGAAACATTGGACATGACCATCGAAGATGCGCACGAGTTCTTTGCCGCGGTGCCGGTGATTGCGCGCAAGTTGGAAACGCTGCTGGATGTCGGGTTGGGCTACATCACGCTCGGCCAGAGCGCGACCACGCTGTCCGGCGGCGAAGCGCAGCGCGTCAAGTTGTCGCGCGAACTTTCCAAACGCGACACCGGGCGCACCATGTATGTTCTCGACGAACCGACCACCGGTTTGCATTTCCATGACATCCGCCAGTTGCTCACCGTGCTGCACCGTCTGCGCGACCACGGCAACACCGTCATCGTCATCGAGCACAACCTCGATGTGATTAAAACCGCCGACTGGCTCATCGACTTAGGCCCCGAAGGCGGCGACAGCGGCGGCGCAGTGGTCGCGACCGGCCCGCCGGAGACGGTTGCCAAGGCGGCCGACTCGCATACCGGGCGATACTTAAAAAAAATGCTGTCCCGCAAACCCCGACCACGCAAAACCACGGCCAAAACCGCGGCGTGAGACGGTCGTGCTCACGCCCGCGGCCCTCTCCCGCCACGCCCGCAGTCTGTTAAGCGGGCGCGCCCATACTGCCATTCCGGCGACAGCCGGAATCCAGAGTCTTTTTTAATTGGCCCGTCGCGAGGGGCCGTCATTCCGTGCGGTAGAGGAATAAGGAAGCGTAGCGACTATATTCCTCACCGATACGGAATCCAGAGTCTTTAATTGAACCGTCGCAGAGCAACAAAAAGCAAAAGACTCTGGATTCCCGCTTAAAAACCTGCGGGAATGACGGCGGTTGTTTGGAGCGTCCTGCTCCAAACCCTTCGGGCTTGCGCGCAAATCCGCTCCCGGCGGATTTGTCGCGCCGTGCAATTAAAGAGACTCTGGACTCCGGATCCAGTCCGGAGTGGCGATTGGGGCCTTCGCGGTTTATTCGTCACCCCCGCCGCCACGGCCGCTCTCCACCACGAAAGCGGCAGCCGCACCCGCACAGCCACGCCCACGGTCTCCCCTACCGCCACGCCCGCGCCCCCCACTCGCCACGCCCGCAGTCTGTTAAGCGGGCGCGCGCCCACCACTCCGGCGGCAACCGGCCCGACTGCCATTCCGGCGACAGCCGGAATCCAGAGTCTTTAATTGAGTCGGCGAGGCGAGGGGCCGTCATTCCGTGCGGTAGAGGAATAAGGAAGCGTAGCGACTATATTCCTC
>JAPPPS010000088.1 GCA_028817405.1 Gammaproteobacteria bacterium
GGGCTGTGCCCCGGTCTTGGGTAAGAGGATAACTCAATTGTTAGAAGACGTAGCGAATGGCGAGGGCGAGGCGGCTTCGGTCACTGCCGACATTGCTGCCGTCCAGGTCATGGTCATGGGCGGCGTATTCGCCGATGAAGCGCAGGCCCGGGCCCATGTCGCGGGAGTAGCCGACGATGGTCTCGGTGTAGTCTTCGCCGAGCATCCGTTGCGTGCCATTATCATCGTAAGCGGAGGCACGGTCGCCGGAGTGAGCGACATAGTAGACATAGACGGTGTCTTTGTCGCTCATGTTGAAGCCGAGGAAGCCGCCGACCGAGTCGACATCGTTGTCTTCGTAGCCGTTGCCGCCGGCGTTCAACTCGGTGGTCTGATACGCCAGGTACCAGTCCATAGCGCCGACTGAGCCGTTGACGCCAATGGCAGTCAGGCTGCGAGAAGCGTTGAGGTCAACAGCGTCGTTGTTGAGACCCGTGGCGAGTGCCGCTTGGTCGCCTTGGGTAGAAGATGCCGCCGTGGTGATGTCAAAATCCTTGTTGTCGGCTTGATGCGCAACATTCACAGCGGCGACACCGAAGTCATAGCCGGCGTGAAGAATCCAGCCGTCAATGCTGTCATCGTTACTGGTCTCGGTCACACCATTGGTAGTAGTGCCCATAAGGCCAGAAGCATCAATTTCCCCGGCGGCATCCTGCGTATTGCCGCTGGTCGCCATTGCCATGATGTTCAGGCTGAAAGGCCCGTTGCTCATGGAGTAGTTGATGCCTTCATGACGGTAACCTGCGCCGTGGCCCCAGTTGCCACCGTAGAAGTAGGTCTGGTCCCAGTTGCGGGCGTTCATGAACGGGTTGTTCTGGTTGCCCAGAGTCAACTTGCCCCAGCCGCCGCTGAGATAGACGAGGTTGTGACGCTTGCCGAAAGTGGCGTCGACACCACGCTCGATTTGGAAACCGGCTGACATGCCGTTACCCAGGTCTTGGTCGCCCTTGAAGCCGACACGAGTAGCCAACCCAGGCTTGTTGGAACCGAAGTCCCATGAACCGTTGCTGTTCTCCATGTCGTTGTCGACATGGACTGCGCCGGCGGTTACCCGGCCGTAGATGGTGGCGTCGGCGATGGCCACGGAGGTGAATCCAATGGCGGCCGCCAAGCCCACTACGGCGATTGATGTGAACTTTTTCATTTGAGGAATCCTCTCGGTAAGTACAGTTATACAGAAGTGAATGCTTGCGGTGAATGCCGCTGGACGCGACAACCACGCCTGTTGCGAGGGGGGAATATACCAATATTTTGCGGGAATGCAAGGGGTTTTGGATGTTTTTTTTGAATTTTTGCGATTTTTTTGCGATTTTTGCGATTTTTTTGGGGTGGGGAGGGGAAGTTGTTGATTTTTGGGAGGGTTTTGGGGGGGGAGGGTTGGGATTTTGGGTTTTTGGTGGTTTTGGTGGTTTTTTGGGGAGGGAGGGTTTTTTGCGATTTTTCAGGGGTGGGGGTGGGGTTTTGGGGGTGGGCGGGGTTTTTGGGAGGGGGCTGGGATGCGCGCCCACCGTCACGCCCACGGTCTCCCCTATCGTCACGCTCGCGGCCCCCCGCCGCCACGCCGGGCCAATTAAAGACGCTGGCTTCCTGATTGGTGAGAAACATAGTCGCTACGCTCCTTGTTTCTCTACCATCAGGAATTGCGCTACGCGCCGGTTTAAAGCATGTCCCCGCCCACGAGCGGGGGACGCTGGACTCCGGCGGTCGTGTACTGTCCCGTCAGATTATTAAGCGCTTCTATTGGTGCTTTGTAGTTTAGGCATTTCAGTCTGGTGCGGTTGTAGTTTGCCGCGAAGCGGTGGATTGTTGATTTTCTCGGACGCGTTTAGAATTTCGATGCCGATGATTTCACCACCGTCGGTGGTGTCGACATGAACGCCCGCGGCCATCTCGACCACGCCGTCCGGCGCTTGCGTGCCGAATTGCAGATACAACGCGTCCGCGGTTGAATCGTATTGCGCTTTCATATCGCCATCACAGCAAATCAAGAAGACGGATGAAACGCCTTGCCGATGCAGGCCGGGGCGTTGCGTTTGATTTTGCCGCGGTCGCGGGAGATGAGGACCAGGACCGCGATGGTGGCGAGGTACGGCAGCATGGACATGACTTGCGCCGGGACGCCGACGCCGAGGGCTTGGGCGTGCAGTTGCGCGATGGTGATGCCGCCGAAAAGATACGCGCCGACCAGCACCCGCCACGGCCGCCAGGTGGCGAACACCACCAGCGCCAGCGCAATCCAGCCGCGCCCGGCGCTCATGTTTTCTATCCACAGCGGCGAGTACGCCAGCGACAAATAGGCGCCGGCCAGCCCGGCGCAGGCGCCGCCGAACAGCGTGGCGAACAGGCGAATGCGCAGCACCGAGTAGCCCAGCGCGTGCGCGACTGCATGCGAATCGCCGACCGCGCGCAGCACCAGCCCGGCGCGCGTGCGCGACAAAAACCACACCACCGCCGCCAGCAACGCCCACGACAGGTAGACCAGAATGTCGTGGTTGAACAGCAACTGGCCGACGACCGGCAACTTCGATAAAACCGGCAGCGCGATTTTCGGCAGGCCGGCGTACGCGATGCCGACCAAGTCCTGGCCCAGCAGCGCGCTCAAGCCCACGCCGAAAATGGTCAGCGCCAGGCCGGTCGCCACTTGGCTGGCTTGCAAGCCGAGCGCCAGCAACGCGAACACCGATGCCAAAGCGGCGCCGCCGAGCGCGCCGGCGACGATGCCGGCCGCGGCGTTGCCGGTGAACACCACCGCGGCGAATCCGCACACCGCGCCCAACAGAATCATGCCTTCCACGCCGAGGTTGAGGACGCCGGATTTTTCCGCGACCAACTCGCCCAAGGCCGCGAACAGCAATGGGGTGGCCGCGGTGATGATGGTCAACAGCGCGGCGATGAGGATGCCGGAGATGTCCATGTCAGGCGGCGGCGGGGTTGGGCTCGAGGTTGCGGCGAGCGTCGCGTCCACCGTGACCACGGCGACCGCGGCCGCGACCGTCGCGCCCACCGTGACCACGGCCGATGCGCCCGCGCCCGCGACCGTAACCGCGCCAACGGAATCGATAATGAATCAGCACATCGCATGCGAGGAGGAAAAACAGCAGCATGCCTTGGAACACGCCGGTGACCGCCAACGGCAGGTTGAGCGTGATTTGCGCCGACTCGCCGCCCAAGTACGACAGCGCCAGAAGGTGCGCGGCGAGCGCCACGCCGAGCGGGTGCAGGCGGCCGAGGAAGGCGACGATGATGGCGGTGAAGCCGTAGCCCGGCGAGATGGCCGGCAGCAACTGGCCGATGGGGCCGGACACTTCGACGATGCCGGCCAGCCCGGCCGCGCCGCCGGCTAACGCGAAACAAAACCACACCGTGGCGCGCTCGCTGAAACCGGCGTACCGGCCGGCCGCGGGGGCCTGGCCGTTCACTTTGAGTTGGAAGCCGACCAGACTGCGCGCCAACAGAACCCACACTGCGGCCGCCAGCGCCAGCGCAAACGGCAGGCCGAGGTGCAGGCGGGTGCCGTGCCAGATGACCGGCAGCGTGGCCGCGTCGCTGAAAATCCGCGACTCGGGGAAGTTGAAACCGTCCGGGTCGCGCCACGGCCCATGTACTAAGAGGCTCAGCAGCAGCGTCGCCACATATGTGAGCATCAAACTGGTGAGGATTTCGTTGGTGTTGAAGCGGGTTTTCAGGAACGCCGGAATGGCCGCCCACGCCATGCCGCCGGCGACGCCGCCGGCCAACATCAGCGGCAGCACCCACGCGCCGTCGCTGCGCCACAACAGCAGCGCGATGCCGCCGCCGCAAATCGCGCCCAAAGTCAGTTGCCCTTCCGCGCCGATGTTCCACACCCCGGCGCGAAATCCGACCGCCAACGCCACCGCAATCAGCAGCAGCGGCGTGGCTTTGACGCCGAGTTCGGCCCAGCCGTACGCGTTGCTCAGCGGCTCGACGAAGAACGCATGCAGCGCGGCCAACGGCGGCACGCCCATGCCGGCGAACAGCACCATGCCGGCGGTTAAGGTGATGCCGAGCGCCAGCAGCGGCGACAAGTAGACCATCGCGCGCGACGGCGACGGGCGTCGCGACAGTTCAATCGGCATGGCGGGTTTCGGTCGCGGATTCGGTGGTGGCTCCGGCGGTGACGGTTGCGACGGTGGCGACTCCGGCACCGTCATCGCCGGCCCCCGCCATCAGCAACCCCATGCGCTCGACGCTCACCGCGCGCGTGTCGTGCAGCCGCGACAGGCGGCCGGCGCAAATCGCGCCGATGCGGTCGCTCAATTCCATCAGTTCGTCGAGGTCTTGGGAAATCACCACGATGGCGGCGCCGCGCTCGGCGAGGGCGCGCAACGCCACGCGGATGGTCTGCGCCGCGCCGGCGTCCAGGCCCCAAGTCGGCTGCGCGACGATGAGAATGCCCGGCGCTTGGCCGAGTTCGCGCCCGACGATGAATTTCTGCAAGTTGCCGCCGGACAAACTGGCCGCGAGCGCGTCCACGCCGGGCGCTTTGACCTTGAACTTCGCCACCACCTCCGCGGCGAAACGGCGGCAGGCGCGCGCGCGAATGAAGCCGAGTTTGAGCAAGCGGCGGCGCTCGAAGGCGGTGAGGAAGGCGTTGTCGGCGAGCGACATGGCCGCGACCGCGCCGTGGCCCAGCCGCTCGGCCGGGACCGCCGCCAAGCCCATGCGCCGGCGCGCGCGCGCCCCGGCGCCGGCGCAATCGCGGCCGTCGATTGTGATGCGGCCCGCGTCGCCGGGCCTGCCGTCGGCCGCGCCGCACAACGCCGTCAGCAACTCGTCCTGGCCGTTGCCGGCGACACCGGCGATGCCGACAATTTCGCCGCCGCGCACCGCCAAGTCGATGGCTTTTAACGCCACCCCGCCGGCCACGCCGGCGGCCGGCGCGCGACTCAAACCCGTCACTTGCAAGCGCAACGCCTTGGCGTCGGCGGCCGCGGCCGGCCGGCGCAGGTCCGCATCCGGCAATTCCTCGCCCATCATCCGCGCCGCCAGCGACCGCGCGCTCTCGCTCGCCACCTCGACGCAGTCAACCACGCGGCCGCCGCGCAGGATGGTGGCGCGCCGGCACAAGGCGGTGATTTCGTCGAGTTTGTGGCTGATATACAACACCGCCAGCCCCTCGGCCGCCAACTGCCGCAGCGTCTCGAACAGGCGCGCGGTTTCCTGCGGCGTCAGCACCGAGGTCGGCTCGTCCATGATGAGCAGGCGCGGCGCCTGCAGCAGGCAACGCACGATTTCGATGCGCTGGCGCTCGCCGACCGACAACTGATACACATGACGGTCGGCGTGCAGCGGCAGGCCGTAACGCGCAGAAATGGCGTGGATGCGGTCGCGGAGGCGGGCGCGGCCGGCGATTGAATTGCCGCGGCCGGCGGCCGAGTTGCGGTTGCCGCGGCCGGCGGCGGCGTCATCCGGCGGCAGCCCTAACGCGATATTTTCCAGCACCGACAGCGAATCGAACAGCGAAAAATGCTGGAACACCAGCGCGATGCCGAGCGCGCGCGCCGCGGCCGGGTCGCGGATGTCGGCCGCCTGGCCGCGCCACAGCATGCGCCCGGCGTCGGCTTTGAGGACGCCGTAAATCATCTGCACCAGCGTGGATTTGCCCGCGCCGTTCTCCCCCAACAGCGCGTGGATTTCGCCGCCGCGCAAGTCCAAATCCACGCCCTGGTTGGCGACCACGCCGGGGAACGATTTGGTCATGCCGCGCAGCGACAGCAACGGTGGGGAAGTGTCGGACATCGGCGGAGGTGACGGTGGCGGCGACGCTACGGTCGCGGGAACAACGGGCGGCGGCGAGTTTAGCCGAAAATGCGCGGCGCGCGGCGGGGTACGGTCGCGGCCGCGGTATAAATTCGCGGCGCGCGACGGTGGTTGCGGCCGCGGTATAAATTCGCGGTGGCGGCGACGGTGGTGGCCGCGGCGAACGGAATAGGTATAAAAAAGGGTCGTTTCGCATACCTATCGCACGCGATATGTACGAAAAAATGCGATTTTGCGTACATATCCCCATCCAGAAACGGCGAATTTACGCCAGCGGAGAACGCAAAGAGTCGAAAATGTGCGTTTTTTAACCCTATTTCCAAAATAGGTATGTAAAATCGCGTTTTCGCAGACATATCGCCGAATGATTGGCGACCGGCTTCCACGCCGACCGGCGCAAGCGGTTGGCGATTCCATGTAGGCGTTTCCCCATGACCGAAAAAACCTATTCCATCGAACAATTTCCGCCCCGGGTGGACCTGCAAACCGTGCCGGTACTGCAAAAATTATCGCAGGCGCGGGCCGCGTTGGGCGAGATGAAAGGGCGCGCCACCAGTTTGCCGAACCAGGCGATTTTGCTGGACACTTTATTTCTGCAGGAGGCGCTTGCCAGTTCCGAGATTGAAAACATCGTCACCACGCAGGACGAAGTGTTTCGCGTCGACTTGGTCGCCGACACCGGCTCGGTGGAAGCGAAAGAAGTGGCGCGCTACCGGGATGCCATGCGCCGCGGCTACGAGCAGTGGCGGAAAAACCGTTTCATCAGCGAGAACATGCTCATCGACATGTTCCGCCTGCTGAAACAGCGCGACGAAGGCTACCGCCGCATTCCGGTCGCGGTGCGCAACATGCAAACCGGCGAGGATATTTACATGCCGCCGCCAAACGGCCGCGCCATCGAGATGTACATGCGCGACTTGGCGAACTTCATCAACGACCCGGCGCCCGAAGACATGGACCCGCTGGTTAAAATGGCGCTGATTCACCACCAGTTCGAGAGCATTCATCCGTTCTCGGACGGCAACGGCCGCGTCGGGCGCATGCTGAATGTTTTGTATCTGACCCACGCCGGGCTGCTGGACACGCCCATTCTTTATTTAAGCCGCGCCATCAACCGCACCAAGCCGGACTACTACCGCCTCCTGCAAGCGGTGCGCGAACAAGGCGCGTGGGAAGCGTGGGTGATTTACATTCTGAGCGCGGTTCATGAGACCGCCAGTTTGACTCTGCGGCTCATCTCCGGCATCCGCGACTTGATGTCGGAGCACAAAATCCGCATGCGCGACGAACTGCCGAAAATCTATTCGCAAGACTTGCTGAACAACCTGTTTCGCCATCCCTACACGCGCATCGAATATGTCGCAAACGACCTGGACATCCGCCGCCAAACCGCGCGCAAGTATTTGAAACAATTAACCGCGCATCATTTCGTCAACGAAATCAAATCGGGCCGCAACAACTATTATGTCAACGAACAATTAGTCGCGCTTTTTGTCAATGTATCCGCGGAAGAAAAACCGGCGGAGACGGAATCGAAGTCCGCTACCAGGACCGGAGCATCTGGCTGACCCAAAAACTGATGGCGACGTTGTTCGATGTGGATGTGCGCACCATCAACGGGCACTTGAAGAATGTCTTTGCAAACAACGAGTTGCAGGAAGATTCAGTTATTAGGAATTTCCTAATAACTGCCGCGGACGGCAAATTGGCCAACGCGACGATGCCACATTTGAATCGCCGGACACGCCCCCACTGCCACTCCGGCAACAGCCGGAGTCCAGAGTCTTTAACTGCCGGCGCAAAGCACCGTCACACCCACGGTCGCCCCGCCGTCACGCCCGCAGTCCGTTAAGCGGGCGTCCAGAGTCTTTGCTTTTTGTTGCTTACTCGCCGGGGTAATTAAAGACTCTGGATTCCCGCTTAAAAACCTGCGGGAATGACGGCGCTACGCGCCGCGCAAACCGCGCGCCGCGGAATTAAACGCGGCGGTGACGGTCGGGGCGGCGAAAATGCCTAATCCGTCATTCCCGCTGGGCCTGCCCCCGCCCCCGAGCGGGGGACGCGGGAATCCAGACGCCACGGATGGCAAATTGGCCAACGCGTCGATGCCACATTTGAATCACTGGACACGCCCCACCGCCACTCCGGCAACAGCCGGAGTCCAGAGTCTTTGGTCGATTCTGCGCCGGGGCAATTAAAGACTCTGGACTCCGGATCCAGTCCGGAGTGGCGATTGAGCGGCTCCGCGATTGATGAAATCCCCGCCGCCTTGTTCGTTTGCCATCCGCGACGATGCTGCGCCGGCCCAATATAAAGACTCTGGATTCCGTATCGGTGAAAAACTTGGATTCAACTCCCAACTGCAACGCCCACGGTCCGTCAAACATGCGCTCGAATCTTTTCCGCGAGTTGTTCCCGGAGCGCCGGAGCGCCGCGTTCTTTTGTGGGCATGAGAAACAGCGCTTTGCCGCCGCTTTGCCGTTCCCACAGGTCGCCGATGAGTTTTTTATCCTTGGCCCCGGCTTTTAGATGCGCGCCTTTGTATTCCACCGCCAGCGCGCGGCCGTCGAACAACTGGGCGATGAAGTCCGGATAAAACTTGTCATGCGGCAGCGGCAGCCAAAAAGAATTCGGCTTGCGCTCGACATTCCGAATCCAGTATTCCACTTCCTCCATCGAATCCAGCGCCACCGCGCATTCGTATTCTTCGCCGGCGTTTTTCAAGTCGCCGATGGCGCCGCCGTAAAAATGTTTCTTGAATTGGTAACCGCCTTGGTAAGCGTAGTTATAACGGTAACTTTGCGGCTCCGAGCGGAACTCAAACTTAAACCGGCACAGCGGCGCGGTCTCGCTGAACAACGCCCGTTGGTAGTTTTGTTGTTTCGCCGCGACGCGCAACTTATCCAGTTTTTCCTTCAACCGTCGCGCCAGCAAAAACTTAAACCGCGCCAAGGTTTCCATGCTGTGGCCGCGCGCCAGCAACGCCTCCACATTGCGCGCCGCAAACACCGCCAGCGTTTCCTGGGTTAAATACTGCGTGCGAATTTCCCGCTCCAGCCAGAGCGCCAATTCATTTTCGCTCCACTCCGGCTGCGCGTTCCAGCGCATCGGTATGTTCCATTGTTCGCCTTTTTGAATTTTCACTTCCGCCACGCGCTCGTCGATATCGATGTTAAACCCGCTGGCGGTCTCCGTAATCGAGAATTCGCTCGCGCTCAAAATATAATCCTGCTTCAACGGCTGCCACGCCAACATCGACTCGATGTTCTCCGGCGACGCCTCCAACGCGCCGCCGTCAAACTCGATGACAAACTGCGGCAGCGGGCGAAACTTTTCCCCGCGACTCGCCGGCGATTGATGCTTTTGAAACGCCGCGTTTTTATGCAGCAAGCGGGCGCGAATTTCCGCGCGCCGGTTCTGCTCATGCGCGGCATCGGCGATGGCGTCGCGCGCCGCCGCCGGCAGCACGCCGGTGACCGTCACCGTGCTTTTGCCGGCATCGGTTTGCCGCACTTCAACCGCCCGCGCGACCGCCGCGCGTTCATCCGGCGTGCAGGCGGAAAAGTCCGGCGCGGCGTCCACTTCCACCACCTCCGCGGCCGGCGCGGCCGCCGCATCACCGTCATGCAAAACCGGAAATGCCACCTGCACCGCCTGCGCCGCCTCGTCGGTGTCGAAGCCCATGCTTTCCACCAGTTTGTCGCGCAAGGCGTGGGCGGCGCGCGAGAATGTCGTCTCCGGCACATGCGTATAAGCGCGGTTCAGTTTTTCATGCGCGCGCCGCCGCGCAAACGGCATGCGCATCACCCGGCCCAACAACTGCTCGACGCTGGTCGCGCTTTGCACATTGGCGACCGAGCACAGAACGTACGCAAACGGGCAATCCCAGCCCTCCTTCAACGCCTGCACGGTGATGACATGCTCGACCGGGCAACTTGGGTCGCTGAGGTCCACGCCGTCCAACTCGCGCTGTTCGCCGGTGGCCACGGCGATTTTTTCCGCCGCGATGTTCTCGTCTTCGGTCAAGTATTTTTTTAACTTCTCGACGGTCACCGTCTCGTTCTTTTTCTGCGCTTGGTACAAAATCACCGGGCGAATCGACTCGTCTTCCGCGCGCGCGATTTCCGCCAGCCGCTTGCGCGTCACAATCGCGCCGTTCACCGCATCCTGCCAGGTGGAATGTTCCACCAACTCAATCGGCAGTTTAATCATCTCCTCGTCGCGCAACGCGGTCGCGGGGACATTCACCAGCACATTATTGCGGTCGCGCGGCGTGGCGGTGAACTCGATGATGCAACTCGGGCGCAGCCGCCGGTGCAACTCCGCGGTCAGTTTGGTCACCGCGTTATGCGCCTCGTCCACAATCACAACCGGGCGGTGAATGTGCAGCAGGTTGGCGAATGAAAACTTAACCCCGCCGTCGGCATGCGTCTCCAAATCCAGATTCAATTCGTCGTGCGCCAGTTGCCGAAAATGCGCCTCCAGATTTTCGTTGTGCGCATACACTTTGCGCTGGTTGGTGTCGCTGATGCGCAGCGCTTGAATGGTGCCGACCACGACGCACACCCGCTCGCGCATGTCGGTCGGGCGAATGTCGCGCCACTGCTCGATGTCCCACACCTCCACGCGCCCGCCGAAGTCCGCGTCCAGCGCCGCGCGGTACGGGTGGCGCGGATTCTTCAGCGCCTCCACCGTCTGTTTGCGAATGGCGTCGCTCGGCGTCATCCACAGCGCCACCGGAAACTCGCGCTGCAAATACCGCGCCACCTTGGCGATGCTGAGCGCCGCCAGCAGGGTTTTGCCGCCGCCGGTCGGCAGGCGCAGGCACACATGCGGGCAGTCGGCGACGCCTTGCGGCGGCCGGTAGGTTTCCCCGCCGCGCGGGTTGTCGTCCGCGGCCACCGTCGCAAACGCCTGCGCTGCGCCGCGCAGCCGGGTTTGGTACAAAAACCGCTCCAACTTCTCCAGCGCCGCCCGTTGGTAGTTTTTCAGTTGCATCAGCGCGCCTCAATCTCGTACGGCGTTTGTTTGAAAACGATGTTTTCGCGCTTCAACAAATCGCCGCCAAAGCGGCTGGCCGCGGCGTAAACCACCAACTTCCCCGCAAACT
>JAPPPS010000037.1 GCA_028817405.1 Gammaproteobacteria bacterium
TTCCTTATTCCTCTACCGCACGGAATGACGGCCCCGGGCATTTTCCAACCGCACGAGACGACGGCCCCGGGCATTTTCCGGCCCTCGCCGGCCCCTCCCTCGCCGGCGCTTCCCGCCCCCCGCGCCCGCTTAACAACCTGCGGGCGTGGCGGTGGGGGCGTTGAATCCGTCTTTGCCGTATAATCCGCGTATTGCCGCCAACCACCGTCCGCCATGCCTCGCGCCAATGGCCGCCGCAACGATGAATTGCGGCCGCTGTCCATCACCCGCCGCTACACCAAATACGCCGAGGGCTCGGTGCTCATCCGCCTCGGCGACACGCGCGTGGCGTGCGCCGCCAGCGTGGAAGAGAAGGTGCCGCCGTTTTTGCGCAACCAGAAACGCGGCTGGGTGACCGCGGAATACGGCATGCTACCGCGCGCCACCGGCGAGCGCAGCGCCCGCGAGGCGGCGCGCGGACAAGGCGGGCGCACGATGGAAATTCAGCGACTCATCGGCCGCGCGCTGCGCGCCGTAGTCGACATGAAAGCGCTCGGCGAGCGCAGCATCGTTCTCGACTGCGATGTCATCCAAGCCGACGGCGGCACCCGCGCGGCCGCGGTGTCCGGCGCGTTCGTGGCGCTGGCGGACGCGCTCGACTGGCTGCTGACGCATGAGTTAATCGCCGAGAATCCGCTGCGCGCGGCGCTGGCCGCGGTCTCGGTCGGGGTGCTGAACGGCGAGGTGGTCACCGACTTGGACTACGCGGAGGACAGCCGCGCCGCGACCGACATGAATGTGGTGATGAACGACGCCGGCGAATTCATTGAAATCCAAGGCAGCGCCGAGGGCGCGCCGTTCGACGGCGACACGCTGAAGCAAATGCTCGCGCACGCGCAGGCCGGCATCGCGGAAATCTTGCGCGCGCAGCAAGCGGCGTTGCGCGGCGACGCTTAACCGTTAATCGCCCGCGACCGCGACCTAAGCGACTTTGACTTCGGCGACCGCGCGACTCGGTGACTTCGCGACTTTGCGACTGTGCAATTTCGACTGTGCAATTTCGATTGCAGCGATTTTTTTCAATTCCGGCCCTTCGACTCCAGCAACCGCATGCGCATCGTCGCGGCCACCGGCAATCCCGGCAAGTTGGCGGAACTGAACGCGCTGTCGCCGCGCGGCTGGGAGGTGGTCGCGCAATCGGAATTCGACTGCGGCGGCGCGCAAGAGACCGCCGTCACTTTCGTGGAAAACGCGCTCATCAAAGCCCGCCACGCTTGCGCGCACACCGGCCTGCCGGCCATCGCCGACGACTCCGGCTTGGAGGTGGACGCGCTGCGCGGCGCGCCCGGCGTGCGTTCGGCAAGATACGCCGGCGACGCCGCCACCGCGGCCGACAACATCAGCAAACTGTTGGCCGAACTGGCGGCAGTCGGCGCGGTTGCCCCGGCCGCGCGCGCCGCGCGCTTCCGCTGCGTGGTAGTTTTTATGCGCCACGCCGCCGACCCCGCGCCGCGCATCAGTTGCGGGGTGTGGGAGGGGCGCATCGCCGATGCGCCGGCCGGCGACCGCGGCTTCGGTTATGACCCGGTATTCTTCGTTGACGCCCGCGGCAAAACCGCGGCGCAGTTGGAGGCGGCGGAGAAGAATCGTTTGAGTCACCGCGGGCAAGCGTTGCGCAACTTAAGCGACATGCTGCGCGCCGAATCGACGCGAACATCACCGTCATGCAACTCGACAAGTTAACCACCTTCCCCGGTCTTCCCGGCCCGCTGCTGTTGGTCGTCATGGACGGCATCGGCTTGGCGCCGCCGGGGCCGGCCAACGCGGTGTCGCTCGCCGATACGCCGGTGCTGGATAAACTCTTGGCGTCCAAATTCTCCACCCGCTTGCATGCGCACGGTACGCATGTCGGTTTGCCCGGCGACAACGACATGGGCAACAGCGAAGTCGGCCACAACACGCTCGGCGGCGGACGCGTGTTCGCGCAAGGCGCGAAGTTGGTGGCGCAAGCGTTTGAAGACGGCGCGTTGTTCAACTGCAAACCATGGGCCGAGGTCGAAGCGCGCGGCTTGCGCGGCGGTGTCGTGCATTTCATCGGCTTGTTGTCGGACGGCAATGTGCATTCGCATATCGCGCATCTGTTCGCGTTGCTGGAGCGTTGCGCGAGCGCCGGCATTCGCACGGTGCGCGTGCATGTTCTGCTGGACGGCCGCGATGTCGAACCGCGCTCGGCGCCCAAGTACATCGAGCAACTGGAAAGCAAACTCGCCGACATCAACCGCGCCGGCCGCGCATCAAACTTTGACTACCGCATCGCCTCCGGCGGCGGGCGCATGCGCATCACCATGGACCGCTACCAAGCCGACTGGCCGATGGTCAAACGCGGATTCGACGCGCATGTACATGGTACGGCCCGCTTGGTCGCCAACGCCGGCGAAGAAGTGCAACGCCAGCATGCGGCGGACGCGAAACTCACCGACCAGTATCTCGAACCGTTCGTTATCGCCGATGCGGCCGCTCACGGTAAACCCCATGGCAAATCCCATGGCAAACCAATTGGCGCGATGAACGACGGCGATGCGGTGGTGTTGTTTAACTTCCGCGGCGACCGCGCGATTGAAATCTCGCGCGCGCTGGAAGAAGAATCATTCAACGAATTCGACCGCGGCGACATGCCGGAAATTTTCTTCTGCGGCATGCTGCAATACGACGGCGACTTGCAGGTGCCGGCAAATTATTTGGTCGAGCCGCCGCGCATCGAACGCAGCATGGGCGAGTACTTGTGCGCGGAAAAAATCCAAACCTTCGCGGTCAGCGAGACCCAGAAGTTCGGCCATGTCACCTATTTTTGGAACGGCAACCGCTCGGCAAAATTCGACGACGCGTTGGAAACTTGGGTGGAAATTCCATCGGACGACATGCCTTTTGAACGCGCGCCGGCGATGCAAGCCGCGGCAATCACCGATGCCACCATCGAGTTGTTGCGCAGCGGCGAATACCGCTTCGGCCGCATCAACTTCGCCAACGGCGACATGGTCGGCCACAGCGGCGACATCGATGCCACGGTGCGCGCGGTGGAAGCGGTGGACGCGCAACTCGGCCGCTTGCTCGACGCGGCGCGCGCATGCAACGCCGCGCTCATCGTCACCGCCGACCACGGCAACGCCGATGAAATGTTCGTGGAACAACACGGCAAACGCCGCGCGCGCACCTCGCATACTTGCAACCCGGTGCCGTTCGTGATTGCCGGGGCCGGTTTGGATGACGCGGCCGGCGCGACCGACGCGGCCGGCGACGGTGCGGCCGACTCGGCCGGCGATGCATTCGAGTTCGCGGAAGTCGAGTCGCCGGGCTTGGCGAATGTCGCGGCGACCGTGTTCAACCTCCTCGGCTACCGCGCGCCGGACGACTACGCGCCGTCGCTCATCGACTTCCGCGGCGAACCGCGCAGCCGCCGCACCATTCACCGCGGCGCGGTGCTCGACCTCGGCCTGGAAACCGTGCGCCTGCCGAACCGCGAAATCTTGGCGCTGGAAATCGTCCGCCATCCCGGCGGCGCGGTGGTCGCGGCGCAAGACGAACTCGGCCGCGTGGCGTTGATTCGCCAGTTCCGCCACGCGGCCGGCGGCTGGATTTGGGAATTCCCGGCCGGCTTGCTGGAGCCCGGCGAGTCGCCGTTGCAAGCGGCAAAGCGCGAACTGCGCGAGGAGACCGGCTGCACCGCCGCCGCCTGGCAATCGCTCGGCGCGACCTTGACCACGCCGGGCTTTTGCACCGAGCGCTTGCATCTTTTTCTCGCCACCGACCTCACCCTCGACGCCCCCGACTTGCAGCCGCATGAGTTCATCGAGACGCACTGGCTGGCGTTGCCGGAAGTAACCGCGATGGCGCAGCGCGGCGACATCATCGATGCCAAAACCTTGGTCGCGTTATTGCGGATGCAGGCGGATGGCGGGTGACGGTTAATGGCGGCGGCCGCGACCGGCACTGTCACCGTCACCGTCGCCGTCACCGCCGCTCACGGCAACCCAAGTTCGGCGCAGAAGGTGGTGAACGGCAGCACGCGGGTGGCGTCGGCGAGGT
>JAPPPS010000065.1 GCA_028817405.1 Gammaproteobacteria bacterium
AGAGGAATAAGGAAGCGTAGCGCCACTATTCCTCACCGATACGGAATCCAGAGTCTTTATATTGTGCCGGCGCGGCGGTGACAGTCAAACAATCGACGAACTCTAATTCGCAATTCCTGATGGTAGAAAAACAAGGAGCGATAGCGACTCTGTTTTTCACCAATCAGGAAGCCAGAGTCTTTAATTGACTTTGCGAGGAATCGAAAAAAACTCTGGATTCCCGCTTAAAAACTTGCGGGAATGACGGCGCTTGCGCGCCGTGCTTAAACCGGCGTGACACCGCTGCGCGCCGCGGAATTAATGCCGGCGACCGTGCGGCCCCTGCGCGCTGGTCACTTCAACGCCTTCTCAAGCTGGTCACTTCAACGCTTTCTCAAACCACGCGGCATCGATGTATTTGTTGAACTTGTAGCCGACTTCGCTGAAGGTGGCGATGCGGGTGAAACCGAATCGGCGGTGCAGGGCGATGGAGCGCGGGTTGGGCAGGGCGATGACGGCGTAGGCGCGGTGCAGGTCGGTGGATTCGATGCGGCGGAACAACTCCGCATACAACGCGCCGCCGACACCGCGCGCTTGATGGTCAGCGGCGGCGTAGACGGTGGTTTCGGTGGCGCGACGGTACGCGGGTTTGGCGCGGAACGCATGATTGAACGCGAAGCCGGCGACGGCGCCGTCGAGTTCCGCGACTAATGCGTGATAAATGTCGTTGTCGCCGTTGTCGCCATCGCCGTTGTCACCGTCGCCATCGCGGGCATCGCCATCGCCGTTGTCACCGTCGCCGTTGTTGTCGCCGCCATCATCACCGTCGATAAAACCGGCCAACCAGTCGCGGCGGCGTTCAATGCTCCACGGCTCGATGTCGAAAGTAATCGCGCTGTGGCGAATATAATGGTTGTAGATGCGGTTGATGGCGGCCGCATCATCGATGCGCGCGGCGCGGATAAATGGGGAAGACATGGCGTGAGTCAATTGGTTGCGCGGTTGTTGTCGCCGCGGTTGTGGTTGTCGATGCTGTCGCCGTCGCCGTCACCGTCACCGTCACTGTCACTGCCACTGTCACGGTCACAATCATCCGCGGCGTCGAGTCGCTGCTGCAGATACGCGCAAACACCGTCGACTGCCGACTCGCCGGCCGCATCGCCGGCGGATACATCGACCCACAACAAGTTGCGTTGCTGGCGCATCCAAGTGAGTTGGCGTTTGGCTAACTGGCGCGTGGCGGCGATGCCTTTGGCGCGCATGGCGTCGTGCGTTAGGTTGCCGCGCAAGTGAGCGAGCGCTTGGCGGTAGCCGACCGCGCGCATGGCCGGCGGCGGTTTGGCGTCGCCGAATTCCTCCGCCAAGGCGCGCGCTTCGTCGAGCAAACCGCAGTCCAGCATTTGTTGAAATCGCGCGTCGATGCGCGCATGCAGTTGCCGGCGGTCGGCGGTGAAGATGCCGAATTTAATCAGCGGAAACGCCAACGACTTAGGCGCGGCGCGACGCATGACCGCGCTCGGCGCGCAACCGGTCAAGCGGTGGATTTCCAATGCGCGGCTGATGCGCTGCGCGTCCGATGGGCGAATGGCCGCGGCCGCCGCGGCGTCGATGCGCTGCAGTTGTTCGTGCATCGCGGCCGTGCCGCGCTGTTCGATTGCGCGGTTGATGTCGGCGCGCGCGCCGGCGTCGGCGGCCGGCAATTCCGACAAGCCATGCTCCAGCGCGGCGAAGTAAAACGAACTGCCGCCGACCAACAGCGGCAGTTTGCCGCGCGCGCGGATGCTTTGAATCAACTCATGCGCATCGGCGCGAAACGCGGCCGCGTTATAAGTGTCGGCCGGCGCGCGGATGTCGATGAGGTGATGCGGGTAGCGGCGCAAAAAATCCGCCGCCGGTTTGGCGCTGCCGATGTCCATGCCGCGGTAAACTTGGGTCGCATCGACGCTGACCAACTCGGCGCCGCGGTTAATTGCATTGAGACGGTCGAACAACGCCGCCGCCACCGCGGTTTTGCCGGTGGCGGTGGGGCCGATAAGAAAGATGACCGGGGGATTAGACATGCGATGAGATTTGCGCGGCGTTTTGTCGGCAACCGCATGATAATATACCGCGCGCGCGTTGCATTCCATCGGCAACCGCGAGCGTAACCGCAACCGTAACCGTAACCGTAACCGTAACTTCAATCAACGAATCAAACAACGCCATGAACGACACCGAGCAAATCATTCTCGACGCGTGGGAATCGCGCCGCGACCTTAAACCGCATAACGCGCCGGCCGAACTGCGCGAAGCCATCGCCGATGCATTGGATGCGTTGGACTCCGGCCGCAGGCGCGTGGCCGAACCGGATGCCGGCGCGCCCGGCGGCTGGAAGGTCAACCAGTGGCTGAAGATGGCGGTGCTGTTGTCGTTTCGCATCGAAGACAACCGCATCATCCGCGGCGGGTTTTCCAATTACTACGACAAAATCCCGCTCAAGTTCGGCGACTACGACAGCGAAGATTTCGCGCGCGGCGGGTTTCGCGTGGCGCCGCCGGCGCTGGTGCGGCGCGGCGCGCACATCGGCGCCGATGTGATTCTTATGCCGAGTTATGTCAACATCGGCGCGTTCGTCGGCGCGGGAACGATGGTCGACACTTGGGCGACGGTCGGTTCATGCGCGCAAATCGGCAGCCATGTACATCTGTCCGGCGGCGTCGGCATCGGCGGCGTGCTGGAGCCGCTGCAAGCCGCGCCGACCATCATCGAAGATAACTGCTTCATCGGCGCGCGCAGCGAAATCGTCGAAGGCGTTTTGGTCGGCAAAGGCGCGGTGATTTCCATGGGCGTGTTCATCGGCCAGAGTACGCGCATCTTGAACCGCGCGAGCGGCGAAGTGAGTTACGGCCGCGTGCCGCCCGGCGCGGTGGTGGTGTCCGGCTCGATGCCGGCCGCGGATGGTTCGCATAGTTTGTATTGCGCGGTGATTGTTAAGACCGTGGATGAAAAGACCCGCGCCAAAGTGGGGATTAATGAATTGCTGCGGGGAGAGTAGGGGGGTAACTGCGACTCTTGTTCGCCATTAAGCGGCGATACTCACCGCCGCGCCCAACAACAAAAGCAACATCAAACATCAAACACCACCAACGCTTCTTCGATTTTGCGCGCGGCGATGAGTTCGATGCCGCGCGGCGGTTCTTTCGGCAGGTTGGCGCGCGGCAGCAGCGCGCGTTTGAAACCGAGTTTCTGCGCTTCGCGGATGCGCTCCAAGCCGCGCTGCACCGGGCGCAACTCGCCGGACAAACCGACCTCGCCGAACACCACCAAGTCGCCGCCGGCCGGCCGGTCTTTGACGCTGGATAAAATCGCAATCAACAACGCCAAGTCGGCGCCGGTCTCATGCACGCGCACGCCGCCGACCACATTGGCGAACACATCGTAACTGTTCAGCGAAATGCCCGCATGCCGGTGCGCCACCGCCAACAACATGGCGAGGCGGTTGTGTTCCAAGCCGACGCATAACCGGCGCGGATTTGACAACGCGCTGTCGTCGACCAGCGCTTGCACTTCAACCAACAACGGCCGCGAGCCTTCCTGCGTCGCCAGCACCACGCTGCCGGGCCGAGTCGCGCCGCGTTTGCTGACGAACATCGCGGACGGATTGGCGACATCGACCAAACCGTGTTCGGTCATCGCAAACACGCCGATTTCGTTGACCGCGCCGAAGCGGTTTTTGAACGCGCGAATTAACCGGAACGAACTGCCGCTGTCGCCTTCAAAATACAACACGCTGTCGACCATGTGTTCGAGAATGCGCGGGCCGGCCAGCGCGCCTTCTTTTGTTACATGCCCGACCAACACCACCGTGCATCCGCTTTGTTTGGCGTACCGCACCAAGCGCGCCGCGCATTCGCGCACTTGCGAGACGCTGCCCGGCGCTTGCGTCGCGGCGTCGCTGTAAAGCGTTTGGATGGAGTCCGCGACCAACACCGCGGGCGCGTCCGCGGGGTTCGCGAGCGCGGCGTCGAGAATGTTTTCCAAACGGTTTTCCGCCATGACTTTGATGCGCCCGCCGTCCAACTGCAGGCGGCGCGCGCGCAGCGCCAACTGCTCGGCCGACTCTTCGCCGCTGACATACAACACCGGCAAGTCGCGGCTGATGGCCGACAAGTATTGCAGCAGCAGCGTGGATTTGCCGATGCCGGGGTCGCCGCCCAACAGCACCGTCGAGCCGCGCACCAAGCCGCCGCCGAGCACGCGGTCGAACTCGGCGCTGCCGCTGGACAATCTGACATTCTCGGATACATCGATGCGGTCGAGAATCTGCGCTTGCGCGGCCGGCGCGAAACCGCTGAACCGCTCCGGCGACGCCGGGTCCGCGGCGACGCTTTCGACCAGCGTATTCCACGCGCCGCATTCGCCGCATTGCCCGGCCCACTTCGGGGACACGCCGCCGCATTCGGTGCACTGGTAACGGATTTTTTGTTTTGCCATCGGGTTTTACTCCGTGGGTGGCGCGCCGTCATCGAACACGCGCGCGACGCGTTCGCTGATTTTGCATAACAGTTCGTACGCGCTCCCGCCGTTCCATGCTGCAACTTCGTCGACGCTTAACCCGTCGCCCCACAGCGTCACCGTGCTGCCGATGCGCGCGGTTTTGATGCGCGATACATCCACGGTCAGCATATCCATCGACACCCGGCCGAGCAGCGGCGCGCGTTTACCGTCGATGAGTACCGCGGGCCCGCCGTTGCTATGGTCGCCATGGTTACCACGGTCAACGCTGCGCGGATAACCGTCACCGTAACCGAAACCGACGATGCCGATGCGCATGGCCTTGGGGGCGGTGAAGTCGCCGCCGTAGCCGACGGTGTCGCCTTGGCGTATGCGTTTGACCGCGATAAGTTTCGCTTCCAAGCGCATCACCGGTTGCAAGTCGAGCGCGGGGCCATGAACGCCGAGCAACGGCGAGCCGCCGTATAACATGATGCCGGGGCGGACCCAATCGAAATGCGTGTGCGGCCATTTCATCACCGCGGCCGAGTTGGCTAAACTGCGCGCGACATCGAGACCAGCGGTGGCGCGTTTGAAACGTTGCAGTTGCATGCCGGTATACGCGTCGCCGACATCATCGGCGTTCGCCAAGTGCGACATCAATCGCATGCGTTTGACGCCGCAGCGTTGCAGCCGGGCGATGGCGTCGCCGAGTTGCGCCGGCGCAATGCCCAACCGATTCATGCCGGTGTCGATTTTCAACCATGGATTCAACGCCTTCATCTCGGCGCGGTGTCGCTCAACCCATTGCAGATGTTGTTCGTCGTGCAGCACCGGGTGCAACCGTTGTTGCGCGCAAACGGTTAAATCCTCGGGCCGCTGCAAGCCGGACAAAATCGTTACCGAAGCGGCCGGCGCGGCGGCGCGGCAGTCGATTCCTTCTTGCAATGTGGCAACCGCGAAAGCGTCCACCCGACTGTTTGGCTCGGCCAGCGCGCGACAAACTTCCGTCAGACCATGGCCGTACGCATTCGACTTGACCACCGCCATCACCCGGCAACCGGGCGCAAGTTGGCGCGCGACGGCAAGGTTGTGACGCAACGCGCGGCCGTCAATCCGCGCCCGGGCGCGCTCGTGTGGCGTTGTCATTTCCCATCCATCGGCGGCGCGTCGCGCGTTACTCCGCCGGCCCGAACTGTTCCGACGCGTGGTCAGCGAAGCGCGTGAATTCTTTGCGGAAGGTCAGCGTGACCGAGCCGACCGGGCCGTTGCGCTGTTTGCCGATGATGATTTGCGCGGTGCCGGCATGCTCGCTTTCCTCGTTGTAGATTTCGTCGCGGTAGATGAACAAGATGACATCGGCGTCTTGTTCGATGGCCCCCGACTCGCGCAAGTCGGCCATCACCGGGCGTTTGTCCGGGCGTTGTTCGACGCTGCGGTTCAACTGCGACAGCGCCACCACCGGCACTTCCAATTCCTTCGCCAGCATTTTCAACGAGCGCGTGATGCTGGAGATTTGCGTGGCGCGGTTCTCGTGCCGCTCGGTGGAGGACGCGTCCATGAGTTGCAGGTAGTCGACGATGATGAGTCCGAGGTCGCCGTGTTCGCGTTTCAGTTTGCGCGCGCGCGAGCGCAACTCCAGCGGATTCAAGCCGACCGAATCATCGACAAACACCGGCGCTTGGCTGAGTATGCCCATGGCTGAACTGAGGCGCGGCCAGTCGGCGTCGTCCAGTTGCCCTTTGCGAACGCGGTTGGAATCGATGGGCCCCATGGACGACAACAAACGCATGCCCAACTGCTCGCCGGACATTTCCATGCTGAACACCGCCACGGTCAGTTGTTTTTTCACCGCCGCGTATTCGGCGATGTTGAGCGCGAACGCGGTCTTGCCCATGGACGGCCGCCCGGCCACGATAATCAAGTCGCCGGGCTGCAAGCCCGAGGTCATGTCGTCGAGGTCGGTGAAGCCGCTCGGCACGCCGGTAATCGCCTCGCCGGACTTGGCAAGCAACTCGATGCGCTTGACCGAGCGGGTGACGAGTTCGGCCAACGCCGCGAATTCTTTGCGCCGCCGGCCGTCGCGCTCGGAGATTTCGAAGATGAGTTTTTCGGCCGCGTTCAACACCTCGCGCGGCGCGCGCTCCAAGGGGTTGTAGGCGGCCTCGGCGATGTCGTTGGAGGCTAAAATCAACGCGCGCAAAATCGCCCGGTCGCGCACGATTTCCGCGTAGGCGAGGATGTTGGCGACGCCGGGGGTGTTGTTCGCCAGGCCGCTGATGTAGGCCGCGCCGCCGGCCTTTTCCAGTTGCTCGCGCTTTTCCAAATACTCCGGCACGGTCACGATGTCGGCCGGCGTGCTGTCCTCTTGCAGGCCGCTGATGGCTTCAAAAATCAGGCGGTGGTTGTGGTTGTAAAAGTCCTCCGCGGTCACCGCGCCGGCGATTTCGTCCCATTTGCGGTTGTCCAACAGCAAGCCGCCCAACAGCGATTGCTCGGCCTCCAGTGCCTGCGGCGGGAGTTTGGGCTCGGCGGCCATGGCGACGGTGGCGGCGGTGGCGGCGGGCCGGTTCAGTGACGGGGGCGATGGGGGCGATGAGATCGACCGGCGCAGCAATCGCGACAATCGCCGCGGGGGCGACGCGCGGCGGTCGTGACCAGGCCGGCCACGCGGTTACGCGCCGCCGGCGTCGGCTTGGCCGGCCTTGGCGGGGGTGGGGGCGGCGGTGGAATCGTCGGCGTCGGTACCGGAATCGGCGCCGGGAACACCGTCGGCCTGGGAATCATCGCCGGTCGCATCGGCCGCGGTCGCACCGTTGCCGCCGGCCGCCTCGCCGGAATCAGCCGCCGCCCCGGCTTTTTCCGCCGCATCGGTACCGTCCGCGGCCCCATCCACCGCCTCGCCATCCGCCAGCGCGGTCGGCGCGTTGCTGCCGCCGCCTTGCACATGAATCTGCACGGTGAACCGCACTTCGGGGTGCAGAATCACCTCGGCCTCGAACTGGCCGGTGCGCTTAATCGGCCCGTCCGGCTGGAGGATTTCGGATTTCTCGATGCGCGCGCCGGCCGCTTCCAGCGCTTCCGCGATGTCGGCCGGCGACACCGAACCGTATAAATCGCCGGTGTCGCGCGCCAGGCGGGTGAGGGTGATTTCCCGCGCCGCCAGGTCGGCGCGCGCCTGCGCGACTTCCACGCGCTTGCCCTCTTCCTGCGCCAGTTGGCGGCGGCGCTCCTCGACCTGCGACTTCGCTTCGGGCGTGGCGATGACCGCTTTTTTGCGCGGAATCAAGAAGTTGCGGGCGTAGCCGTTGGCCACCCGCACGGTCTCGCCGAGGTCGCCGAGGCCGCGCACTTTTTCCAGGAGAATGATTTCGAACATGGTCAGTTGTCGTGCTGGTCGGTGTAGGGGAGCAGCGCCAGGTATCGCGCGCGCTTGATGGCGGTCGCCAACTGGCGCTGAAAATGCGCTTTGGTGCCGGTGCTGCGGCGCGGCAGGATTTTGCCGGTCTCGCTGATGTTGGCTTTGAGCAGATGCAAGTCCTTGTAGTCGATGGACTGGATGCCCTCGGCGGTGAACTTGCAAAAACGCGGGCGACGGTGGAATCGGCGCATTAGACGGTCTCCGGTTGCGGTTTGGTTGCGGCGGCGGCCGATGCGTTGGCGTCGGTGGTTTCGACGGTGGTTTCGGTTTTGGCATCGCCGGTGGTATCGGCGACGGTATCCGCGCCGGGGGTGGTTTCGGTAGCGGGGGTCGGTTCCGCGCCGGTGTCGGTTTTGGCATCGGCGGCGGGGTCAGCCGTGGCCGCGGTACCGGCATCGGTTTTCGCGCCGGCGACGGTCTCACCGCCGGCATCAGCGACGGTCTCGCCACCGGCATCAGCGGCAGTTTTGGCATCGGCGACAGTCTCGCCACCGTCGCCGCCACCGGCATCCCCGCCACCGTCACCAGCATCAGCAGCCGCGGCGTCTTCCGCCATCGCGCCCTCCGCGGATTTTCCGGCCGCTTCGGCAACTGCCGCGGCCGCCGCCGCTTCCGCGACCGCGGCCTTCGCCGCTTCAGCCTCCGCGGCTTGTTTGGCTGCTTGCTCGGCCGCGGCCTTCTCCTGCGCCGCGGCCTTCTCGGCCTCGATGCGGTCTTCCTCGGCTTTCGCTTTCGCCAGCGCCGACTGCTCGGTCAGCGCCTTGGCGCGCCGAATCACCAGACTGCGGATGATGGAGTCGTTGAACTTGAAGTGGCGCTCCAGTTCGCGCAGCGCCGCCAAGTCGCATTCGATGTTCAGCAGGAGGTAGTGCGCCTTGTGCACCTCGTCAATCATATAAGCGAGGCGGCGCCGCCCCCAGTCCTCGACGCGGTGCACGCGCCCTTTGGCGGCGGTCACCATGCCCTGATAGCGCTCCAGCATGCCCGGCACCTGCTCGCTCTGCGCCGGGTGCACCATCAGCACGATTTCATAATGTCTCATGGGTCTCCTCACGGTTTGCATCTTCCCGCGCGCACGGCGACGGTGAAGAAAGGAGTAGTGGATGTGAACGCCGAAGTATAGCAGAAACCGAAACGCGGGTGGCAAGGGGGGAATTGGAAGGCGGGCAAGGAAAATCGGAAGTCGACCGTCAAATTGCCGCGCCGGCGACAGCCCCCGCCGTCACGCCCGCAGTCTGTTGAGCGGGCGTCCAGAGTCTTTGCTTTTGTCGATTCCGCACCGTCCCAATATAAAGACTCTGGATTCCGGAACGGTGGAAAATAGTGGCGTTGCGCTCCTTGTTTCTCAACCGCACAGAATGACGGTCCCCGGCATTTTCCGGCCCTCGCCAGCGCTACGCCTCGGCACGCCGGTACTTAAATACTCTGGGCTCCGGGTCGGGGCCCGGCGTGGCGAGACGGCGGGGCCGCCGTCGGTTCGGGGGCGATTTATGGCGACGATGTATCGATGCTGCCGGAACTGCCTAAGGTGCCGCCGCTGCTGGCGGTGCTCATGGTGCCGTTGAAGGTGCCCAGGGTGCTGGCGCAGGCCGCGGTGCCGGCGGTGCTGGTGCCGCCGGCGGCTTGAATCGACGCCAAATCGGCCGCGTCCAAGGTGTCTTTGCCCGGCGGCGGTAGCGCCACATATATCGTGCCGGGGCGGTTGACCACCACTTTCACCTCGACCTCGGCGGCGTCCGCGCCGCGTTGGATGAGGCCGTTGTCGGCGGCGTATTGGCGCGGGTCGGCGCGGAGTCGCCGGCGCGCGGCCGGCGCATGCAGGTCGCGCAAAACGCGGCGCGCATCGGCCGGGGGATTCTCAACATTCATCATCAACGCCTCGTGGTGGGGTTGCGCCAGGCGCGGCGTTTAGGAACTGCCGCCGGTGGCTAATGTGCTCAGCGTGGTCGAACTGCTGGCGGTGGAATTCAGGGTGCCGAGGGTGCTGGCGGTGCTGCCGGAGCCCGCGGTGCTGTTGGTGCCGGCCGCCGACAATGACTGCAGTTCATCCGCGCTCAACTCGGCCGGCCCGCTTGCCGCCGGCGAGACCGCGAGATACATGGTGGCGGCGTTGTTGGTGAGCACCTTGAGTTCGATGTCCGATGCGCCGTCGATGAGGCCGTTGTCGAGCGCGTATTGGCGCGGGTCGGCGCGGATGCGGCGGCGCACCTCGGGGTCAAACATGGAGCCATACACGGTCTGCGCCGCGGAGAACGCCGGCGATGCCGGGGGTGTGGGGATGTTCATCTTAGGTCACCTGTCGGGTGGGTGTGCGGCGCGTCAATCGGAGCCGGAAGTGCTGACCGAGCCGGCCGAACCCGCGGTCGACGCGGTGCCGCACAGGGTGCCGAACGAACTGGCGCAAAACAGCGTCCCCGCGGAGCCGGTCGAGCCGGTGCCGCCGGCCGCCTGCACATGCCGCAACTGTCGGTCGCTGAGAAGCGTCTCCTCGTCCGGCCGGGCGAGCGCGACATAAAAGGTGTCCGCGGTGTTGCTGACGACCTTGATTTCCACATCCGCCGCCAGTTCCGGCGCGTCGCCGGCGCGCGCCAGCGACGCCTGGTAGGCGGCCCGCGGGTCGGCGCGGTACTGCCGCCGCACCGCCGGGTCGGTCATCGCCGCGTAAAAATCGCGGCCCTGCTGTGCTGTCGCCTGGTTGGTTTCCTGATTCATGGTCGCCTCGCGCCGCGTTCAGTTCCAAGCCAGCATAGCGGGGGAGAGGGGGAAGTCAAGCGTTTTTCTCGATGTTGGAAAGTGGTTTTATACACTTCGAGCGGTTTGCGGTTGCCAGGCCCCGGACGATTCGGCGGGGAAAGCGCGGCGTGGCGACGGTCGAGTCGGCGAACCGTCCCCGCCGC
>JAPPPS010000112.1 GCA_028817405.1 Gammaproteobacteria bacterium
ATCGCCAACCTCGACGGCGTGCAGTTGCTGCGCGACGCCGGCGTGGCCGTGGTGGTGACCGACCACCACCTGGCCGGCCCGCAACTGCCGAACGCCTCGGCCATCGTCAACCCCAACCAGCCGGGCTGCGCGTTTCCGTCCAAGGCGCTGGCCGGGGTCGGCGTGATGTTCTACCTCTTGCTGGCGTTGCGCGCGCGGCTGCGGGCCGCGAAGTGGTTCGGCGATGGCGACGGTGCCGGCGACGGTGACGGTGACGGGGAAAGCGGCGCCGGGGCCGAGCCGAATCTCGCCGACTTTCTCGACTTGGTCGCGCTCGGCACGGTCGCCGACTTGGTGCCGCTCGACCACAACAACCGCATCTTGGTGGCGCAAGGCGTCAAGCGCATCCGCGCCGGGCGCTGCCGGCCCGGCATCCGCGCGCTGGCGGAAGTCGCGGGCCGAAAATGCGCCGACTTGGACGCGGCCGCGCTCGGTTTCATCATCGGCCCGCGCCTGAACGCGGCCGGGCGCATGGACGATATGTCGACCGGCATCGAGTGCTTGTTGGCGGAGGATTTCGGCGCAGCGTCGCGACTCGCCGGCGCGTTAAACGCGTTCAACGCGCGCCGCCATCAAGTCGAGAAATCCATGCTGCGCCAAGCCGAGGCGATGGTCGCGCAACTGGAGGCCGGCGCTGAAAAAAGCGGCGGCGACGGTGACGGTGACGGCGACGGTGACAGTGACGGTGACGGTCACAGTAACAGTGACGATGAAAACCCCGCCGCAAAAAAAGCGCCGGGCGGCGGCGTCGGCATCAACCGCGCCGGATTGTGCTTGTTCGCCCGCGACTGGCATCAAGGCATCACCGGCTTGGTGGCGTCGCGCGTCAAAGACAAATTCCACCGCCCGGTGGTCGCGTTCGCGCCGGCCGACGACGAGCAACTGCGCGGCTCGGCAAGGTCGGTCGCGGGCTTGCACATCCGCGACTTGCTTGCCGCCATCGACGCCCGCGCGCCGGGCCTCATCGACAAATTCGGCGGCCACGCCATGGCCGCGGGCTTGACCATCGGCGCGCAACACTTCGACGCTTTCGCGCGCCACTTCAACGCCCTGGTCGAGGCGCATTTCGGCGGCGCGTTGCCGGACGGCGAAATCCTCACCGACGGCGAGTTGGACGCGGCCGACTTGACCGTGCAAACCGCCGAGATGCTGCGCGACGCCTCACCGTGGGGGCAGCGTTTCCCGCCGCCGCTGTTCGACGGCGCGTTTCGCGTCGCCGAGCAGCGCGTGGTCGGCGGCGCGCACTTGAAAATGCGGCTGGAATGCAACGGCGCGGCGGTCGACGCCATCGCGTTTCGCTGCGTCGAGCCGGGCGCGGACGCGGCGCGCCTCGACGCCATCCAAGCGGTCTACCAACTCAGCGTGGACGAGTTCCGCGGGCGGCGGCGACTGCAGTTGGTGGTGGAACATCTGCAGCCGCGCTGAGCGGCGCGCGCAATTAACCGCGGTGACGGCGGAGACAACGCGACGATGCAGGACAACGACGAAATTCTCGTGGCGCGGGTCAAGCGCGGCGACAAGCAGGCGTTCAACCTGTTGGTGGCGAAATACCAGTACCGAATTCGCGGCCTCATCGGCCGCTTGGTGGCCGACCCCGGCGAGGTGGAGGACTTGGTGCAGGAGGCGTTCATCAAGGCATACCGCGCGCTCGGCGGGTTTCGCGGCGACAGCGCGTTTTACACCTGGCTGTACCGCATCGCGGTCAACACCGCCAAGCATCACCTGGCCGGCGTGGCGCGGCGGCCGCCCATGCAAGACATCGACGCCGTCGACGACGCCATGCGCGCGCCGCCGCCGCGGTTGGTCGAAACCAACACCCCGGAAGCGATGCTGCAAAACGACCAGTTGGTGGCCACCATTCGGCGCGCGATGGCCGCGTTGCCGGACGAGTTGCGCCAGGCGCTCACGCTGCGCGAACTGGAGGGCTTGAGTTATGAGGACATCGCGGAGGCGCTGGACTGCCCGATTGGCACCGTCAGGTCGCGCATCTTCCGCGCCCGCGAGGCGATTCAAAAGGCCATGACGCCGCTGCTGGATTGAACTAATGCGGCGTTATGGCGACTAAAGTTTATGCCGTTATCCAGTGTTTTTATCGCGCGCGGCGCGGGCCGTAAAAAAGACGCTGCGCCGGATTAACAGCCTGCGGGCGTGACGGTGGCGGCGCATCACATTAAACCCATGAACCCATGAGCGAAAAAATCTCCGAACTCATCGACGGCCGCGGCGCGCCGGCGCAGCGGCAGGATGTATTCGACCACATCATCGCCGACCCCGGGGCCGGCCGGACCTGGCGGCGATACCACCTCATCGGCTGCGTGCTGCGCGGCGAAGTGGGCCCGGGCCCAGGGCGCGCCGGCGACGGTGGCGACTGTTGCGCGCGCATCGAAGCGCGCCTCGAAGCGGAGACGATGGCGGCGGAAGTGGTGCCGCTGTCGGGGGCGCCGGCCGCGCCAAAATTGCGCCGCCGGGCCTGGACAACCGCCACCAAAACCGGCGCGGCCGCAACCCTGGCGTTGGCGGCGTCGCTGGCGGTGCTCGCGGTCATCGTGTTGCGGCCGGGCGCTGACGGTGGCGGCGCAACCCCGGTCGCGCAACGCGCCGGTTCGGCCGCCGCAACCCACATCCAGCGCGTCAGTTTCGACCCGGAGTTCGGCGAAATGCTCGCCCAGCACGGCGAGTTCGCGGCCTCGCCGGGCCTCAACGGTCTCATCGTGCATGCCAAGTTGGTCAGCAATGAAGCGCTCGACCGCTGACCGTCGCGCGCGCCGCTGCCGCCCGGCCGCCGCGCGCCGATGCCGCGCCGGCCTGGCCGGCATCCTACTGGCATGGGCCGCGGCCGGCTGCGCAGCCGCCGTCGCCGACGATGCGGCCGCGTGGCTGGTGAAAATCAACCGCGCCGCCGCGCAGGTGAGTTTCAGCGGCGTGTTCGTGCATTTGGACGACGGCGAATTGCATGCCACCCGCGTCATCCACCGCGTCACCGACGGCATGCTGCAGGCGCGGATGATGGCGCTGAACGGCGAGCGCCGCGAAGTGGTGCGCGACGCCGACGGCATCCGCTGCTACCTGCCGGAGTCGAAACTCGGCGTGGCCGACTCGCGCGAGGCGCTGCAGGGCGGCTTCCCGCGTCTCGAGTCCGGCGACTTGGCGCGCCTCGGGCAACGCTACAAATTCACCGCGGCCGGCGTCGCGCGCATCGCCGGGCGCATGGCGCAGCGCATCGACATCGCGCCGGCCGACCAATTCCGCTACGGCTACCACCTGTGGGCCGACACCGTCACCGGCCTCCTACTGCGCTCCGACTTGGTCAGCGACAGCGGCGAAGTGCTGGAAAAATACCAGTTCGTCAGCATCGACTTCGACCGCGCCATCAGCGACTCGGAACTGCAAGCGGAAAGCCGCGCCGCGCCGCTGCAATGGTACGGCCGCGATGCGCCGGTGTCGCCGGCGTCATCGGAATCGGCGGATTCGGTGGATTCGGCCGCGGCCGCGGCCCCGGCCCAGCCGTTGCCCTGGCGTTTCGCGCAGCGGCCGCCGGGCTATGAATTGAGCCGCCGCATCCGCCGCATGTCGCCGCTCGGCGGCCGCGAAATCGAGCATTTGATTTGGAGCGACGGCTTATCCACGCTGTCGATTTTCATCAAGCCGCTCGGCCCCGGCGCGCGCGTCAACTGGGAAGGCCCGATGCGCATGGGCGCGGTGCAAACCTACCACCGCAACCTCGCCGGCCACCGCATCACCGTCATGGGCGAAGTCCCGGCCCGCACCGTGCAAGCATTCGCCGAGGGGATGGAATACGGCGGGTGATGGGGAGTCGCCGGTCACGGTGACCGGCGACCAACACCGTCACCGCCGCAATTAAAACCGCCATTCACCGTGCAACAGTCGGGCAGCATCAACCCCGGTGCCATCAGCGGCCAGATTCAAACTCAGACCCAGTTCCCCAAAACTCCGCCGCAAGGTGAGACCAAACCGCTGCTCCTCGCCGCCGTCGCCGCCGACATGCGCAACACCTTCCAAGC
>JAPPPS010000127.1 GCA_028817405.1 Gammaproteobacteria bacterium
AGAGGAATAAGGAAGCGTAGCGCCACTATTCCTCACCGATACGGAATCCAGAGTCTTTAACAAGGCGGCGGGGATTTCATAAATCGCGGAGACGCTCAATCGCCACTCCGGACTGGATCCGGAGTCCAGAGTCCCCCGCTCGTGGGCGGGGGCAGGCTTTAAGTACCGGCGCAACGCGCCGGCAAGGTCCAGAAAATGCCGGGGACAGTCATTCCGTGCACTTGGGAGTTGAATCCGCGAAATATAGTCGCTATCGCTCCTTGTTTTTCTACCGTCAGGAATGATGGCGCTTCGCGCCGTGGAATTAAAAGGCGCTGGCGCCCGCTTAACAGACTGCGGGCGTGACGGCAGGGAGACCGCGGAGGTGACGGGTGGGGTGTGCCGCTGATGCGTGGTGGGGTTTAATCGTTGTCGCGTAGGCCGGCGCCGGCGCCGGTTTGGCGGGAGGCGGGGGTGGCGGGGACATGGGTGCGGCGGGCGTGGCGGTTGAGGCGCGACCAGGCGCGGGCGTCGACGGTGGTCTCGCCGAGGCGCGGGGCGCGGAATGGGCCGCGGAAGGCGGGGGCGCGCGGCTCCGCCGGGCGGCAATGCATGCATTCGGCGACGGCGGCGTCGGCCGTGCCGCGGACTTGCACGCGCCCGCGCGCGCAGCGCAGAACGCCGCCGCGCCAGGTTACTTCGAACGCCAAGCCCTCGCTCTCGGCCGCGCCGCCGACGAAGGCCGCGGCCAACAGCGGGCGGGCGATGGCGGCGGTTTGGATGCCGCCGCGCGGCATGGCGTCGATGCAGTCGCTGATGGAGGCGCCGGTTGCCAACGGGTCCAGCGGGCCGGCCGCGGCCCGCCACACGCCGGTCAACGCCAGCGGCGCGGCGGAGGGGCCGGGGTTGCGGCCAGGGCCGTCGCCGGAGCCAGGGCCGCTGCCGGCTTCTTCGCCGCCATCGCCGCCGAAGTTGCGTCCATGGTCGCCGCCATCATCGCCCCCGTCGCCATCCAAATGCGCCGCCAGCAGCGTCGCGCCGTTCAGGCCGTAGGTGTGCAGCCACCGCATCGCCCGCCCGACTTCGTCCGCCAAGCCCCACGCCAGGCCGGCGCCGCGCGCCGCTTTGCGCGCGGTCTGCTCGATTTGGTTGAGCGACACTTTCACCGCGCGCGGGCCGGCGCGGCCGGCGATGATGGGGATGAAAAACCCGGCGCCGCGGGCGGCGGATAAATCCAGTCATCGGCGTCCAGGTCCGCCAGTTCGTCCGGCAGCGGCGCGTGTTGGTACATCGTGATTCGGACCCAGCGGTCCGACTTCGGGTCGAACCGATTCGCGCCGAAGAACGACAGTTTGCATCGCAACAAATCGATGGGGCGGAGGCGCGCCGAGATGAGGTTGTCGCGGATTTCGGCGTACGGGAATTTCGCGGTGAGTTGCGCGCGCCGTACCGCGTGACGGTGCTGCGGATGGGCGAGGAGGAATTCGGCAAGCGACTGCGACGGGTCGGCGGCCGCGGCGAGGTCGGCGCGCAACGCCGCGATGTCGCGCGCAAACGCCAGCGGCAGTTCCCGCGCCGCGCCGTCTTCCGCGAAGCGCTCGCCTAACCGCGGCTCCAACTTTTCCTCCGACACATACCAAAACCGCGCGCAGTGCTGCGGCGCGGCGTAGTCGGCGTTCAACGCCCAGCGGTAGTTCGCGTCGATGGCGGCGCGCAACTCGGCGACGCTCCAGTCGCCGCGGATGCGCGCGTGCAGCGCTTCGTCAATCGCCATTTGCCCAGCCAAGTCGTCGACCAAATCGCCGTGCGGCTCCAGCGCCAAGGTCACCAACAACTCCTGCCCCTCCACCGACAACGCCCGCCGCGACCAGAGGATTAATTGGTCCCACGGCGCGGGTTGAGCGAGCGCGCCGCGGTCGCCGTCGCGACCGCCATCGTCGCGCGCGGCGATGTGGTCGGCGAGGCGGGCGAGGTCGGATTTCAACGCTTTGATGCGCCGGCGTTGGCGGCGGTCATCGGTGCGCCAGCCGGCCACGGCCGCGCGCATGCGCGACAGTGTCTCGGCGAATTTCGCGCGGCTGGCGGCGCAACTTGTCGGCAGCGCGCGCACCCGCGCCAGCGCGGTCTCGCGGGCATGAATCCATCTGTGAATCAACGCCGGATGCTGCGCCAAAAACGGCGCCATGCCGAGGCCGGTGGCGTTGCCGACGCCGAGTTGGCGCGCCAAGTCGCGGTTCAACTTCACCGCCGCGGCCGGGTTGGCGGCGCGCGCCAAGTGCTCCGCCAAGTCGACGGTGAACCAGCGAATCAGATACACGCTCAGCAACTCGGCGCGAAACGGCGGCGCGAATTCCGGCCGCCCGGCCAGCGCTTCGCGGTCCGCCAAGCCGAACTTGCCGTTGCCGTAGACCGCGGTGGTGCGCATCAAATAGCCGCTGCGCTCGAGCAACGCCGGCGACGGTTGCGCGCCGCGCGCCAGTTGCGCGACCACCTCGGCGAACACGCGCACGCTGCGGTTGGCGCGCGACAGCACAATCTCGGTTGGGCGGTACCGCCCGGCCTCCTGCTTCGGTACTTGGCGCGCCAAGCGGGCGATGACGCGCGCGTCCGGGACACCGTCGTATAAAACGAAAGTGGCGTCCCAGGCCTCGGCGATGACGCGGTCCGAACGCTGCGCGGCCGGCAAGTCGTGGGCGAAGCAGAGCAGCGTGTAATCGTGACGGGGGCCGCGCGCGCGGTATAACGCCAGCCCAACGCCGCGCGCGTCGACTTGCCATCGCATGCGCTCGAAGCGCCAAGCGTCGCGCTGCAAGTCGCGCAGCAGCGCGCGCATGAAACTCAAACGCGTCTGGTGAAAGCAGCCCAGGCGCGCTAACCGCATGACTTGCGACGGCGGGCGCAATGCGACGGTGGGGACGGTCGCCGCGGTGGGGACGGTGGGGGCGGTCGCCGCGGTGGGGACGGTGGGGGCGGTCGCCATGGTCGATGTTGTCGCTGTTGTCGACTCGGGCGGCGCGGCGGTTTTAGTCGAGTCTGGCATGGTCATGCGGCGCGGGTTGCCGCGTGGTCGCGCGCGCGACGGTAGAAAAAAGCGGGAGTCGGCCGATAAGCCGGGTTCTGTCGTGGACAGTCATTCATCTGGGACATCCGTCACCGAATGCCTCGTGCAACCTACCCGGACCCCGCGAGGGCGCGCATCGGGTCCCTATTCGGTCTTGCTCCAGGCGGGGTTTGCCCTGCCGCCGCTGTTGCCAGCGGCGCGGTGCGCTCTTACCGCACCATTTCACCCTTACCGCGCGCCCATCCGGCTGCCGGCCGCGGTCATGCGGCGGCGGCAAAAGGATGGACGCGCGGCGGTATATTTTCTGTGGCACTTTCCGTCGGCTCGCGCCGCCCGGGGATTACCCGGCGCCTTTGCCCAGTGGAGCCCGGACTTTCCTCCCCGCCCGCGAACGGACGAAGCGACTGCCTGGCCGACTCCCGTGTCTAAGCGTAACGGAAACGCGGCGGGGAATGCAACGGCGGCGGGGAGGCAAGTGGCCGGTTGTCGATGGCGGTCGGGGGCGCCGGTTCAGTCGCTGTTGTTTTAGTCGTTGTCGTTTTCTTCGGCGCGATTTTTTTGCGCGCGCAACCGCCGCGCCTCGGCCGCGATTTTGGAACTGTCCGGCATCCATGCCATGCCGTTTTCCCTGGATGTCGGCGGGATAAAACGGTTGATTTTCGCGCTCGCATTCCACCGCGCAATAAACGCGTCGAGCATCTTGTCGTAGCCGCGTTTGGCATCGCCGTCGCCGATTTTCAGAAGGTATTCTTGACTCACGCCAAAGAACGGGTCGAGCCACCGCGGATAAATCGGATTCGGTCGATTCGGCCGATTGAGTTTGGTGTTTGGCATGTCGGTCGTTATGGGTTGACGGTGTGCGAGCGAAGAATGAACGCGGATTATAATCGATAACCGTCGCCGTTGTCAATACGCCGGGCAATTAAGTACCGGCACAACGCGCCGGCAAGGGCCGGAAAATGCCGGGGCCGTCATTCCGTGCGGTAGAGGAATAAGGAAGCGTAGCGACTATATTCCTC
>JAPPPS010000150.1 GCA_028817405.1 Gammaproteobacteria bacterium
TGCCCACCTGCCGCGGCCCGCCGAGGAACACCATTTTGTGTCGAAGGTCGGCGCGGATGGGGTCGGACAAGTAGCGTTTTTGGACGGATGCGGGCATCGGTTAACATCGATATTCGCGCAATTTTAACCATGAGTAAAATAGAGTCAAGTCGAATTTACTCACGCGTATTTTCCACTCGATGTGATTTTACTCACGCGCAATTTCGACTCGATGTGATTTTACTCACGCCAAAAACCGCCAAACGGAAGCCAAAAAGGCGATGCCGGCCGCCGCCTCAGCCTTCGGCCGCTGCCGGTTTGTGGTCCGCGGCCGGCGTTCCCGCCGACAGCCGCGCCAGCGGTTTTTCGTTAATCGGCAAATGCACGAGGGCGGCCAGCACGCCGGCGACGATGCCGGCCCACCACATGCCGTCGTATGAGCCGCTGTTGTCGTACAGCCGGCCGCCCAACCAGATGCCGATGAAACTGCCGAGTTGGTGGCTCAAAAACACCAAGCCGAACAGCGTGGCCATGTAACGCACGCCGAAAACTTGCGCCACGATGCCGGTGGTCAGCGGCACCGTGGACAGCCACAAAATCCCCATCGCGCCGGCGAAAAGGTAGACCGTCAGTTCGTTCTTCGGCGCGACCAACAACAGAAAAATGCACACCGCGCGCGCCGCATAAATCGCGCTCAAGCCGCATTTTTTGCTCCAGTACTGCCCGGCCATGCCGGACAAAAACGAGCCGGCGATGTTGAACAAGCCGATGAGCGCGATGGCGTACGCGCCGACCGCCGGCGGCATGCCGAGGTCGGTGACATACACCGGAAAATGCACGGTGATGAACGCGACATGAAATCCGCACACGAAGAAACCGACGGTCAGCAGAATGTAACCGCGGTGCGCCAGCGCCTCGGCCATGGCCTGGGCGAGGGTCTGTTCGGCGCGCGCGCCGGCCGCGGCTGATGCGGCCGGGTCCGACGGGTCATTCGGCAGCAGCAGCGCCAGCGGAATCATCGCCAAGGTGGTGGCGGCGAAAACCAACAGCGTGGCATGCCAGCCGAACGCGGAGATGAATCCTTGGGCGATGGGCGAGAACAGCACCTGGCCGAACGAGCCGGCCGCGGTGCCGAGGCCGAGTACCAACGAGCGTTTTTCCGGCCCGACCGCGCGCGCCATCGCCGCCAACGCGATGGAAAACGCCGAGAACGCGACCCCGGTGCCGGTCAGAATGCCGCCGGTGAGATACAGCGCGAACGAGGTCTCGGACGCGCTCATGCCCCACACGCCCACGGCGTAAATCAGCGCGCCGAGGATGATGACGCGCACCGGCCCGACGCGGTCGGCCATGGCCCCGGCGAACGGCAGCGCCACGCCCCACAACAAATTCTGCAACGCCATGGCCAGCGCAAAAGTTTCCCGCGACCAACCGCGCGCCGCGGTCATCGGCTCCAAAAACAAACCGAACACCGCGCGAATGCCGAACCCAATAGTAGAAATCGCGCAACCGGCGACGATGACAACCAGCGCAGTACGCCAAACGGAAGATTTCATGGTGGGAGGAAAGATGACGGTGACTGTGACAGTGACAGTGACAGTGACGGTAACGGTAACGGTGACGGCGACAGCGGCGACGGAAAGAATGCCGATGACGGTGACGACAACAACGCGCTTGCCGCATGCGACTTTACCAGATTAAAAAACCCGGCGATTCCCTTCTCACGATTCCCGAACACCAAGCATCCGGTGTGTTGCGGCAGCACGCGCAAAAATCCGAGATTTGATACACTGCGCCGCTGTTACATCGGCGTTACCCAACCCGTTGTTGGTTTCGATAAACGCCTCCCCGACCGGAATACGCGATATGCTGAAAGACATCGACCCGCTGTTAGTGCCGGAACTCCTGCACCAACTGGCGCGCATGGGACACGGTGATGACCTGGCCGTGGTCGACGCCAACTTCCCCGCGGAGTCGGTGGCCGCCGCCGGCGCATTTGGCCGCGTGGTGCAACTGACCGGAGTCGGCGTCGAGGAGGCGGTGCGCGCGATTCTGACGCGTTTTCCGCTGGACGACTTTGTCGCGCATCCGGTCATGCGCATGGAAGTGGTCGATGCGCCGGATGAAATTCCGCCGTCGCAGGAAGCGGTCATCGCCATGGTCGGCGCCGCGCGAGTCGGCGCGCTGGAGCGCTTTGCGTTTTATGAGGCGGCGAAGCGCGCCTGCGCGGTGGTGCGTGTCGCGTCCGAAGGGCGGCCGTACGCATGTTTTCTGCTGAAGAAAGGCGTGGTGTTCTTTTGACTTCGAGCAAACCCAAAACCAAAATCAAAACGCGCGCGCGGGTTGTCGTCGCCGGCAGCGCCAACATGGACTGCGTGGTGAGCGCATCGCGGCATCCGCGCGTCGGCGAGACCGTGGCCGGCGATGCGCTGCGCTTTCTGCCCGGCGGCAAGGGCGCGAACCAAGCGGTGGCGGCGGCGCGCATGGGCGCCGATACGGTGTTCATCGGGCGCGTCGGCGAGGATGATTTCGGCGCGCAACTGCAATCGACGCTGGCGCGCGAGGGCATCGACACCTCCAACCTCGAAGCGGTCGCCGGCGCGAATACCGGCATGGCCGTGGTCACGGTCGCGGACGGCGACAATACCATCGTGGTGGCGCCCGGCGCCAACTATCGAATGCCGCCGGAGGCCGCCGGCGGATTCGGTTTTCGCCGCGGCGACTGGCTGCTGGCGCAACTGGAAATCCCCGCGCGCGTCACGCTGGAGTTTTTCCGCGAAGCCAAACGCGCGGGCGCGCATCGCGTGCTGAATCCGTCACCCGCCGAGCGCATCGAAACGGAACTCCTGCGGGAAGCCGACTTAATCATTCTCAACCCGCGCGAACTGGAATTACTGTGCGGCGTTGAGACGGTCTCACTGAACGACCTGAAAACCATCGAGGCGCACGCCCGCCGCCTGATTTCGCCACGGCAGGCGATTATCGTGACCTTAGGCGAGCGCGGCGCCTTCGGCATCGACTGGAATGGCGCAACTTTTGCCGAGCCCGGCACGGCCGCGAAGGTGGTCGACAGCACCGGCGCCGGCGACTGCTTTACCGGCGCGTTGGCCGCAGCCTTGTGCGAATCGGACGACTTGCGCCGGGCGGTGCGCCGCGCCAACCGCGCCGCGGCCGCCAGCACCGAGCGATGCGGGGCGATTCCGTCCCTGCCGCGCGCGTCGGAGTTGGCGGCATGGTCAACGGGCCGGCGCCAAGTTCAAACATCCGACACCGATACCTTGAGGGCAACGCCATGAAAGTGGACGGCCGCCACATCCGAACCATCGCGCCCGGCGCGGACGGCTGGTCGGTCGACATCATCGACCAGACCAAACTGCCGCATGTTTTCGAAATCAAAAACCTGCGCACCCTCGACCAGGCGTGCCATGCCATCCGCGACATGTTGGTGCGCGGCGCGCCGCTTATCGGCGCCACCGCCGCGTACGGATTGTGCCTGGCGGTGCGCGAAGCCCCCGGCGATGAGGCGATTGACGCGGCGTGCAAAAAACTGTCGGCGACGCGCCCGACCGCGGTCAACCTGAACTGGGCGCTGGCGAGCATGCGCGCGGCATTGCGCGGGGTCGAGCCGCGCCGGCGCGCCGCGTTGGCGTACCGGCACGCGGCTGAACTCTGCGACGAAGATGTCGCGGTCAACCGCGCCATCGGCGCGGCCGGCGCGGCGCTGATTGCCGATGCCGGGCGCGGGCGCAAGGGCGATGCGGTGAATGTGCTGACGCACTGCAACGCCGGGTGGCTGGCCACGGTCGACTGGGGGACGGCGCTGTCGCCGGTGTATGCGGCGCACGACACCGGCGTCGATGTGCATGTGTGGGTCGACGAGACGCGCCCGCGCAACCAGGGCGCGGCGCTGACCGCGTGGGAGTTGTCGCGCCACGGCGTGCCGCACACGGTCATTGCCGACAACACCGGCGGCCACCTGATGCAGCGCGACAGGGTCGATTTGTGCATCGTCGGCACCGACCGCACCGCGGCCAACGGCGATGTGTGCAACAAAATCGGCACCTACTTGAAGGCGCTGGCGGCGCGCGACAACCGCGTGCCGTTTTATGTCGCGCTGCCTTCATCCACGCTGGACGCTGCGCTCGCCGACGGCGGCCAGGCGCCGATTGAAGAGCGCGACGCCGGTGAAGTCACGCATGTGACCGGCGTGGACCCGGGCGGCGAAGTGCGCAGCGTGCGCGTAACTCCGGAGCAATCGGCAGCCGCCAACTATGCGTTTGATGTGACCCCGGCGCGGCTGGTGACCGGGCTGATTACCGAGCGCGGCGTGGTCGAAGCGAAGCGCGAATCCCTGCGCGCGGCATTTCCGGAGAAATACTCAGCGGAAAAATACGCAGGGCAATAAAAGGACGCCACTCAATCCGCCGCGTCATCGCGCGCCAGGCGCGCCGCGTCCGTCACAGATTCGATGCGGCGGTAAGAATCCGTGTTGACCATCAAGTTGCGCGCTAACAACAGCGCCCGCCGCTCGCAGGCGGCGCGGGTGGCCGGGTCGGCAATCCATTCCAAGTCGATGTTGTGGGCGATGCCGAGGATGCGCCGAATCATTTTTGCCGCACAAAATCCCAATGCGTCCTGCAACAGGCGGTTCATGTAGCGTTCCCGCTCCATGCGCAGGCGGCGGCGACCGGATGCGTCTTCGAACAACACGCGCGGATAAGCATCGCCATCGCCGCGCTCTTCCCACAAGCGCATGAACTTGCGCCGAAATTCATTCCACACCCCGGCCACCGCATCGAGCACCCATGCGCGGTAGGCATCGCGCTCGCCGGGCGTTTTCTCGTGGCCGTCCTGCGAGAAATAATTGAGCAGCAAGTTGGCAAGCACCGCGCCGATGTCAAACCCCATCGGGCCGGCGAACGCAAACTCCGGGTCGATGACCCGCGTGTCGTCTTCGGTGACCATCATCGAGCCGGTGTGCAAGTCGCCGTGGATGAGCGCCTCGGTGGACGACATGAATTTCAGTTTCAGGCGCGAGATGGCGATTTTCAAGTCGTCGTCTTCGCGGAACGCGCGCGCGATGTCATCCAGTTGCGGGGAAGTCCACCGGTTGTCCGGGGCGATTCGGTACGGGTCGGTAAAAATCAAATCCTCGGTGATTTTGCACAGGTCGGTGTTGCCGCAAAAGTCGGCGACGAGTCGCTTTTTGTCGGCGGCGCGCATGCACAAATCGGAAGTGTGAAACAGCGTGGCGGCCATAAAGTCGGTGATGTGGCCGACAAACTTCGGATACTGTTCGCCCGCAATCATGCCGCGGCGCATGATGATATGCGGATGCAGATACTCCATCACAATCATCGCCAGCGTTTCATCGAAATGATAAACCCGCGGCACCCGGCCCGGCGCCAGTTCGTGATGGCGGCGCAGCGCCATGGCCTCATAGTGCGCGCGCGACAGCGACAGCGGCCAACTCTCGCCGACCAGGCGCAAGTAAGGCAGCGCCTGCTTGACCACCACGCCGCCGTGCGCGCCGGCGACGACAAACACCATGTTGAGGTTGCCGTCGCCGACTTCGCTGACCCGCCACCGGCCGGCCCCGGCGGCGTCGGCGCCGAGAATGGCGCGCACCGCGTCGAGGCCGGACAGCGCCTCGCGTACGCCAACTTCGGTCAGCGGCGCATAGCCGTCGGGTATGTGTTGTTCGGTCATCGCAAGCGGCGCGGCTGCCGTCATGCGCGCCAAACAAGCGCCGACGGCAACCGCGGGCGGTGGGCGGCCGGCGAACCGGCTATATCTTGTATCCCAGCGAACGCGCGCCGCTGACGAAGTTCTGGTATTGCCGCTTCTGACTGTCGATGCCCAACTTCTGCACCAGCCGGACCCATTCCTCGGCCGCTTCGTCGAGCGCCTGCTGGCTGCTCAACTCGCCGGAAATGGCGCGCGAGATATTGCGGCCCAACGCGTCCGCGTAGTCCGGGGCGCCGTCCCAGAAAAACTGCGGATAGCCGACCTCGATGTTGGCGAGGCCCGCGTCCAGATGGTTTTTCGCGGTGCTGAAGTTTTTGAAGATGCCGCTGTTGGTCGGCCACAACTCGTTGTCGGTGCCGCGCTGCGGATTGGGCTGCAAATACAACCGCGCGGCCGCATCGCCGTAATGCGACCGGCCGAACGGGTCGGAGCCGCAATACTCGTCGGCGACGATTTCGTTGGAGTAGTCGGGATGCGACATGCGGTAGATGAAATAAAACGCCGCGTCCTTGACATCCTGCGGCAGGTTTTTCGGAATCGACGCGGTGCGGCACCACAGCGAAATCGCGCGGTTGGTCACGCTGCCGTCGTCATTGACCCAGCCCGGCACGATGGCGGCGCGCTGGTCTTCGGCTTTTTCCACGCCCTGCTGCTGCACCGTGAACTCGGCCAGGTCAATCCACCACACCGACATCACATCGGAGCCGGACTGCCAGCGCTGGATGGTGGTGCCGATGTCCATGGCCTCGGCGCCCGGCGGGCCGAAGCGGATGATTTCGCGGTACATATCCAGCGCCGCGGCCGCGTTGCCCTGGTTGATGACCGGGTTCATGTTGGTGTCGAAGTAGTTGACCCCGGCCGAAGCGGCGATGTCCATCCAGAAACCCCAGCCGAAGTTCGGCGGGTTGACCACCATGGACGCGCCGTAAATGCCGTCCTTCGACAATTCCTCGGTGAAGAACTGCGCGGTCTGCACGAACTCGGGCCAGGTTTTCGGCACCTCCAACTCGCGCTGGAAGCGGCGCGAGAATTTGTCGCGCAAGTCGGCGCGCTCGAAAAAACTCTTGCGGTAATGCAGGATGTGAATGTCGCCGTCCAGCATCACGCCGTAGGTGTTGCCGCTCCACTTGGTGTAGAACTCGCGGTATGCCGGCATCACCCAGTCGAGATATTCGTCGGTGCCGGCGTAGCGGGCGAAGTAGTCGTCCAGCGGCTCCAGTTGGCCGGTCTCGGCCAGCGCGCCGAAATACAGACTGGGATACTGCACCCAGTCGAAGCGCGGCTTGCGCGACAGCAACTGCGGCAGAATTTTGGACAGCGCCTCGCCGCCGTCGTAGTTCTCGCGCGACTTGATGCCGACCCCGGCCTCCTGTTTCAGCAACGGCGACAGCCACAACGGCGCGTGATTCCAGTTGGTGTCCTGAAAATAGGTCAGGTCGATATCGAAGAGTTTTTTGCCCGGCGGCACCGCCTGTTCATGATGGCCGCCGAACGCTTGCGGCATGATTGATGAACCGGCCGCGAGGGCGGCGCTTTGCAGAAACTTTCTGCGCGTGAACCGATTGAAAATCGCCATGGTACTGTCCTCCGAGAAGGGTTGATATCAAGAGTCGGCGGAGGCGATTCGCTTCCCCGACTCCGCGTTGAAAAGTAGCACATCGGCGGCCGCGTAATGCAAACGCACGGCATCGCCGGCGCGCGCGCCAAAACCGGCCGGTGCCAGCGCGCGCCAAACCGTTTCCGCGCAGCGCACGGTCAGCGCCATGGTTTCGCCGAGATATTCAGCGAGTTCGACGACGCCGCTGAGCGCCTGTTGCGTGGATGTCGTCTCCGCCGACGCCGCCGCTGCCGCCGTCATTGGGCGCAGGTTCTGCGGGCGAATGCCGACCAGGCAGGCATCGATGTTGGCCGCCGCCAATGCGCGCGCCGCAGCCGCGTCGGGGAAAATCTCGAGGCCGCCTTGCGCCGTCAGCGTCACTGGACCGTCGCCGCCGCGCACCGTGGCCGGCAGGAGATTGATGGGCGGCTCGCCGATGAAGTCGGCGACAAAGGTGTCGGCCGGGCGGTGGTAGAGGTCGTTGCGCGTGCCGACCTGACACAGGCGCGAGTCGCGCATGACCGCGATGCGGTCGGCCAACGCCAGCGCCTCCATCTGGTCGTGGGTCACATAAATCATGGTGCCGCCGATGTCGCGGTGGAGTCTGCTCAACTCCGACAGCATGCGGAACTTCAACTGCGAATCGACATGACTCATCACTTCGTCCAGCGCGAACACCGCGGGGTCGCGAATGAGCGCGCGGCCCAAACTGACGCGCTGCTGCTGGCCGCCGGACAACGCGCCCGGGCGCGCGTCCAGCACATCCGCGATGCCCAAAATGGCGGCGATGTGGCGCGCCTTGCGGTTGCGCTCGGCGGCGTCGACGCGCTTGATTTCCAGCGGGAAAGTGAGGTTTTCCAGCACGCTCATGTTGGGATACAGCGCATATGACTCGAACGCCATCGCCACATTGCGCTGCTGCGGTGTCATGGCGTTGACGCGCGCGTGGTCGAACAAAATATCGCCGCTGGTGGGGGTCTCGAGGCCGACGATGATGCGCAAGGTGGAGGTCTTGCCGCAGCCGGACGGGCCGAGCAGCGCCATGAACTCGCCGTCCTCGATTTGCAGGTCGAGGTCGCTGACGGCGTGTACCGTGCCGCCGTACACCTTGTTCAATTGTTGCAGGGTGACGCGCGCCATCAGCCGTCTCCGGATTCTCCGCGCGCGAGGTTGCGCCCGCCGTCGCGCGCAAAGTACAGAAAATGCGCGGTGTCAAACGCCAACCGCACCGGCATGCCTTCGCGGAAGTCGAGGTCGGGGCTGGTGAGGACGCGGAAGGTCGCGCCGCCGACGGTGACGGTGAGCGCGCCGGTCGCGCCGAACGCCTGAAAACTCTCCGCCACGCCCGGCACCCCGCCCGCGTCCGGTCCGGCCAGCGCGATGTGCTGCGGGCGCACCGCCAACGACACTTCCCGCTTGGCCGATGTCGAAGCGGCGGTTAGTTGCCGGGCGTGCTGTTCCGCCACCGGAAAACTCAGGTCGCCGGCGCCGGCCACGCGCGCCTGCAGTTGTCCGCCTTGAGCGACCAGTTCGGCGTCGTGGACATTGATTTCGAGTTGCCCCAAATGCCGCGCCACTTCCACCGACACCGGATTCTCATAGATGTCGCGCGCCGAGCCGACTTGCAAAAAACCGCCGCCCCCGATGACCGCGATGCGGTCGCCGAGCGACAGCGCCTCGGTGTAGTCGTGGGTCACATACAAAGTCGCGGTTTTGCGCAGCGCCTCCAGCGTGTGAAACTGCCGCCGCAGGTCGTGGCGGATGCGCGCGTCCAGGTGACTGAGCGGCTCATCCAGCAGGAAGACTTCCGGGTCCGCGGCCAATGTGCGCCCGAGCGCGGCGCGCTGTTTCTGCCCGCCGGACACTTCGTCCGGCTTGCGCTCCAGCAACCGCTCAATCTGCAGCAACTCGGCAATCGCGGTCACGCGCCGGCGCACCGATGGGTCGCGTTCGCCGCGCGCGCGCAGCGGGCTGGCGATGTTCTCAAACACCGACAAATGCGGATACAGCGCGTACGATTCGAAAGTCATGGCCGCGCGCCGGTGATACGGCGGGATGCGGGTGACCTCGCGCGCGCCGATGAAAATTCGCCCGGCGTCCGCGCTCTCCAGCCCGGCAATCAACCGCAGCAGCGTGGTCTTGCCCGCGCCGCTGGGCCCGACCACGACGAAGAACTCGCCTTCCTCGACGCTCAAGTCGAGTTGGTCCAGCAGCGGAAAATCCCAGCCCTTGCACAAGCCGCGCGTTTCCAGTCCGGCCATCGTTCACCCCTACCCTTTAACCACGCCCAACGACAGCCCGCGCACCATGTAGCGACGCAGCGCGATGAACATCACCACCGGCGGCAGCATGGCGATGAGGCTGAACGCCATCTGCAGGTTCCACAAGGTCTGGCTACCGTGCGAGAAGGTCGGGATGACGATGGTGAAGGTGCGCACTTCGGTGCCGACAAACAGGTTGGCGAACAGGTATTCATTCCACGCGAAAATCCAGCACAGCATGGCCACCGAAATCATGCCCGGCAGCACCAGCGGCAGGGTGACCTTGATGAACGCCCGGGCCGGGGTGTAGCCGTCCAAATACGCCGCTTCCTCCAGTTCGCGCGGCGCGTCGCGGAAGAACACCATCATCAGCCAGGTGGCCAGCGGCATGTTAAAAATCAGGTACAGAATAATCAGCGACAGACGGCTGTCGGTGCCCCACGGCAGCGAGTCGAACAGCAGAAACAGCGGAATCAACACCGCCACCGGCGGGAACATGCGGTTGGACAGAATCCAGAACGCCAGGTTCTCGCCGCCGGCCTGGCGCGGAAAGCGCGCGAATGCATAGCCGGCCAGGCTGCCCAAAAACAGCGACGCCAGGGTGTTGCCGGTGGCGATGAGGAAACTGTCAATCAGCGCGTTCAGGTTGCTGCGCTCGAAGAAAATCGCGGCGAAGTTTTCCGGATGCCATTCGCGCGGCCAGAAAGTCGGCACCGTGAGATTGGTCTCGCCGGTCGATTTGAACGCGGTGATGAACTGCCAGTAAATGGGGAACAGGGTCAGCAGCAGCCACACGGCGAGGAACGCCAACAGCAGCGCGCGTATCAGCGGCCAGCGGCCGGCCGGCGGCGGCCGGGATGGGGCGCGCGTCATCAGGCGAACCCCTGGGCGTTGAGAACCTTTTTGATGTATTTCAGGAACAAGGTAATCAACACCGCGGAGAAAATGAAAATGATAATCGCATACGCCGCGGCCTCGCCGATTTCAAACGAGCGAATGCCGCGTTGAAACGCGATGTAGGCCGGCAACTCCGAGGACTGCGCGGGGCCGCCGGAAGTCATCACGAACACCAGGTCGACGAATTTAAGCGCGTCCATGAAACGGATGATGAAGGCGATGGCGATGATTTCCTTCAGCATCGGCAGAGTGATGCGGCGCAGGGTGGTCCAGCCGTCGGCGCCGTCCACTTGCGCCGCTTCATAGACCGCGGGCGGCAGCGACACGCGCCCGGAATAAACGATGAGCAGCGGCAGCGCGGTCCAGTTCCAGACATCGGCGATGATGACGCTCCACAGCGACACGCCGGCGTTGAACCACTCGATGTGGCTGTCGATGAGGCCGAGGTTCAGCAGCGCCTGATTAATCGCGCCGTTGGACGGGGTGAGCAAAAAACGCCACACCACGCCGACGATGGAGGGCGGCAGCATCATCGGCAGCACCATGAGAATTAAGAGCGTGGTGCGCAGCGCGTTGGACTTCACCGTCTCGTACAAAATCAGCGCCAGCGCGGCGCCGAGCAGCACTTGCAGGCAGGCGCCGAAGGACAGATACACCAGCAAGTTGACCACGCTGTTCCAGAACCGCTCGGCGCCGAGCACGCCGGCGAAGTTGGCGAAGCCGACATAACTCCAACTACCCTGAAACAGGCGCACCATGTTGGTGTCCTGCAGCGCGTGGTAGAACATCCAGATGGTCGGATAAATGACGATGGCGAACAAAATCAGCACCGGCGCGCTGACCAGCGCCACCGGCACCCAGCGCGCAACGATGATGCTGCGGCCGGGTTTGCGGTTCACAAACCACTGCGGTTCGGTTTGCGTGGTCGTCTTGGCGGTCATTTCTGCGGCTGTTTTTGCGGTCATTTGGCGGTCGGCATGCGAATTTGCTGGATTTGCGCAAAATTGTATGCTATAGGGCTGTTATTTTGTAGCATGCATGAACTAAATTTCAAACTGTTTTTTCAACCCGCAATCCATCGGCCCGACATGAACCCCGCCCACAACCCGCGCATGACGCCCGAATCGCCTGACTCCGACCTCATGGCGCGCGCCGCGTGGCTGTCGTTCGTCGGCGATTTGTCGCAGAAGCAAATCGCCGAGCGGCTCGGCATTTCGCGCATCAAAGCCAACCGCTTGATTGCGCGCGCCATCGAGCGCAAGTTGGTGCGTTTCTCGGTGGAGAGCGTGCCGGTCGAATGCGTGGCGCTGGAAGACCGGCTGATGCGCGCGTTCGGTTTGTCGTCTTGTTTCGTGGCCCCCACGGTCGCCGACCTGTCGGACCGGGATTTACCGCTGGCATCACTGGCCGCGGCCGGCGCTTTTGTGCTGCAGCGCGAGTTCGCCGACGCGCGGCGCAAAACCATCGGCGTCGGCCACGGGCGGACGCTGGAGGCCACGGTCGAGGCGCTGCCGCATAAAGCCCACAAGCATTTGCGTTTCGTCTCGCTGCTCGGCTGTCTGAGCCGGGTCGGCGCCGCCGACCCGCTGGATGTGGTTCACCACCTGTGCAAAATCACCGCCGCCGAATGCTACTACCTGCCGGCGCCGCTGTTCGCCGCCAGCAAAAAGGACAAGCGCATGCTGATGCAGCAGAAACTGACCCGCAAGGTGGTGCAGATGGGCATGGCCGCGGATGCGTATGTCATCGGCATCGGCGACATGGGGCGGCAGTCGTACTTGTTCAACAAGGTCACCGCCGCCGAGCGCGCATCGCTGCTCGGCAAGGGCGCGGTCGGCGACATTCTCGGTTGCTTCATCGACCGCGACGGCCGGGAGGTGGAATGCGGCATCAATCAGCGCGCGGTGACGGTCGGGCTGCCGCCGCTGCGCGGCAAGCCGGTGCTGGCCATCGCCGGCGGCGTCGCCAAGCAGGCGGCCATCACCGCCGCATTGCGAAGCGGCGTGGTCACCGATTTGGTGACCGACGAGAACACCGCGGCCCGAATCATGAAAAGCGCCGGCGCATCGATGCCGGCGCCGGCGTCCATGCGCGCTTAAACCACGTCGAGCCACGCTTGAACAGTTCCTTTTCTGTCAACCTTTATTATTCAACTCACCGGGAGGACATCATGAGCAAATCACGAATCGAAGACACGGCCCGCAGTTTTCTGGCGGGCAACATGAGCCGCCGCGCATTCATCGCGCGCATGAGTCGATTGGGCGTCGGCGCGGCCGCATCGGCCGGCGTACTGAGTGCGGTCGCCAACCGCGCTTGGGCCCAGGACTTCAACTGGCGAAAACACGCGGGCAAGACCATCAAGGTGCTGCTGCCGAAGCATCCGTACGCCACTTATCTGACGCAAATCCTGCCGGCGTTCACCGAACTCACCGGCATCCGGGTCGAGCACGACACGCTGCCGGAGGGACCGTTCTTCGAGAAGAAAACCTCGGAACTCAACACCCGGTCGGCCACTTACGACGCCTTCATGGACGGCATCATGTTCGCCTGGGGCGAGTTGCTGGCCGGCCAAATCGCCGACTTGAACGAGTTCATCGGCGACCCCGGCGCGACCAGCCCGGCGTACAACTGGGAAGGCATCCTGCCCAACATGCGCGCCTCGTGCGCGTGGTCGGGCATCCCCGGCGACCGGCTCGGCGGGCCCGGCTCGCGGCAGATGTTGGTGCCGCTCGGCTGGGAAGGCTACTGCGTCAGTTACAACCGCGAGATTTTCGACGCGGCCGGCGTGACGCCGCCGGAGAATCTGCCGGCCATGCGCGAGACCTCAGCCAAAATCAAGCGCGATGTCGGCGGCAGCGTGCACGGCATCAGCGTGCGCGGTGCGGCCAACTGGGGCACCATTCATCCCGGCTACTTGTCCGGTTTCACCAGTTACGGCGGCCAAGATTTCCGCGCCGAAGATGGCAAGATTCGCGCCTCGATGAACAGCCCCCAGGGCAAGGAATTCACCCAGTTGTGGATTGACATGGTGCGCGAATCCGGGCCGCCGAAGTGGACCGAATACATCTGGTATGAAGTCGGCCAGGATTTGGGCGCGGGCGTGGCCGGAATGATTTTCGACGCCGACATCCTCGGCTTCTTCCAGAACACCGACGAGAACAACCCGGCCGCCGGCAAGATTGCGTTCGCGCCGTTCGCCGCCAACCCGGCCGCAAACGGCAACCCGAAATCCAACCTGTGGGTGTGGTCGCTGGGGATGAACAACTACTCGGCCAACAAGGAAGCGGCGTGGTTCTGGATTCAATACAACACCATGCCGCAGCAACTGCTGGCCGGGGTGCGCGACAACGGCAGCCTCATCGACCCGGTGCGCGGTTCCATCTGGAACGACGCCGGCTTCATCAAACGCCTGCAGGACGACTACCCCGGTTATCTCAACCAGTACGAGAAAACCGTGGGCGAGTGCCAGGTGTATTTCACCGCGCATCCGCTGTTCGCGCAGTCGGCCGACAAATGGTCGCGCAAGTTGCACGAGATTTACGCCCGGCAGGTAACCGCCGACGAAGGCCTCGATCAGTTGGCCGAGGAAATCAACGCCGACCTGAACCGCGCCGGCTATTTGCTCTAAGCGCGCGCTGTCGCAACCGGCGGAGTGGGCGGTCCGGCCGCCGACTCCGCCGTTGCGGCATCACCGGCATCAAGCGTCAATCCGCATGCGTTCCCGGCTCAAATCTAGGCCGCTGTCCAAACCGCCGCTGCGCGCGCGGCTGGTGCCGTATCTGCTCAGCCTGCCGGCGCTGCTGGTGTGCATCGGCATCCTGGTGCCGTTCGCCACCGCGGTGTATTACTCCACGCAACGCTACATCATCACCCTGCCGTTCACGCGCGGCTTCATCGGCTTCGGCCAGTATGCGGATTTGTTCACCGACCGGGCGTTCTGGCACACGGTGCAAATCTCCCTCCTCTACACCGCGCTGACCGTCGGCCTGGAACTGGTGCTCGGCCTCGCCATCGCCCTGCTGCTGCGCCGCTCCACGCTCATCAACAACATCATCAGCGTCGCATTGATGCTGCCGTTGATGGTGGCCCCGGTCATCGCCACTTTGATGTGGAAACTGATGACCGACCCCAGTTACGGCATTTTGAGTTACCTCATCAGCCTGGCCGGCATCGATGGATTCCGCTGGGCCGCGGCGCCGTCGACCGCGTTGTTCACCGTAGTGTTGGTCGACATCTGGGTGTATACGCCGTTCATGATTATCCTGCTGCTGGCCGGCCTGCGCTCGCTGCCGACGCAACCGTTTGAAGCCGCGCAACTGGACGGTGTGCCGAAAACTTTCGTGTTCTTTCGCATCACCTTGCCGATGCTGACGCCGTACATCATCACCGCCTGCTTGTTTCGCATGTTGGACAGCATCCAGCAGTTCGACATCATCTACGGCATGACCAAAGGCGGGCCCGGCGACACGCTGAAAGTGTTTCAGGTGCAGGCGTACGTCGAGTTCTACATCGCCAACAATGTCGGCCGGTCGGCCGCGGTGCTGATGGTGTTGTGGGTCATCACCTTCATCATCAGCAACTATTTCATTAAATACTGGCTGAAACTGCGCCGCCGCACGCACGGCATTTCCGCCGAATGAATTCGCCCGCCATCATGCAAACCGTGTTCGACAAAACGCGCATCGCCGACCTGCTGACAACAGCCGGCTACGCGCTGGCGTTGACGGCCGTGGTGCTGTTTTTCCTGTTCCCGATTTTCTGGGTGCTTCTCATGTCGTTTCAGACCAACGCCGACATCCTGCGCACCCCGCCGAGTTTGTTTTTTTCCCCGACGCTGAGCAACTACGCGGCCATCTTCGCCGGCAAGATGGAGACTTCCACCGGCACCCAAGACATCACCTTCCTGCGCAACCTCGGCAACAGCGCGTTGCTGTCGTCGCTGTCGGTGCTGTTGGCGCTGGCGCTCGGCGTACCGGCTGCGTACGCTTTCGCCCGCTACCAATTCCGCCTCGGCGAGGACATCGCGTTCACCCTGCTGTCGTTTCGTTTCGCGCCGCCGCTGTTGGTGCTGCTGCCGATGGCGCTGTATTTCGGGCAACTCGGGCTCAACGATTCCTACTGGAGTTTGGTCTGGGTCTACCAACTCATCGTGCTACCGCTGGTGCTGTGGATTATTCGCGGCTACTTCGAGGACATCAACCCCGACATCGAGCACGCCTACCGGCTGGACGGCAACGGCTGGGGCGCGACCTTCCTAAAAATCGCCATTCCGCTTGCCCGGCCCGGCATCGCCGCGGCCGCACTGCTGGCGTTCATCTTCGCTTGGAACAACTTCATCTTCGCGCTGGTGCTGGCCTCGGCGGCCAAGCAGCCGGTGACGGTCGGCGCGCTGTTGTTCGTGACCGGGTCGGGCATTCAATACGGCTATATCGCCGCGGCCACGGTGCTGTCGGTGGCGCCGATTTTGGCGCTGGCGCTGTTCCTGCAACGGCATTTAGTCGAAGGCCTGTCGCTGGGCGCAGTTAAGGGCTGATGGGCTGATGGCGCGCCTCGAAATAGACCGCTTGGCCAAGGCGTTCGGCGCGGCGACGGTGTTCGACGGTCTCGACTTGCATGTCGAGCGCGGCGAAACCGTGGCTGTCTACGGGCGTTCCGGCTGCGGCAAGTCGGTGCTGCTGAGCATCCTGTCGGGCGCGCTGGCGGCCGACGGCGGCGACCTGCGCATCGACGGAAAATCGGTCATCGACGCGCCGCCCGAAGCGCGCGATGTCGGCATGGCGTTTCAAAACTTTGCGCTGTACCCGCACATGAGCGCCTTCGACAACATCGCCAGCCCGCTGCGCGGCCAGAAAAAACCGGCGCGCGAAATCGCCGACAAAGTGCAGGCCGTCGCCGCCCTCCTCAAAATCGACCATGTCCTGGCGCATTCCCCGCAGGCGCTCTCCAACGGCCAGCGCCAGCGCACTTCGCTGGCGCGCGCGCTGGTGGCCGAGCCCGCGGTACTCTTGCTCGACGACCCGCTGCGCAATGTCGACGCCAAGTTGCGCTACGAGATGCGTTTGGAAATGCCGAACCTGTTCCGCCAATTCGAGTCGGCGGTGATTTATGTCACCCAAGACAGCCGCGAAGCGATGGCGCTGGCCGACCGCATCGCCATTTTGCACGACGGTAAATTCCGGCAAATCGGCGCGCCGCAGGAGGTGTATGAATTTCCATGCACCGCGGAGGTCGGACAACTGCTCGGCGACCCGGCCATCAACCTGTTCGCGTGCGAGAGCGCGGCGCGCGACGGCGCGTTGTTGGTCAACCCGGCCGGCTGCGAAGTGAATATAAGCGGCCGATACGACCTGCCCGCGGCCGGAAAATATCTCGCCGGCGTGCGCCCGGAAGACATCGACTTGGCGGCGACGCCGGCGCCGGCACCGTCGGCGGATGCCGACGGCCCGGCGCGCGGGATTGAAGCGGTTGTGGAGCGCATCACCCCCGCCAATGTGCGCTCGCTGTTGGTCGCCAGCACCGCGGCCGGCGAAACCATCACCGTGTCGCTGCCGGAGTTGGCGGCGGAACAAGTGGCGCCGAAGAGCCGCGCGTGGCTGTCTTTTCCCGCGGACAAACTCCTCCTGTTCGCGGCCGACGGCGGGCAACTCATCCGCCCCAACCCACCGGCCGGCGGGTGAGCGGCATGGCGGCCCTGGAATTGCGCGCGGTCAGCAAGACCTACCGTGTCGGCGACCGCGAAATTCTCGCCGTGGACGACCTTTCGCTCAGCGCCGGGGACGGCGAAATCATCGGCCTGCTCGGCTCATCCGGCTGCGGCAAGACCACCACGCTGCGCGCGATTGCCGGATTCGTGCAACTCACCGCCGGGCGGATTGCCATCGACGGCAACGACATCCACAACCTGCCGCCGGCGCGGCGCGGCGTGGCCATGGCGTTCGAGGGCTATGCCTTGTATCCGCCATTGCGAATCCGCGAGAACATCGGCTTTTCGCTGCTGCGCGAGCGCCGTCCCGGCGGCGAAATCCGGCGCGCGGTGCGGGAAATCGCGGCGCTACTGGACATCGAAGACATCCTCGACCACTACCCGGCGTTCGCGTCAGCGGGCCAGCAACAGCGCACCTCGCTGGCGCGGGCGTTGATTCGGCGCGCGCCGCTCACGCTGCTGGACGAGCCGATGTCGCAACTGGACCCGCAACTGCGCGCGCAAGTGCGGACGCGAGTCAAGGAATACCTTGCCGCCCACCGCTTGTCCGCGGTGTTTGTCACCCACGACCAGAACGAAGCCATCAGTCTGGCTGACCGCATCGCGGTGATGGAGCAAGGGCGGTTGCAGCAGTTCGGCACCGTGGGCGAACTGAAAAACCGCCCGAACAATCTGTTCGTCGCCGGTTTCATCGGCGAGCCGCCGATGAATCTCATGGCGGCCGAGGTCGAGGCCGGCGGCGCGCGCGTCAAACTACTCGGCGAAACTGACAACCGCGCGGCGGCCGCGGTCGGGGAATTGCGCTTGAACGGCGCGGCCCCGGCCTTGGACGCCGGGCGCGCGCATATCGGCATCCGCCCGCATCAGGTGGTTTTGGCTGATGACGCGCCATTGCGCGGACGGGTGATTTCCAACCAGTGGCTCGGCGACCAGTCGCATGTGTTGGTCGATTTAGGCGGCCTGCGCATCGTGGTGGTGTCGGCCGGGCGAGTCCGCGACCTGCGCAAGGGTGAAAACATCGGCGTCAACTTCCCGCCCGATGCGGTGATTTTCTTCTCCGCCAAAGACGGCACGGCGTTGCCGCGCGCCGGCGGCCATGGGGGCGAATGATGGCGCAAGAGATTTTCGTCAGCATCGACGCCGGCACTTCGGTGATTAAATCGGTGGCCTTTGACGCCGACGGCAACCTGCTCGCATCGACCGCGGAGGCCAACCGTTACCGCAAAACCGCGGATGGCGGCTTCGAGCAAGACATGACCGCGACCTGGGAGAAAACCGCCGCGACCGTGGCCGCGGTGCTGCGGCGGATTCCCGATGCCGGCCGGCGCGTGGCCGCGCTCGCCGTCACCGGCCAGGGCGACGGCGCATGGCTGGTCGACCGCGACAACGCGCCGCTCGGCGACGCCATGCTGTGGCTGGACACCCGCGCCGCGGGCATCGTCGACGCGCTCAATGCCAATGGCGCGCGCGCGGCCGCGTACCGCTTCACCGGCACCGCGCTCAGCGCATGCAACCAAAGCGCGCAACTGGCGTATCTCAAACGCGAGCAACCGCAACGACTGCGCCGCGCCGACTGCGCGCTGCACTGCAAAGACTGGCTGTACCTCAACCTGACCGGCGTGCGCGCCACCGACCCGTCCGAGGGCGTGTTCACTTTCGGCGATTTCCGCAGCGGCGAATACGCCGACGAAGTGCTGGAGGCTTTCGATTTGGCTGACTGTCGCAGATTGTTGCCGCCGATTGTGGACGGCAGTCGCCGCACCGAACCGCTGACCGCGGCCGCCGCCAAACTCACCGGGCTGAAAACCGGCACGCCGGTGTCGTTAGGCGGCGTGGATGTGGTGTGCGCGGCTTTGGGCGGCGGCGTTCGTCCGCCCGGCGATGCGTTCGGCTGCTCGGTCATCGGCACCACCGGCATGCACATCAAAATGGAAACCGGCGTGAAAAACTTGGAATTGGGCGATGCGGTGTCCGGCTACACGATGCTGGTCCCCGGCGCCCCCGACGCCGCCATGCGCATGCAGTCCAACATGTCCGCGACCTTGAACCTCGACTGGTTCGCCGGCTTGCTGGCCGAGGCGGCTGCGATGTTCAGCGCAAAGGGCGAGGGAGCCGAGGGGGCCGGTGGAGCCGCAGAATCCCTGCAACGACTCGACGCGGCCGCGGCCGGCGCGCCGCCGGGCGATGCGCTGTTCCTGCCGTATATCGAATCCGGCGAGCGCGGCCCGTTCTTGAACGCCGATGCGCGCGCGCAATTCAGCGGCCTGCACAGCGGCATCGGCATCGGCGCGCTGGCGCGCGCGGTGTACGAGGGCGTGGCGCTCGCCGCCCGCCACTGCTATCAAGCGCTCGGCGGCGCGCCGCGGGAAGTGCGGCCGGTCGGCGGCGGCGCGAGGTCGCGGGCGTTGTGCGATATCTTCGCCCATGCGCTGAACGCGCGCGTTAGCCCGGCCCCCGGTCCGGAGCCCGGAGCGCTCGGTGCGGGGTTGTTGGCCGCGGTCGCGGTCGGGCGTTTTGCCGACTTGGGCGAAGCCTGCCGGGCTTGGGTGGAGCCGCATTTCGACGCCGCGCCCGGCCACGCGCCGGACGCCGCGTTGTGCGCGCACTACGACCGCCTGTTCGACGCGTATTTGGCGGCGGTGGAGGCGGCGGCGCCGGTGTGGGCGAAGTTGGCGGCGGTGCGCCGCGCCGGCCGCACAAACGCCGGCGATGCCGGCGGCGGTGACGCGTCATGACCGCGCGCAAAGTGGCCATCATCGGCGACCATTTCATGCTTCCAGCCATGTTCGAGCGCGCGTTAGCCGCCCTGCCGACCCCGGCCATCGAGACCCGCTCGCTGCAACTCGACTGGCCGGATGCGCCGATGCGCGCCGGCGACACTAACGACGGCGATAGCGGCGTGAGCGAATATGTCGGCGCGCCGGACGAAGTGGCGCGATTCATCGGCGACGCCGAAATCCTCATCAACCACCTGGCGCCGGTGACCCGCGCCATGTTGGCGCATCTGCCGCGGTTGAAATTCATCGTCATCACCCGCGGCGGCCCGGTGAACATGGACATGCGCGCGCTGGCCGAGCGCGCCATCGGCGTGGCAAGCACACCGGGCCGCAACGCCTCCGCGGTGGCCGAGTTCACGGTCGGCCTGCTGCTCACGCAGACGCGGCGCATCAGCGCCGGGCATGAGGCGCTGCGGCGCGGGCAGTGGCGCGGCGATTTATACCGCGCCGATTCGGCCGGCGATGAACTGGCCGACTTGACCGTCGGCATCATCGGCTACGGCCGAATCGGCAACCGCCTGGCGCGCCTCCTGCAGCCGTTCGACTGCCGCCTGTTGGCCGCCGACCCGCATATCGACATCGACGACAAGGCGGTGAAGCAGGTCGCGCAATCCGCGTTGTTGGCGGAGTCGGATGTGGTGGTGTTGGCGGCGCGGGTCACCGCCGAGAGCGTCGGACTCATCGGCGATGCGCAACTGCGGCGGATGAAAAAAACCGCGCTGTTGGTGAATGTCGCGCGCGGCCCGTTGGTTGACTACGCCGCGTTGTACGACGCGCTGGCCGAGAACCGCATCGGCGGCGCGGCGCTGGACACTTTCGCCATCGAGCCGCCGCCGGCCGGCGAGCCGCTGCTGCAACTGCCGAATGTTACGCTGACCCCGCACATCGCCGGCGCTTCCCGGCGCACGATTAACATCGCGGCCGAATGCGCGGCCGAGGAAGTCCGCCGTTATTTGGCCGGCGAGTCGCCGCGCAATCCCGTCACCCTTCCATCCTAACGCTCAACCCGAGGACACCATGAAACAACCCGACTTGAAGTTGCGAAAAGAAATCATCGACACTTGCTTGAAGATGAACGCCATGGGCATCAACCAAGGCACTTCCGGCAATGTCAGCGCGCGCGTCGACGGCGGAATTTTGATTACGCCGTCCGCGGTGCCGTACGATGCGATGAAACCGGAGCGCATCGTGCGCATGGACTGGGACGGCAAGCGCGACGGCGATGCGGTGCCGTCCACCGAATGGCGTTTTCATCTCGACATCACCCGCGGGCGCGACGATGTCAACGCCATCGTGCATACCCATTCCATCTACGCGACCATTCTCGCGATTCGCGGCGAGAGCATCCCGGCCGTGCATTACATGATTGCCGCGGCCGGCGGCCCCAGCATTCGCTGCGGGAAGTATGAAACCTTCGGCACCGAAGATTTGTCGCAGCAAGCGTTGGAAGCGCTGGAAGACCGCAACGGCTGTCTTCTCGCCAACCACGGCGTCATCGCCACCGGGCCCAGCCTCGCCAAAGCGCTGTGGCTGGCAAAGGAAATCGAAGTGCTGGCGCAGCAATATGTGTTCTCGAAACTGCTCGGCGGGCCCAACCTGCTGTCCGATGGCGAGATACACCGTGTGGTGGAAAAATTCCGCGACTACGGCGTCAAGTCATAACCCGATGCGCGCCGCAACAACGCGACTTGAAACGCCGATGAAACTCGTCTCGGTTTTTTCGCCGGAGCGGCCGTGGGTGTGGCTGGCGCCGCTGGTCGCGGTGCTGGCGGTGTTTACGCTGTTTCCGTTCTTCTACAACATCTATCTCAGTTTTCATGAGTTCAATTCGTTTCGGCGTACGCTGGTCTTCGTCGGCTTCGATAACTGGAAAGGGATGTTTGAAGACGCAAAAATGTGGCGCGCTTTCAGCGTCACATTGATTTACATGACGGTCTGCTTGAGCGTGCAGTTCGTGCTTGGACTCGGCCTCGCGCTGCTCATCAACGCCGACGGTCGCGGCTATCATTTGATTCGCTCTCTGCTGTTGCTGCCGCTGGTGGTGCCGCCGGCGGTGGTCGGCATGATGTTTCTCCTGATGGAGGATTCGCAGTTCGGCGTGCTGTCGTGGATGCTGCAGTCGCTGAACCTGATTGCGGCCGGCGCGCCGCTGCTCACCTCGTCCAAAACCGCGCTGGTCGGCGTGATGTTGGCCGACATCTGGCAGTGGACGCCGTTCATGGTGCTCATCATGTTGGCCGGCCTGCACGCGCTGCCGAAGGAGCCGTTCGAGGCGGCGCTGGTGGACGGCGCGAGATTCCGTCACATGCTGTTTCACCTGATGCTGCCGATGCTGCGGCCGATTATCGCGGTGGCGTTGTTAATCCGCGGCATCGATTTGTTTCGCGTGTTTGACTATGTATTCGTGATGACTTCCGGCGGGCCCGGCATCGCCACGCAGACGCTGAGTTTCTACACTTGGAAGCAGAGTTTTTCGTTCGTCAAATGGGGGTATGCCGCGACCTTGAGTTTGTTTTCCCTGGTCTTTCTCATCGTGGTCGCGCATGCGTTCATTCGCGCGGCGAAAGTCAGGTGGTAACAATGGCGACCGCGCAAAAAACCCGGCCAACATGGCGCGCTTGGCAATTGAGCGTGCGCGCCGCGGCCGCGTGGGCCGTGGTGGCGGTGTTCATGTTCCCGTTGTATTGGTGGATTTCGGTGTCGTTGCGCCACGACCAGGACATATTCAACAAGCCGCCCAAGTTGTTCACGCCCGAGGTGACGCTGAAATCCTACAAAGTCGTGCTGCTCGGCATCTCGCCGTCGTCGACCTCCATCGAAAAAAGCGGCGCAGTGCATTGGGGCGAGAGCAGCGCCACTTTCGCGCTGCCGTCGCTGCTGGACAGCGTCTACATCGGCGTCGCCAGCACGCTGATTACCCTCGCGGTCTCGCTGTTGGCGGCGTACGCGCTGTCGCGCATGCGCTTCGCCGGCCACCATCATTTCATCTTCTGGGTGTTATCGACCCGCATGCTGCCGCCGGTCGCGGTCGCGCTGCCGATGTTTTTTCTGTTCCGCGAGTTCGGCCTCATCGACACCTACACCGGCGCCATCTTGATTCACGCGCTGATGAACTTTCCGCTGGCGGTGCTGCTGTTGAAAAGTTTCATCGACGACATCCCGCGCGAAATCGACGAAGCGGCGATGCTGGACGGCGCATCGCGCATCACCGTGTTCACGCGTTTGATTCTGCCGTCGATGCGCGGCGGCATCGCCGCGGCCGCGGTGCTGTGTTTCGTGTTCAGTTGGACCGAGTTTCTGTTCATTCTGTCGCTGACCCAGGCCGGCGTGAACACCGTGCCGGTGGCCGCGTCCACTTTCGTCACCTCGACCGGCACCGCCTGGGGTTACATGGCGGCGCTGACCTGCGCGGCGGTGCTGCCGGCGTTCATCTTTATCGTGCTGGTGCAAAAGCATCTGGTGCGCGGTCTGACTCTCGGCTCGCTGAAATAACCGCGGTCGACTCAATTCAACCGTCTTGTTGCGCGGTGCATCAATGCGCGCGGCGGGATTATTTCACTTTCATCAACCAACCTATCGGAGGACACGATGAACACTCTCGACAAACGAAACGGCAAACGGCGCCTGGCCGACCTGGCCGGGCAACTCGCGGCGCGCCGCATCAGCAAACGCGACTTTCTTAAAAAAGCCGCGGCCCTGGGCTTCTTCGCCGCCGGCGCCGGGGTGTTAGGCGGCGCGGCAAAGCGACCGTTTTCACTGCTGTCGCCGGCGCATGCCGCTGATGAAGGCGAGCAATCGCCGGAAGTCACCGCCTGGCTGAAAGATGTCGGCAAAGGCTTCCGCGGCCGCAACATCACCATCAAATACGCCACCGAGGCGACGCCGCCGAGTCAGGTGTTATCGACGCTGGTGGAGAACGATTTCACGCGATACACCGGCATTGAGGTGCAGGTGGAAATCGTGCCGCTGGAGCAGGTGCTGCAAAAACTCACGCAAGATGTCGCGGGCGGTCTCGGCTCGTACGATTTGTATTACCTCGACCAAAGTTGGATGGCGTCGTTCTCCAACGACACCGTCGACCCGCGCGAGATGTATCAAAACCAATCGGACTTGGCGATGCCCAACTACGACTTCGACGACTTCCTGCCGCCGCTGACCGAAGGCATCAGCATGTTCCGCAACAAAATGGTCGGTGTGCCGTTCGACATTCCCATTTTCATCGTCATGATTCGCCAGGACATCTACGACAAAATGGGCTTGCAAACGCCGACCACCTACCCGCAGTATCTCGACAACGCGCGCGCCATTCAAGCCGAATACAACGGCGAGATTTTCGGCACCACCGGGCAGATGAAAAGCGGCCATTACAGTCTGGAATGCGACTGGACCAACTGGCTGTGGGGCCACGGCGGCTCCATCTTCGGCCCGGACGGCAAATTCGCCGGCAACGATGCGCGCGGAATCGACGCGATGGAATACTGGCTGCGCCTGAAAGAGAACATGCCGCCCGATGTCTTGAACTGGACTTGGGACGGCGAGTTCACCTCCATGGCGCAGGGCCTGGCGGCGCAGGTGTACTCATGGGGCGAGTTCTTCCCCGGCCTCGACAACCCGGAGAATTCCAAGGTGGCCGGGTTGCTGGAGCCGGTGCTGCCGCTGCAGCCGGTGAGTCTGCGCGCGCCGGCCGAGGCCGGCCACGGCGAAATCCCCGGCACCGCGCATCAGGGCGGCAGCGCGTTGGCGGTTTCGCGGTATTCCAAGAATCTGGATGCGGCGTGGGTGTTCGCGCAGTGGGGTTCGTCGGCCGACATGAACATCCGCGTCTCGCTGTTGGGCGGCGGCGCCAGCCCGATGCGCCGCAGCACCTACGAGGATGCGCGGGTGCTGGCCAAGGCGCGGCCGGGGGTCGGCTCCACGCGCCACTTCGCCGTGACCCGGCGGGCGATTGAAAACCACATGGGCTCGGAGCCCGACCATCCGGCCTGGGCCGAGGTCTCCAACGGCGTGATTCCGGTCGAACTCGGCCGGTTCTTCGCCGGCGAATACCGCTCGCCCAAAGCGGTGATGGACGAAATCGCCGAGGGGGTCGACAAGGCGTTTGCGCGCTATTGAGCGGCATTCGCGCGGTTGACCGTGCGCTTGAAATGCCGGGGCCGCCGGGCCCCGGCATCCTCTTCGCCGGCCGCGCCGCTCGCCTAAGTACATGCGCCGCACGAGTCACATGAGCGAAGGGGACGCCTGCATCCTCGGCATCGACAGTTCCACCACCGCCACCAAAGCGGTGGCGTGGAGCCGCGACGGCGACTCCCTCGGCGAGGGGCGCTGCGACATTGCGCTGCGCATGCCGGCGCCCGGGAGATACGAGCAGAACCCGGACGACTGGTGGGAATCTCTGTGCGCCGCGCTGGCCGACTTGGGCCGCGGCGTCGACCTCGGCCGCATCGACGCGCTGGCGATTTCCAACCAGCGCGAGACCGTGGCGTTTTTGTCCGCGGCCGGCGAGGCCGTGGCGCCGGCCATCGTGTGGCTGGATGAGCGCGCGCGCGACACCGTCGACGCGTTCGCCGCGCGCATCGGCGATGATGCCATGCACCGCATCAGCGGCAAGCACAAGGACATCACGCCGGTGGTCTACCGCCTCGCCTGGCTGCGCGAACACGCGCCGCAAACCGCCCGCGACCTCGACATCATCAGCGATGTGCAGGGCTTTCTGGTCAAGCGATTGACCGGCGCGTTTGCGACCAGTTGGGCGAGCGCCGACCCAATGGGCTGCTGGGACATCGCGGGCAAATGCTGGTCGGAGGACATCCTCGATGCGCTGGGCTGGGATGCGCGCGCGTTCCCGGCGGCGCAGAAACCCGGCAGCGTGTTGGGCCAGGTCACGGCGCAGGCCGCGGCCCGGACCGGCTTGCGCGCAGGGACGCCGGTCATCGCCGGCGGCGGCGACGGACAGTGCGCCGGCTTGGGCGTCGGCATCATCCGGCCCGGCGCCGCGTACTTGAACATCGGCACCGCGGTAGTGTGCGGCGCGTATCAAGCCGACTACGCCTGGGGCAAAGCGTGGCGCACCATGACGGCGATGGACGGCGACGGTTACATCCTGGAAAGTTGCCTACGCTCGGGGACATTCCTTCTCAACTGGCTGGTCGACGAAGTTTTCAGCGGCGCCGGCAATGGCGGCGATGACGGTGAGCGCGACGGCAATGGCAACGGCGCCGACCGGTTCGCCGCACTCGAAGCGCGCGCCGCCGGCCTGCCGCCGGGCGCGGACGGCGTGACGGTGCTGCCGTACTGGTCGGGCGTGATGAATCCGCACTGGGACTCGGCCGCGCGCGGGGCGATTTTCGGCCTGGCCGGCAACCACGGCCGCGCGCATCTGTACCGCGCTGTGCTGGAGGGAATCGCGCTCGACCAAGCCGACTGCATGCGCATGCTCGAACACGCCACCGGCCATCGCGTCGAGCGGTATTACGCGGTCGGCGGCGGCGCGCAGAGCGATTTGTGGTGTCAGATTTTCGCCGACTGCTTGGCGCGCCCGGTGTATCGAATGAACACCGTGGAAGCATCGGCGTTGGGCGCGGGCATGGCCGCGGCGGTCGGGGGCGGCGCGTATCGGCGCGTGACCGACGCCGCGGACCGCATGCGCGGCGACATTACCGCCAAATTTAACCCCGGCGAAAACGCGGCCGCGTACGCGCGATTGCTCGACGCCTATCCCGCATGCTATCCCGCGGCCAAGTCGGCCCGCGGCTCGACATGAACCGGCAATGAACCGCGCCATGAACCACGGCGAAAACCCCGGCCGCGAAACCGGCGACCGCGACTACCGCGGCGTGCTGCGCGCACTCATCGACGGCGACTGGCGCGATGCCTCCGGCGCGCCTTTGCGCGTCCCCATCCGCGCCCTCGACATCCGCGAAACTTTGGACGGCGCGGAAGGCGGCTTGGTGCGCCAGTTGCACGGCAAGGGGAAAGTTTGCGTCGTCTGCGACCAAACCACCGAAGCGATTTTAGGCGCGCGCGTGGCATCGAACATCGGCGGCGACTGCGAGACCTTGGTCTTGCGCGACCCGCGCTCCACCGTCGACACCGCCGAACAGTTGCGCCGGCAAACGCGCCACGCCGACACCTTGGTCGCGGTCGGCTCCGGCACCGTCAGCGACCTGGTTAAGTACGCATCCTTTCTGGGCGGCAAAAGTTATTCGGTGTTTCCGACCTCGCCGATGAACGCCTACACCACCGGCAGCGCATCGCTCACCGACGCCGGCATCAAACGCTCGTTGCCGGCGCACAACGCCCGCGGCGTGTTCGTGGACTTGCAAATTTTAACCGGCTGCCCGCAACGGTTGATTAACAGCGCGCTGTCCGATGTGGTCTGCCGCACCACCGCGCAGGTCGACTGGCTGTTGTCGCGCGCGTTTCGCGGTACGCCGTACAGCGATGTGCCGTATCAGTTGCTTGCGTACGACGAAGCATCGCTTTTTGCCGATGCGCGCCGCCTGCGCGAACGCGACCTCGATGTCATGGCATCGCTGGTGCGCACCTGCGCGCTGAACGGCCTGGGCAGCGCGGTGGTCGGCAGCACGCATCCCGGCAGCATGGCCGAGCACATGGTCTCGCACTATCTCGACATGTTCGCCGGCGACGCGCATCCCGGCACCTTGCACGGCGAGCAAGTGGGCGTGGCGACGCTGTCGGTTTGCCGGTTGCAGAACCGCATCCTGCGCGCCGATTCGCCGCCGGTGATTCGTTTTGTGAAGCGCGGCAAAGATTTTTTCACGCGGCAATTCGGCGGCGAACAAAGCGGCGAATACGCCGCCTGTTATGCGGCCAAAGCGTTCGATGCGCGCGATGCGGAAAAATGGAACGCGCGCTTGGCAACGCATTGGCATGACTTCACCGCGCCGATGCGCGCCGTGATGCTGCGCGTGGAGCAAGTCGCGGCGCCGCTCACCGCCGCGGGCGCGCCGATGTCAGCGGCCGACTTGGGATTCGATGCGGCGTTCTACGCCGAGGCGCTTGCGAACGCGCGGTTTATCCGCGACCGCTTCACCATTTTGGATGTGGCCGGCGACTCCGGCCAACTGGAATCAACGGCGGCCTAACCATGTCCCAAGTCATCTGCCGTGACATCAGCAAAAGTTATGCGCATGTCGGCGTGCTGAACCGCGTCAACCTCGAAGTCCATGAGGGCGAGTTTCTGGTGATGCTCGGCCCCTCGGGCTGCGGCAAGTCGACGCTGTTGCGAATCATCGCCGGCCTCGAGCGCCAGGACGGCGGCAGCATCCGCATCGGCGGCCGGCCGGTGGACGACATGCATCCGCGCGAGCGCGATGTGGCGATGGTGTTCCAAAACTACGCGCTGTATCCGCTGATGAGCGTGTATGAAAACCTCGCGTTCAGTTTGAAGATTCGCAAACTGCCGGCAGCGAACATCGACCGCCGGGTACGCGAAGTGGCCGGCATCCTCGGCTTGGAGCAACATTTCAACCACCGCCCGGCGCAACTGTCCGGCGGCCAGCGCCAGCGCGTGGCCATGGGCCGGGCGATGGTGCGCAATCCGCGCGTGTTTCTGTTTGATGAACCGTTGTCCAACTTGGACGCGCGCCTCAGAAGCAAGGTGCGCGGCGAAATCAAATCGCTGCATCTGGCGCTGTCGACCACCACCATCTATGTGACCCACGACCAAATCGAAGCGCTCACTATGGGCGACCGCATCATGGTCATGAAAAACGGCGGCATCGAACAAATCGGCACGCCGGATGAAGTGTATCTGTCGCCGGCCAACCGTTATGTCGCCACCTTCATCGGCTCGCCGGAAATTAATATTCTCGCCGGCGTCGTTGATGGCGACGGTTGCGTTATCGACGGCCGAAAATTTCCCCTGCCCGCGGGCGCACCTACCGCGGGCAAAGCTCTCTACGGTGTTCGCCCGCACGACTTGATGTTGGCCGCCGGCGCCGGCGAAGAGAGCATGCCGGTGGCGGCCACGGTCGAATTCACCGAGCCGACCGGCGGCGCGGTCATCGTCCACGCCGCGCTCGGCGAACAGAAAATCGTTCTGCAAATTTCGCATGACGACGGTCGGGCGCTGGCGCCGGGCGACACCTTCCGCTTTACCGTCAACCCCCGCAAAATTCACCTGTTCGACCCGCACACCGAGCGCCGCATCACCGCGGAATGATGTAATCGTGAATCAAGCGCGGTAAATTGTTTGTCCAGTTTTCGTTAACAGCTTCGTTCAATTTTGTTCTTGACCGTCGGCGCGTGGGGTCTTTATAAATGGCGGATGAGACCGCGTTTTGCGCGGCTCCAAACGCACCACCTACGAGGTATCCGCCATGAAAACTGTAATTTATCACCGCATCGCCGCGGCGGCCATGGGCGCGCTGGCCGCCTTGCTCGTCATGCAGTCGGCGCAGGCCGCCGAGTTAATCGTCGGCACCAACGGCAAGCCCGGCAACCCGCGCGTGACCGCGGCCGAGATGTTCGGCGCGCTGCTGGCGCAGTCATCGAAAGGCAAGCACACGGTCAAGGTCGCGCATTCGGCCAGCCTCGGCGATGACCGCCAGATGCTGAAGTCGGTGCGCCTCGGCACCATGCACATCACCGTCAACTCGGACGGCCCGGTGGCGGAAATCGTTCCCGATTTGAACGCTTTCGGCCTGCCCTATTTGTTCTCCGACTTGACCCAAGCGTGGGAAGTGCTGGACGGGCCCATCGGCGATTCCATCGCCGCCAAACTGGAAGCGAAAGGCTATATCGTTCTGGCGTGGTGGGACAACGGCATTCGCAAAATCACGCATGTGTCGAAACCCATCGCGCATCCGGACGACATCAAGGGCATGAAAATTCGCACGCCGCAGAGTCAAGTGACCATCGACGCGTTTCGCGCGCTCGGCGCCAATCCCGCGCCGCTGGCGTTCTCCGAGTTGCCCGCGGCGCTGCAGTCCGGCGTGTTCGAGGGCCAGGAAAATCCGCTGGCGAACATTCATTCGTCCAAACTGCACGAGTTGACGCCGTATATCGCCAAGTCCAATCACAAATACGAGATGGCGCCGATACTCGCATCCAAAAAGTGGTGGGACACTTTGTCCGCAGGCGACCGGCGGTTGATTCAAAACGCGATGGACGCCGCGACTTGGTATAACCGCGGCGTGTTCTTGATTGCCGACTCTGAACTTGAACAGCAACTCATCCGAGAAGGCGCAAAGTTCAACGAAGTCGACACCGCCGCGTTCAAAGCCGCGACCGCCGGCGTCTACGCCAAGTGGGCGGATGAAATCGGCGACATTGTGCCGCGCATTCAACAAGCGGCGGCCGCCGCCGGGCGGCGTTGAGAACGTAAGCGCGCGGTTATCGCGGGCCAATCTTGGCGCGACAACGCCATCTCGCGTGGTACAATCACCGCCGCGGCGAAACCATCAACGCAAACGAACCATGCGTGATGTAGACATCAAACAAACGAACGCGGCGGGGGCGGCGGATACGGTCTCGCTGAAACAGCGCGCCTACCGTATTCGCCGCCACGCATTGCGCATGGGCGAGGTGCAGGGCCAGGGTTACATCGCCCAGGCCTTGGGCTTCGCCGATGTGCTCGCGGTTTGCTATTTCCACGCGCTGACCTACCGTGCCGGCGACCCCGAATGGGAAGGCCGCGACCGTTTGTATCTTTCCATCGGCCACTACGCGATTGCGTTGTATGCGGCGTTGATTGAGGCCGGCGTGTTGCCGGAAGACGAACTGGAAACCTACGGCGGCGACGACAGCCGCTTGCCGATGTCGGGCATGGCCGCCTACACGCCCGGCATGGAAATCACCGGCGGCTCGCTCGGCCACGGTCTTGGCATCGCGGTCGGCGCGGCGTTAGGTTTGAAGCGCAAACAGTCGACGAGTTTGATTTATAACCTGTTGTCGGACGGTGAACTCGGCGAAGGTTCAACTTGGGAAGCGGTGATGTCGGCCGCGCATCACCGCCTTGACAACTTGATTGCAGTGGTTGACTTCAACAACCAGCAAGCCGACGGACCGTCACAGGATATGCTGTGCGCCGAACCGCTGGAAGACAAGTGGCGCGCATTCGGCTGGCATGCGCAGCGCGTTAACGGCAATGACATCGATGCATTGACATGCGCCTTCGATACCGCGCGCAACCACGACCGCGCCCGGCCGCGCGCGATTATCTGCGACACGCGCATGGGCAAAGGCGTGCCGTTTTTGGAGTCGCGCGAGCGCAATCATTTTCTGCGCGTGGATGCGCATGAATGGGCGCAAGCCATCGACATTCTCGACCGCGCCAACGCGCAAAGTTGATAAACGTCGACCAACGATGCGACTCTCCAAGTACACCACGCGGCCACCGGCGTCGAAACGCAAACGCCGGCGCACCTCGGCGATGATTGCATCGCTGGATGCCGGCGGCGCGCCGACCGTGGATGCGCCGTTCGGTCATGCGCTGAATGATGCCGCGCGCGCCAACGCCAACATCGTCGCGCTGACCGCGGACTTGTCGAAATACACCGACCTTCATGTGTTCGCGAACGCCAACCCATCGCGCTTCTACCAGATGGGCATGGCCGAACAAGTGATGCTCTCCGCCGCGGCCGGCCTGGCGCGCGAAGGCTTCACGCCGTTTGCCACCACCTACGCGGTGTTCGCTTCGCGCCGCGCATACGATTTCATCTGCATGGCAATCGCGGAAGAATCGCTGGATGTCAAAATCGTCTGCGCGCTGCCGGGCTTGACCACCGGCTACGGGCCCAGCCACCAATCCACCGAAGACCTCGCCATCTTTCGCGGCATGCCGAACTTGACGATTATCGACCCGTGCGACGCCACCGACATTCAAATGGCGACGCGCGCCATCGCCGCGCATCGCGGGCCGGTGTATATGCGCTTGCTGCGCGGCAAGGTGCCGGATGTGCTGCGCGAGTACGACTATCAATTTGAACTCGGCAGAGTTAAGTTGTTGCGCGACGGCGCTGATGTGCTGTTCATCGCCACCGGCCTGATGACCATGCGCGCGCTGCAAGCGGCGGAGCAATTGCGCGCCGACAGCATCGACTGCGCGGTGTTGCATGCGCCGACCATCAAGCCGCTGGATGTCGATGGCATCCGCGAGGCGGCATCGAAGACCGGACGGTTGGTCGTGGTCGCGGAAAACCACAGCCGCATCGGCGGCCTCGGCGAGGCGGTCGCGGCGGAACTCATGCGCGCCGACATCCATCCGCGGTTTCGCCAAATCGCGTTGCCGGATGAATTCCTCGACGCCGGCGCGTTGCCGACTCTGCACGAACGTTATGGTCTGTCGGTCGATGCGGTGGTCACGCGCGTTAAGAAATGGCTTGAGGCGTAGCATGGCGGCGACAACTTCATCCGCGGAAACGCCGGCGAAAGAAAACGCCACCGCGCCGACCGCCATCATCGGCCTCGGCGCGATGGGCTTAGGGCTGGCGAAGAACATGTTGCGGCATGGCATCGCGCTGACCGGCTATGACATCCGAGATGAAGCATGCGATGACTTCGCCGCGGCCGGCGGACGCGCCGCCGGCAGCGCGGCCGAGGCCGCGGCCAATGCCGGACTGCTCATCATCATGGTGGTCGACACCGCGCAAGTGCGCGAGGTGTTGTTCAGTGACGGCGAGCAAAGCGCCTTGGCGGCCATGCGCGACGGCGGCACGGTCATGCTGTGCTCGACCATCGCGCCGGCCGACACGCGCGCCATCGCGGCCGAGACGCAAGCGGCCGGCGCGTTGTTGTTGGATGCGCCGGTGTCCGGCGGCCAAGCCGGGGCCGCGGCCGGCACGCTGACGGTCATGGCCTCCGGCCCGCGCGCCGCGTTCGACGCCGCCGAATCCGCGCTACAAGCGATTTCCAAAACCGTCCACCGCTTGGGCGATGCGCCCGGCATCGGCTCCACTTACAAAACCGTCCACCAGTTGGCGACCGGCGCGCATCTCGTGGTGGCCGCGGAGTTGCTCGCGTTCGGCGCGCGCGCCGGCTGCGACCCGCGCAAGTTGTTCGACATCGTGTCAACTTCGGCCGGGCAGAGTTGGATGTTCGACGACCGCGCGCCGCGCATCTTGAACGGCGATTACGCGCCGCGCTCGACGGTCGACATCTTCGTCAAAGATTTGGAACTGGCGCTGCGCGAAGGCCGCGACTTGTCGATGCCGCTGCCGGTTGGCGCAGCCGCGCATCAAGTACTGTTGGCGGCGTCGGCCATGGGCTGCGGCGGCCTCGATGATGCGGCGGTGGTCAAGGTGTATGAGCGCATCACCGGCGCGCTGGTGCGGCCCGAGCATGGCGGCGATGACCGCGGCAAAAAGGTTTGACCTTCACGCCGAGCGATTTCATCAGGCGTTTTTTCTCCACTTCATGCGTCTTCACTTTCTCCTCCAGCCAGGCGATAAACGCCTTGACATAGCGGTTGCTCAGGTGTTTGACCGGACACACCAGATAGTACGATTCAATCGCGAGCGCGCCCAACTGCGGCGCCAGCGGCAGCAACTTGCCGGCGCGCAGTTCGTTCATCGCCAAGGTCGCGGTCTCCAGCACCACGCCCAGTTCATCCTCGGCCGCTTTCAACGACATCGACGAGCGGTCGAAGTACAACCCATGCGACGCCTGGGCAGCGTCCATGCCGTGCAAGTCCAGCCACTCATGCCACTTGATGTCGGCTTTGACCGTGTGAATGAGGCGCGCGCGGGCGAGCACATGCGCGGCGCCGTCCTTGCCGGCCCGCTTCGCGCGCGCCGCCAACTTGGGCGCGCACAACGGCAGCACATAGTCGGTGACCAGCGCTTGGCAATGCAGGCCTTCGGGCATATCCACGGTGTACCGAATGTCGACATCGATGTTTTCTTTTTCGAAATCGCTCAACTCGGAAGTGGCGTCGATACGCAAGTCGAGATGCGGATGCGCGGCGACGAAGTCGGCCAGTTGCGGCGACAACCACCGTACGCCGAAACTCGACGACACGCGAATCGTCAAACTGCGGTAGTCGCGCGCCAGCGAGATGGTGTTATGGGTCTCGCGCAGCAGCGCCAACGCTTGGTCCGCGGCTTTGAACAACCGCTCGCCTTCCTCGGTCAGAACCAAGCGCCGGCGAATGCGGCGAAACAGCGCGACGCCCATACGCTGTTCAAGGGTTTTAATTTGCTGGCTGACCGCGGAACGCGACACCAGCAACTCGGCGGCCGCGCGGTTGACGCTGGAGTGCCGCGCCACCGCCTCAAAATAAACAATCGCGTTGATGTTGGGGAATCGCATCGGGAATCGACAAACCGCGCGGCATGTTGAGCGATGATAGCACAAGACAAATCCTTGCTGCGTCAACTCATCATCGCGCCGCGCGCAGCCGGACCTTTGGGCGCGCTGGCCGCGGGACTGGACACGCTCACGCGAGCGGTGTGCGCGGTGGTTTTGTGGCTGACTTTCACCGCCATCTTGGCGCCGACTTTCGCCAACGCGGTGTTGAGATACACCACCAACGCCAGTTTGGTGTGGTCGGTGGAAATCGTTCAACTCACCTTTCCGTGGTTCATCATGGCCGGCGCGGTGCTGGCCGCGCAGCATGGTCGGCACATCGGCATCGCGGTTTTTATCGCGCAACTTCGGCCCGCGGCCGCCAAGTGGTTGCGCGTACTGGTGCAACTTCTGATTCTGCTCGCCTGCTTCGCCATCATCACCGTCTACATCGGCGGCGGCATGTTCGAAGGCGGCATGGCGTTTGCGGCCGGCGATGTCATCTTCACCTCGCTCGGCGTCCCGCAATCGTTCAGTTACCTCGCGCTGCTGTGCGGCTACATTCTGCTCGGCTTGACCGCGGCGGTCGGCATCTACCGCTTGTTGTATGACGGCGCGCGCGAAGATGCCGCGGCGGCGAATTTTTGATTGGACGAACCGGTAATCCAACGGAATCGAAACCATGTCGCCCACCGCCGCTTTAGTTTTTGTCGCGCTGCTGCTGTTGGCGACGCCGGTCGCGCATGCGCTGCTCATCGCCAGCGGCTTCGCCATGTGGATGAATGAACCGTTGTTTTTGTTCGAGGCGATTCTCAACCTGTACCAACCCACCTCCAGTTTTCCGATGTTGGCGATTCCGTTCTTCATCATGGCCGGCAACCTGATGATGTCGGGGCGCTTTGGCGATTATCTCGTAACTTTCGCCAAAATCCTGGTCGGCGCGGTGAAAGGCGGCCTGGCGCAGGTCAGCGTGGTCGGCTCGCTGTTCTTCGGCGGCGTGTCCGGCTCGGCGGTCGCCGATGCATCGGCGCTCGGCAACGCGCTGATTCCGGTGCAGAAAAAGCAACGCTACCCGCAAGGTTTCCCGGCCGCGGTCAACGCCGCATCATCGACCATATCGGTTTTGATTCCGCCGTCGATTCCGCTGATTCTGTACGGCTTGGTCACCGAAACATCGATTCCCAAACTCTTCCTGGCCGGCATCATTCCCGGCATCGCCTTGACCGTCATGTTCGCTTCCGTTTGCTATGCCATCGCGCGTATCCGCAACTTGCCGGCGTCACCGGCTGAAGCAAAAAACCGCATCACATTGCCCAAGTTGTTCGACCGCCGCGACGCGGTCATCATCGCGGCCGCCACCGCCGCGCTCACCGCGCTGGTCATCGCCGGCGCGCTCACTATTCCGGCCGCGTTGGCGACCGGCATCGCCGTCATGCTCATTCACACCACTTTCGTCTCGCGGCGATTCAAGTGGCGCAACATCCCCGCGGACCTGGTGAAAGCGGTGCCGGCGCTGTTGATGCCGGTGATGGTCGTGGTGCTGGCCAAAGGCGGCATCGTCACACCGACCGAAATCAGCGTGTTCGCGGTGGTCTATGCACTGTTGGTCGGCGCGCTGGTGTACCGCGACTTGTCGTTTCGCATCGTCGCGCAGAGCATCCTCACCACCGGCATCATGACCGGCGTCATTATGTTGGTCATCATGGGTTCGAGCGTATTGCAGTGGATTTTGTCGTACGAAAGCGTGCCGGAAAATCTTGCGCTGTTCATGCTGGACACGCTGAAGTCGCCGTGGGCAATCATCATCGGCATGAACATCCTGATGATTCTCATCGGCGCTTTTCTCGACTTGCCCGCGGCGGTCCTCCTGCTTGCGCCCATCTTCACCGGCGTCGCGGCGCAAATCGGCGTTGACCCGATTCAACTTGGCGTGATGATGGTGATGAATTTGGCGATTGGCTTATATACTCCGCCGGTCGGCACCACCTTGTTCGTGTCGGTCGCCATCGAGCGCGTGCCTATTGGACGGGTGTTCGTGCATCTGCTGCCGTTTTATGTCACCGCGTTGATTGTTTTGGGCCTCATCAGTTTCGTCCCCGGCATTTCGACCATGCTGTTGTAGCGCGGCGAATGCGTGCTATCATCGCGCTCATTAACGACTCACCCAACACGCTCATGCAACTCGCCCGGCAACTGGAACGACTTGGCACTGAGACCGCGTTTGCGGTCTCGGATATGGCGGCGGCGTGGG
>JAPPPS010000046.1 GCA_028817405.1 Gammaproteobacteria bacterium
TCGCGTTCATCACCTCGTTCGACGAAGTCGTGGTGGTGCTGTTCGTCGGCAGTTATGAGCAGCGCACGATTCCCTGGCAGATGTTCTCCGGCATCCGCGAGCAAATCAGCCCCACCATCCTCGCCGTCGCCACGCTGTTGGTCGTGGTGTCGATAATGCTCCTGACCTCAGTCGAACTCCTCCGCCGCCGCGGCGAAAGATTGCGCGGGATTACGCCGCATTAAAGTCGGCGGATTACTTTTCGCCGCCACCGTCGCCGTCGTCGCCGTCGCCGAGCGAAAATCCGGTGCGGTGAACCACGCCGCCGGCGCGCAACTCCTCCACCGTCGGCCACCACATATCTTCCGGGCGCGCGGCGAAGATGTTGTCGAGGAATTCCGCGGCGATGCCTTGCGCTTCGAACAACCGGCGGTCTTTGTCTTGTTCCTCTTTGATGTCGAACGCGGGGATGACGGTGTGCGATTGGTATTGGTGGAAGCCGAGTTTGGCGGCGCGGCCGAGCACGCGCTCGCGGCCGGCAAGGAAGGCGGTGGCGCAGGCCGAGGCGCACTCGAGTAGCGTGTAAGTCGCCAAGCCGCGCTCGCGGATGACGCGCGCCAAGCCGCGCCCTTCGTAGATTTGCCCGCCGCCGGAGTCGAGGATGATGCCGCGCGCTTGCGGGTTGGCGTCGAGCAACGCCGCGACCGCGCGCGTGACCCCGGCCTCCAGTTCGCCGCGCAGGTGAATCCACTTGCCGCCGCCGGCGACCGACAGCGCGTACCGCGCCGGCACGGTGGGCGCGGCATCCCCAACCGCCGGCGGCCCCCCGGCGCCGCCCACCACGCAGGCGCGGAACCCGACTAACGCCAGCGCGCCGGCCAACAGGAGGCCGGCGACCGCGGCGATTTCGCGGTGGCGCCGATACCACGCATACCCGGCGCGCGCCGAGGCCGGCGACAGTTCGGTCACGCGGAGCGCCCGCCGGGCCCGCCGCGGCCGCGCCCATCGCCGCGGAGTCGACCGCCACTTTCGCCGCGTTCCATCAACGCCTTGACCTCGGCCGCATCGTTGGCGACGGTGGTGACGCGCTCTTCGCGCTGCAGAATATCGCGCAAGCGCGGCGGCCACTCGGGGCCGACGCCGCAGGCCGCGGCCACCGCAGCGTCGAACTTGGCGGGATGCGCGGTGGCCAGGGCGACGGTCGGCACACCGTCATCCGCGCAGGCGCGCGCCGCGGCCACGCCAATCGCCGAATGCGGGTCGAGCAAAATGCCGTTGCGCCGGTGCGTGTCCGCGATTTGCGCGCGCGTTTGCGCATCGGTCAAGCGGTGCGCGCGAATCAATTCCGCGGCGCGACGGTGAACTTCCGGCGCGACCGTGAACTCGCCGCGCGCGGCAAACACCGTCATCAAGTCGCGCACTTGTTCGGCGTCGCGGCCCAGAACATCAAACAAGTATCTCTCGAAGTTGCTCGACACTTGAATGTCCATGCTCGGCGAGATGGTCGCGTGCAACTTCCGCCGCCGCATGATTCCCGAATCGAAGAAGCGCGCCAATATGTCGTTGCGGTTGCAGCCGATGATGAGGCGCTCGACCGGCAAACCCATGCGCCGCGCGACATAGCCGGCGAACACATTGCCGAAGTTGCCGGTCGGCACCGCGAAGTTGACCGCGCGCGCCGGCGCGCCGAGTTGCAGCGCGGCATAAAAGTAATAAATCACTTGCGCGGCGATGCGCGCCCAGTTGATGGAGTTGACCGCGGCCAACGCATGCCGCGCGCGGAATTCGTCGTCGCTGAACAACGCCTTCACCAACCGCTGGCAGTCGTCGAAGTCGCCGTCCACCGCGAGGTTATGGATGTTGGCATCCAGCACCGTGGTCATCTGGCGGCGCTGCACTTCCGACACGCGGCCGCGCGGGTGCAGCATGTACAGTGTGACCGCCTCAATGCCGCGCAGCGCTTCGATGGCGGCCGAGCCGGTGTCGCCGGAAGTCGCGCCGAGGATGGTGCAGGTTTGCCCGCGCCGGCCGAGAAAATGCCCGAACAACCGGCCGAGAAACTGCAGCGCGAAATCCTTGAACGCCAGGGTCGGGCCGTGGAACAACTCCAACACATACAGCGAATCGTCGAGCGCGGTCAGCGGCGCGGGGTCGACGGTTGAATGCGCCGCCGCGGTCGAATGCCCCGGCGGTGAAAACCCGCGGTACGATTCCACAGTCAAACGCGCCAGCGTGTCGGCGTCGATGCTGTCGCCGACAAAACGCGCGAGAAGGCGTTGCGCCAACTGCGCGTAATCCAAGCCGCGCAACCCGCGAATCTCATCGGCGCTGAACGCGGGCCACGCCTCCGGCACATACAACCCGCCATCCGCGGCCAAGCCGGCCATGGTGGCCTGCTCGAAGTCCAAGGCCGGCGCGCGGCCGCGGGTGCTTAAGTAATGCAACGGGTGTTAGTCGGCGGGGCGGGCGGCGGATTTTAACACCCCGGCCGCGGCACCGGCATCCGACCGCCGGCGCGCCGCGCGCCCACCGTCACTTCACTTCATACCGCGCAAAAACCGCCGGCAACTCGCGCAGCGCGACCTTGCCGAGCGGCGTGCGCGGCAACTCGCCGACCACCGCGATGCGCGCGATGCGGTTGTGCGAAGAGACCAAGCGGTTGAACGCCGCCACCGCGGCCCGCGCCGCGGCCACCGTCGCATCATCGCCACCGTCACCGTCGCTACCGTCGCCAGCGCCGGCCCCCGCCCCCACCATCGCCAGTACACACACCGGCCGCGCCCCGACCTCCAGCACCCCGGCCTCGGCCACCGCCGGGTCGCGCTCCAGCAGCGTCTCCAACTCCTCCGGATAAACATTCTTGCCGGCCTCGGTGACGATGAGGCGTTTGCTGCGCCCGGTGAGGAATAGTCGGCCGGCCGCGTCCACGCGCCCGATGTCGCCGGTGCGGAACCACGCGCCGCGCATGGCTTCCGCGTTTTGCGCCGCGTCCTCGTAGCCGCGCATCACATTCGGCCCCGCCACCCACACCTCGCCGCAGCCGCGCGCGTCCGGGCGGTGGATGTGGATTTTCACGCCGTCGACCGGCCGCCCCACGCTGTCCGGCGCGGCGTCGAAGTCGTCCTGCATACTCACCAAAGGCGCGGTTTCGGTCAGCCCGTAGCCCTGGCGCAGCGGCAGGCCGAGCGCGTGGAAGTATCGCGTGATGCGCGCGTCCAGATGCGAGCCGCCGCTGACCCAGGCGTTGATGCGCCCGCCGAGTTGGCGGCGAATCGGCGCGTTCAAGCGGCGGCGCAACGCCCGCGGCACGCGCTTCAACGCCGCGCGGTAGAGCGCGGCGGCCGCGCCGCCGGCCTCAAACTTTCTTTCCATGCCGTGCATGATGGCGCGGAACAAGCGCGGCACCGCGATGAGCACCGAGATGTTTTCCTCGCGCAATGTGGCGAGAATTTCGTCCGCCGCCAACGCCCGCGGCGAGACGATGGCGGCGCCGTGGTAAAGCGGCAGGATGAGGTTGCCGAGCAGTCCCATCGCGTGCGAGAACGGCAGTAGCGAGATGAAGCGGTCGGCGGCCGAGAAGTCGCCGATGCGGCACGCGGCGCGCAAGTTGGAGGCGAGATTGGCGTGGCTCAAGCGCACCACTTTCGGCGTGCCGGTGCTGCCGGAGGTGTAAATCCGCGCGGCTAATTGGTCGTCGGTTGCGGCATCGGTTGCGGCGACATCGGTTGCGGCGGCGTCGGCTGCGCCGGCATCGGTTTTATTGACGGTGGAGTCGCCGGCCGCGCCGCCGGCATCGCCGTTATCACCGTCCGCTCGCGCAGTTTCCGCGGCCGCCAACGCGGCATCGGCGCGCATGCAAATCGCCAACTTCGGCGCGTAATCAACCGCGGACTCGTGCGTCAGCAGCAACCGCGGCGCCACCGCCTTCAACTGCTGCGCGCTCTCGAACGCCGAATGCCCGATGTGAATCGGCGCGATGTGCGCGCCGATTTTCCACGTCGCCAAGGCCGCGGCGGTGAACTCCGGCCCGTTCGGCGCGACAATCCCGACTGTGTCGCCGCCGCGCAACCCGGCCTCGCGCATGCGCGCCGCCAGCGTCAACGCCGCGTCATGCAGTTCGCGGTAAGCCACCACCCGCCGCCCGCCGCGCCCGCGGCAAACCCACGCCGGCCGGCCGGCGTACTCCCGCAGCGCCGGCTGCAGCAAGCGATAAAGATTGTCGGACATAACGGCGGCACACAACGGCAACGATGCAACATTATAGCCGCAGCCCGGCAAGTTGAGCGGCCGTCATCCCGATTAACGGTGTTGCATTTGCTGGTTGAATCCAAGTTCCTGTTTCCATACAGGAATTGTAGCGCTTCGCCCCCGCCGCCGGGCGATTCAACTCACCCCATCACCATGAATTCCGCAACTCGCGGAGTTTTAGGAAGATGGCTTTGGCGTCGGGGGCGTCGCCGAGGGCGGGGAATTGGTCGCGTAGGCGGGCGATGACTTCGGGGTTTTGCAGGCGGAAGAAGGTGTTGATGCGGCGCTCCCGGCCGAGGGTGGTGATGAGCGCGTCGGCCGGGTCTTGGGCCGCGGCCGTGTCCAACAATTCGCGCGCGTCGGCGTTGCCCGGCTCGCGGTCGAGGGTGAAGCGCAGGTTGTTTTCCAGGTAGTCGTGGCCCGGGTAGATGCGCGTGGCGTCCGGCAGGTTTTGCAGTTGCCCGGCGAAGGTTTGGTAGAGTTCCTCCGGATGGCCGCCGTTGTGACAGTTGCCGGCGCCGGCGTTGAACAGCGTATCGCCGCAGAACAACGCCGGCGAGTCGCCGCGCGCCAGCAGGCAGACATGCGACATGGTATGGCCCGGCGTGTCCAACACTTCCAACTCCACGCTGCCGAAACGCACGGTGTCGCCGGCCGCCAAGCCGCGGTCCATGCCGGGGATGGCGTCGGCCGCGCCGGCGTGCGCCAGCAACTTCGCGCCGGTGGCCTCCACCACCGCTTGGTTGCCGCCGATGTGGTCGTCGTGTTCGTGGGTGTTGAGCACGCGGGTGATGTCCCAGCCGTTGTCGCGCGCGCGGCGCAGACATTTGTCGTAGTCCAGCGGGTCGACCGCCAGCGCTTCGCCGCTTTGCGGGCAGGCGATGAGATAGTTGAAGTTGCGGTAGGCGTTGCCGGTCCAGATTTGTTCGACGCGCATGTGGATGCTCCGATGGCGAAAGGATGCGCGCAGTATAACCGCAAGCGGCGCGTTCAGTCGGCGGGGTTTTTGGAATTGTTGTTGTCGGTGGAGTCGCCGGCGCCGGCGCCGTCAGCACCGTCGCCGGAGTCGATAGAGTCACCGTCGCCATCACCGTCACCGGTGTCACCGTCGCCGCGCGTCAAAATCTCATGCCCGTTGTCGGTAACCAAAATCGTGTGTTCCCACTGCGCCGACAAACTGCGGTCTTTGGTAATCACCGTCCAGTTGTCCGGCAGCAGTCGGGTCTCGCGCCGCCCGGCGTTCAGCATCGGCTCGATGGTGAAGGTCATGCCGGCTTGCAACGCCAGGCCGGTGCCGGGCTTGCCGTAGTGCAGCACTTGCGGGTCTTCGTGGAAGCCGCGGCCGATGCCGTGGCCGCAATACTCGCGCACCACCGAGAAGCCGTTGCCCTCGGCGTGGCGTTGAATGGCGTGGCCTAAGTCGCCGAGGCGCGCGCCGGGTCTCACCAACGCGATGGCGCGGTGCAAACATTCGCGGCTGATTTGGCACACCCGCCGCGCGCGCACCGACACATCGCCGACAAAAAACATGCGGCTGGTGTCGCCGTGGAAGCCGTCCTTGATGACCGTGATGTCGATGTTGATGATGTCGCCGTGTTTCAGTCGGCGCTCGGACGGAATGCCGTGGCAGACCACATGGTTGACCGAAGTGCAAATCGACTTGGGGAAGCCGCGGTAGTTCAGCGGCGCCGGCGTCGCCCGCTGTTCGCCGACGATGAAGTCGTGGCAGATTTGGTTCAGGCGCTCGGTGGTGACGCCGGCCTGCACATGCGCGCCAATCATGTCCAACACTTGCGCCGCCAGCCGCCCGGCCACGCGCATTTTGTCGGCCTCGTCGGGGGTTTTGAGTGTGATTGCCATGCGGGATGATGCGGCGGTCAAGGGTCGATGGGCGGCAAGCGGGCGGGCGGGCGAACACGGTCGAACACGGTCGAATTTCGGCGCGGGTCGACGCGGCGGCGCAAGCGAATATTCCCCCATCGCGGTTTATTTGGCAAGCGCGTTGGCGTATACTGCGCGGTCTTAACCGCCGGCGGCGGCGCGAACCACGGGGAGTCCACGGTGCAAACCGCGGCGCGACCCACGGACCATCCGCGGCCGGCAATCATCCCGCACACGGCGATTATGCCCGCCTGGGTGCCGCGTTGCCGTCGGATTCGAACCCCGGCGCGCGCGGTTGGCGGTCAGTAACCGTGGAGGCCAAACCCACCGCATCGAATCGAAACATGGCTGAAATCACCATGCGCCAACTGCTGAAGGCCGGCGTGCACTTCGGGCATCAGACCAGATACTGGTCGCCCAAAATGGCACCGTACATCTTCGGCGACCGCAACAAAATCCACATCATCAATCTGGAAAAAACCCTGCCGCTGCTGCGCCGGGCGATGGACTATCTCGGCAAAGTCGCGGCCCAAGGCGGGCAGATTTTGTTCGTCGGCACCAAGCGCCAGGCCGGCCAGGCGGTGCGCGAGCACGCCATGCGCTGCGGCTGCCCGTTCGTCGACCACCGCTGGCTCGGCGGCATGCTGACCAACTACAAGACGGTGAAAAACTCCATCACCCGGCTGAAGGACTTGGAGCAGCGCATCGACGCCGGCGCGACCGTGGGTTTGAGCAAAAAAGAAGCGTTGAACCTCGAGCGCGAGCGCGCCAAGTTGGACAAAACTTTGTCCGGCATCAAGGACATGGACGGCTTGCCGGACGCGCTGTTCGTCATCGATGTCGACTCGGAGTACATCGCGGTGGCGGAAGCCAACAAACTCAACATCCCGGTGGTGGCGGTGGTGGACACCAACTGCTCGCCGGACAACATCGCGCACATCATTCCCGGCAACGACGATTCCGGGCGCGCGATTCAGTTGTATTTGGAGGCCGCGGCCGACCGCATCATCGCGGCGCGCGCCGAGGTCGAGATGGCCGCGGCCGCGGCCGGCGACGACGACTATGTGGAAGTCGACGACAGCGGCGAGGCGGTTGACCCGTGGGCGCGCGGCCGCGCCGGCCCGGCCGAGCCCGCGGGCAAAAAGGTAACGCGCAAGAAAGCCGCGAAGAAAGTGGTGGCCAAAAAACCCGACAAGCCGGCCAAGAAAACCGACCGAAAACCGTCAGCCAAACCGGCCCAAGTGACCGCCAAATCCGCGGTGAAAAAAGCCGCCAAGAAGAAGACGGCGGGGAAGGCCGCGGCCGCGGAATCGACAAAACCGGCGGCGGCGAAACCGGCGGCAAAATCCGCCGACTCGGCGAAATCCGCGACCGCGGCGAAATCGGCCGCGGCGAAACCGGCGACCGCGAAATCCACCGATTCGGCCGCGGCGAAATCGGCGAAATCCGCCAAACCGGCCGCGGCGAAATCCGCGAAATCCGCGAAACCGAAAGCGGCGAAAGCCGACCCCGCCAAATCGGCCGACCCCGTCGAGTAACGCGCGCCCGCGCCCGACAACCCCAACCCCGTTCCCAGGAGAACCCCATGCCCACCACCGCATCCCAAATCAAAGCGCTGCGCGCGCGCACCGGCGCCGGCATGCTGGACTGCAAACAAGCCCTCGACGAAGCCGGCGGCGACATGGAGGCCGCGGCCCAAGCCCTGCGCACCAAAGGCATCGCGGCCGCGGAAGGCAAGGCCGGGCGCATCGCGGCCGAGGGCGTTATCGCCGCGGCCGTGGGCGACGGTGGCGATGGCGCCGGCGTGTTGGTGGAGGTCAATTGCGAGACCGATTTTGTCGCCAAAGACGCTTCGTTCCGCGCCTTCGCCGAGGCCGCGGCCGGCGCGATTTTGGCCGCCCCGGCCGCGCCGGCCGATGTCGAATCGGCCGGCGAATTGCCGCTCGGCGACTCCACCGTCGACACCGCCCGGCGCGAACTCATCGGCAAAATCGGCGAGAACATCGCGTTGCGCCGCTTCGCCCGGCTGGACGCCGGCGATGGGGCCCTAAGTACGTACCTGCACGGCGTGCGCATCGGCGTGCTGGTGCGGCTCGGCGGCGGTGACGGTGATTCGGCGGCGTTGGAATCGTTGGGCCGCGACCTCGCCATGCACATCGCGGCCACCCGGCCGCTGTGCGTCGGCGAGGATGATGTGCCGGCCGACACCTTGGCGCGCGAGCAGGCGATTTTCACCGCGCAGGCTGCCGAGAGTGGCAAGCCGCCGGAAATCGCGCAGAAAATGGTGGCCGGGCGGATGAAGAAATTCCTCAAAGAAAACACCCTGCTGGGCCAGGCGTTCGTCAAAAACCCGGAGCAGACGGTGGCGCAACTGCTCAAGGCCGCGGGCGCCAGCGTCGAAGCGATGGTGCGGTTTGAAGTCGGCGAGGGCTTAGAGAAGCGCAGCGAAGATTTTGTCGCGGAAGTGCGCGCGCAAGCGGCCGGGCGTACTTAATTAAGGTCCGCCGCCGACCGTCACCGACCGTCACCACCGTCACCGCCATGCTCGACGACATCCAAAAAGACGCCGACGCGCGCATGCGCAAAACTCTCGATGCCACCCGCGACGAGATGGGCCGCATCCGCACCGGCCGCGCCACCACCGCGCTGCTCGACCACCTGACGGTCGACTACTACGGCGCGCCCACGCCGCTCAACCAAGTCGCCACCGTCGCCGTGGCCGACGCGCGCACGCTGACCGTGCAGCCGTGGGAGAAGGATATGTTGGCGGTGATTGAGAAGGCGGTGCAGGAATCCGACCTCGGCGTGAACCCGGTGGTGGCCGGCGCGGTGATGCGCATTCCGCTGCCGCCGATGACCCAGGAACGCCGCCTCGAACTCGGCCGCCTGGTCAAGCGCGAGGGCGAGAACGGCAAAGTCGCGGTGCGCAACATCCGCCGCGACGCGATTCACACGGTGCGCGAGTTGCTGAAAGAAAAGGAAATCAGCCAGGACCAACAAAAGCGCGCGGAAGAAGCGCTGCAAACCCTGACCGACCGCCACATCGCCGCCATCGACGCCGTGGTCGCCGACAAAGCGCGCGAAGTGGCGGAGATTTAAATCCCCGCGGTTTGGTTCCGCGCGCCGCGCGTCGCCGCCGCCCCCGCGCTCGTTTCCGCGCCATTCACCGTCGCCGCCGTCGCCATCGCTTTCGCCACCGTCGCATCCCCACCGTCGCCGCCCACCGTCGCATTCGCCGCCACTGTCACCGCCCCCGTCGCATCCCCACCGTCGCCCCCGCCATGCCAGACAACACCGTCCCGTTCCCGGCCGCGCCGCCCGGCCCGGCCCAGCCGTCGCCGCCGGAGCGCCCGCGTCATGTCGCGGTCATCATGGACGGCAACGGCCGGTGGGCGCGCCGGCGCGGTCTGCCGCGCGCCGCCGGGCACCGTCGCGGCGTGGATGCGGTGCGCAAAATCTCGCGCTTGTTCGGCCGCCGCGGCATTCCGTATCTGACCCTGTTCGCGTTTAGTAGCGAAAACTGGCGGCGGCCCGCGGCCGAGGTGGAGTTGCTGCTGCGCCTGCTGGCGACCACGCTGGAAAAGGAAGTCGGCAGTTTGCACCAGAACGACATCCGCCTGCGCGTCATCGGCGACTTGGCGCGCCTGCCGGCGCCGCTGCGCCGCCGCATCGACGCCGCCACCGAACTGACCCGCGCCAACCGCGCCTTCCACCTCACCATCGCGGTCAACTACGGCGGGCGGTGGGACTTGACCCAAGCCTGCCGCTCGGTTGCCGAGTCGGTGGCGCGCGGCGCGCTGGCCCCGGCCGAGGTCACGCCGGCGCTCATCGAATCGCGCTTGTGCACCCGCGATTTGCCGGCCCCGGACTTGTTCATCCGCACCGGCGGCGAGCGGCGCATCAGCAACTTCCTGCTCTGGCAGTTGGCGTATACCGAGTTGTGTTTTATCGATGCCTACTGGCCCGATTTTGACCGCCAACACTTCGACCACGCGCTGGAAATCTACGCCCGACGCCAGCGCCGTTTCGGCCAGACCGGCGAGCAAGTGCGGCAGTTTTCGACCACCGCGGCCGCGGAATTGTCGGGGCAGTTTTCGACCGCCGCGGCCGCGGAATTGTCGGCGGAATTTCCGGCCGAGTTGCCGGCCGACCGCCCGGCCTGATGACCGGCGTAAAAACGCGCGTGCTCACCGGCCTGGCGCTGGCCGCGACGGTGGCGGCGGTGACGCTGGGCGCGCCGGCGGGGTTGTTCGCCGCGTTAGCGCTGGCCGCGGCGGTGGCGGCGCTGCTGGAATGGAATCGCCTGCAGCCGGGCCGGCCCGCGGGGGCCGTGGCGGTTGCGGTGGCGGCCGCGGTGATGGTGGCCGCGGCTGCGGTGCTGTTCTTCGCGCCGCAAAAATTGGCGACGGCATGCCTGGCCGGCGCGCTGTTGTGGATGTGGTTGGCGGTGGATTTGTTTCGCCGACGCGCCGGGCCGGCGGCGGCCGTGGCGACCGCCGCGGCCGCCGATGATGCGCGCCACAGTCACAGTGACGGTGACAACGCATTGCGCCACCTCGCGCAAGGCGCGGCGGTGTTGTGGCTGGCGTGGTGCGCGGCGGTGTGGCTGCGCGTCGAGCACGGCGCGGGCGTGGCGTTGGGCGCGTTGGCGGTGGTGTGGGCGGCCGACAGCGGCGCGTATTTCGCCGGCAAACGCTTCGGCAAACGCCGCCTGGCCCCCGCCATCAGCCCGGGCAAAACCGTGGCCGGCCTGGTCGGCGGGCTGGCCGCGGCGGTCACCGTCGCGGCGTTTTTGGCGTGGGCGGCGGCGGCGGATGCGGCGCACACTCGATGGTGGTTAGTCGCGGCGTTGGTGGCGGCGTTGTTCAGCGTGGTCGGCGACTTGTACGAGAGTTCCCTGAAACGCCGCGCCGGGGTCAAAGACAGCGGCGGCATCCTGCCCGGCCACGGCGGCATTCTGGACCGCATCGACGGCATCATCGCCGCGCTGCCGCCGTTTGCGGTGGTGTGGCGGTTCTCGGAGGCGGCCGGGTGACCGTCGCCACCACCGTCACCGCCGCGCCGCAGTCGGTCGCCATCCTCGGCGCGACCGGCTCCATCGGCGTCAGCGCGCTGGATGTCATCGCCCGGCATCCGCGCCAATACCGCGTCGCCGGCCTGTCGGCCCACGCCAACATCGACGCGCTGCGCCGGCAGTGCGCAAGGTTCCAACCCGACTTGGCGGTCATGGCGGACGCGGCCGCGGCGCGACGCTTGGCGGATGAATTGGCAGGCGCGCCGACGCGGGTGTTGGGCGGCGGCGACGCGCTCGCGGAACTGGCGGCGGCCGCGGACATCGTGGTGTGCGGCATCGTCGGCGCGGCCGGCTTGGCGTCGACCCTGGCCGCGGTGCGCGCCGGCAAAAAAGTCCTCATCGCCAACAAGGAGCCGCTGGTGATGTTGGGCGGTTTAATCCTGCGCGAGGCGCGCAACGCCGGCGCCACGGTGCTCCCCATCGACAGCGAACACAACGCGATTTTCCAGTGCGTGGCCGCGGCCGCGGGGCCCGGCACCGGCGACGGTGGCGCGGGGCCCGGCACCGGCGGCAGCGCGGGGCCCGGCGACGGTGGCGCGCTTCCCGGCGCGCGGCCGGCCGGCCTGGCGCGCATCATCTTAACCGGCTCCGGCGGACCGTTTCGCCGCCTGCCGCTGGGTGAATTCCGCCATGTCACCCCGGCCCAGGCTTGCGCGCATCCGAACTGGGACATGGGCCCGAAAGTGTCCGTGGATTCGGCGACCATGATGAACAAGGGCTTGGAACTCATCGAAGCGTGCGCGTTGTTTGCGGTCGATGAATCGGAAGTCGACATCGTCGTGCATCCGCAGAGCGTGGTGCATTCGCTGGTGGAATTTGCGGACCGCTCGGTGTTGGCGCAACTCGGGCCGCCGGACATGCGCGTGGCAATTGCGCATGCGCTGGGCTGGCCGCAACGCATCGCCTCCGGCGCGCGGCGTTTGAGTTTGACCGACTGCGCGCGACTGGACTTCGAGCCGCCGGACCACCGACGCTTTCCGTGCATCGGCCTGGCGCGGCAGGCGGCGCGCGCCGGCGGCGCGATGCCCGCGGCCATGAACGCCGCCAACGAAGTCGCGGTCGACGCGTTCCTGCGCGGGCAACTGCGCTTCGACCGCATCGCCGCGACGGTGGAATCGAGCATGGCGCGCGCCGCCGCCGGCCGCGACTGTACGTTAGAAGACGCGCTGCAGGCCGACGCGCAAGCGCGCCGACAGTGCCGGGAATTGCTGCGCGCCGCGCCGGTGACGGTTGGCGTCGCCGATGTCGCGGTCGCCGGCGCCGGCGCATAGCGCAACCGTCAGAGATTACGAACCGTCACCCCGCAAACCCACCACGAGCAAAAAACCATGAGCGTCATCCTGTACAGCCTCCTCGGCTTCCTCGCCGCCATCGCCATCTTGGTGACGGTGCACGAATACGGCCACTTCCAAGTCGCGCGCGCGTGCGGCGTCAAGGTGCTGAAATTCTCCATCGGCTTCGGCCGCCCGCTCATCACCTGGCGGCGCAAAAACGACCCGACCGCATACTGCATCGGCTGCATTCCGTTGGGCGGCTATGTCAAGATGCTCGACGAACGCGAAGGCGAAGTCGCGGCCGGCGAGCGCGACATGGCGTTCAACCGTCAATCGCTCGCCAAGCGCAGCGCCATCGTGGTGGCCGGGCCGGCGTATAACTTCCTGTTCGCCATCGCCGCGGTGTGGCTGGTGTTCATCACCGGCAGCGACGACATCGAGCCGGTCATCGGCCGGGTCGACGCCGACTCCGCGGCCGAACGCGCCGGCTTCCGCGCCGGCGACCGTCTGACCGCCATCGACGGCCGCGCGGTGCGCGCTTGGGGCCAGCACCAGTTCTACCTCATCCACCAAGCGATGAAAGGCAACAGCGTCGACTTCGATGTGGAAGGCGCGGACGGCGGCGCGCGCAGCATCGCGGTCGACTTCGCGGCCTTCGACCAATACGCCATCGGCAGTTTGCCCATTCCGATGCACCTCGGCATGCATCCGCCGGCCCCGCCGGCCGCGGTGTACCGCCTGGTGCCGGGCGCGCCGGCGGCGCGCGCCGGGCTGCAGCCCGGCGACCTCATCACCGCCATCGACGGCGCGCCCATCGGCGACTGGGCCGACCTGGTGGCGCAGGTGTCGGCGCGGCCCGGGCAGGCGTTGGCGTTGACGGTGCGGCGCGGCGGCGGGCTGTTGGACCTCGCGCTCACCACCGAATCGGCGCGCCTCGGCGGCCGCACAGTCGGGCGCATCGGCTTGTACCGTCCGCCGCCGCAAACCATCAAACTGCGCTACGGGCCGCTCGCCGCCATCCCCGCGGCCCTGGACTACAACTGGCGCATGACCGTGGTCACCTTGCGCTCGCTGGGGCGCATGCTGAGCGCGCGCATGTCGTCCGACAACCTGTCCGGCCCCATTACCATCGCCCGCCTGGCCGGCCACACCATCGAATCCGGCGTCGATGACTTCCTTAAATTCCTCGCCATCATCAGCATCAGTTTGGGTTTGATTAACCTGCTGCCGATTCCGCTGTTGGACGGCGGCCACCTGCTGTATTTCGCCGTCGAAGCCGTCAAAGGCAGCCCACCGTCGCCGCGCGCCATGCTCTGGGGCCAGCAACTCGGCATCGCCCTCCTGGTCCTCCTCATGGGCGTGGCGTTTTATAACGACATTATGCGGTTGTTTTAACGCGCGTCTTCGTCGCCAAAAATACCGAAACATGATTAATGTCATGGTTTTATGCGCGGGGTTGTGGGAGGATGAGTCGGTTGTCGAATCAACAACGGGGAACCGCGAACATGAACTCACGAACTATTGGCGTATCGCTGGTCTTCATCGCCGCCATGGCGTGGAGCACCGCGGGGTTGTTCACGCGGGTGGTGACGACCGACATTCCGACCACGTTGTTTTGGCGCTCGTTGATTGGCGGGTTGTGCGTGCTGGGGATTTATTTGTGCATGCGGCGGCGGCGTAGCGGGCGGCCGCGGTTGCGCGAGGGGTTGCGCGAGGCGTTTTGTTTTTCGCGCGGCGAGTTGGTGATTGGCGCGCTCTCGACCGCCGGCATGATTTGTTTCATCTCGTCGTTCTTCCACACCACCATCGCCAATGTGTCGTTCGTCTACGGCAGCATGCCGCTGGTGACTTTTCTGTTGGCGTTGCTCGCGCTGAAAGAAAGAGCCGACTGGGTCGCGCTCGCTTCGTGCGTGTTATGCGCGGTCGGCGTGGCGGTGATGATTGGCGGCGCGCAAAAGTTCGATGACTTGTTCGGCATCGGCTTGGCGTTTGGCATGACTTTTTTTATGGCGTCGCTTACCATCGCCGCGAAGTATTTCCCCGCCGCCAATGTGGTCAAGGCCACCTATTTTTCCGGCTTCCTCGGCGCGCTGGTGATGCTGCCGTTCAGTTCGTTTATCGGCACGCTGCCGATGGATTATTTCTGGCTGAGTTTGTACGGCCTGGCGAATTTGGGGTTGGGCTTCGGCGTCTACTTGCTCGGCGTGCAGCGCGTGACCGCCACCACCGCCGCGCTGGTCGGGTTGTCGGAAATTCCCATCGCGCCGGTGTGGGCGTGGTTGTTGTTCGCCGAAAACCCCGGCGCCAACACCGTCATCGGCGGCGCAATCATGCTCGTCGCCACAACCTATTACCTGGTCGTGCAGCATCTGCGGCAACGGCATTGAAACTGCAACCGACAACGCGACCGACAAACCGGAGGCCATCATGCAAAAGTTACCACCCGAACTCATCCGCGCCCGCACCTGCTACAAACATCCGGCCGGCGAACTCGGCATCGCCATCACGCGCGCGTTGCTGCGGCGCGGTTGCATCGAAGATGCGACCGTCAAGCAACGACATGGCTTTGCGCTCACCGCGCGCGGGCGCAAGTGGTGCGCGAAATACGGCGTCGACGCGCATTTGCCGGCGACATCAAATGGCGGCGGCGCGGGGAAAGATGCCGGGCGGCCGTTCAGCGTATCGTGCATGGACCATTCGCACCGCGCGCCGCATTTGGCCGGCGTTTTCGGTCGCGCCATGCTGTCGTTTATGCGCGCCCGCGGCTACTGCCGCGCCGGTGCCGGCGACCGTCGGTTGTCGGTGACGCCGCAAGGGACAGCGTTTCTGCGCGCGGCGTTGGGGATCGACTGGGGAGGCGTTCAACATGACGGATAACCGACTGGACGGGATGGAGTTCGATGCCGCGTATCTGGAGCGCGAGTGGCAAGTCACCGTGCAGACGCCGCGCGGCGGGCTGGAGCAGTTGGCGGCGGCGCTGGGGCGCGAGTTGCCGCTACAGCAGGGCGCGTACGACCGCTGTTTGTATGTGCGCGGCGCGGGCAGCCAGCAGTTTCGCGCGCTGGAGGGCTCGCACGCCGGCGCTGAGGACACCATCCAAACCACCGACGCGGTGGAGGTGGTGTTTTCCATTGCCGCGGATGCGGCGTTGCTGCGGCGCGCGTTTGCGGTGATTTTTGCGCATCATGTTCAGGAGGAGCCGACCGTGCATGTGCAGGAATTGTGGGGCAGCCGGTCGCGGTATTTGGACGACAAGGACAATCCGAACCGGTACTGGAACCGCCCCGATGCGGCGGAAATTCACGGCCAGGCGCGGCCGGTGGAGGGTGACGGGGACGGCGCTTGATTCGCGCGCGCGGGAATCGGTATACTCCCGGCCTATCCACCGTCACTCACTGCCGTTAGGAGTCTCGTTTTATGAACCCGCAACCATCGGTTCAATCCCCGGCCGCCGCCCGGCCGGCCGGCGCGCGGTCGCCGCTCCGCGCCGTGCCGGCATCGGCCGGCGCCGCATTGTGGTCGTTTTTGTTGGCAACGCCGGCGCGCGCCGACTGGGGGCTCAACTTGCCGCGCGGCGTGTCCGAAATCAGCCGCGAGGTTTACGACATGCACATGATGGTGCTGTATATCTGCATCGTCATCGGCATCGTGGTGTTCGGCGCGATGTTCATCAGCATCTTGAAGCACCGCAAATCGCTCGGCGTCAAGCCCGCGACTTTCAGCCACAGCATGACCGCGGAAGTCATCTGGACCGTGATTCCGTTCCTGATTTTGGTGGCGATGGCGATTCCCGCGGCCAAAGCGCTGATTAAAATGGAGGATGCCAGCGGCCATGAACTGACCGTCAAAGTCACGGGCCACCAATGGAAATGGGAATACGAATATCCCGGCGAGGGTATTCGTTTCTTCAGCAACTTAGGCGAAGCCAGCCGCGAAGCGCGCGCGTTGAACTCCGGTGTCGACCCGTTTTCGGTGGACAACTATCTTCTCGAAGTCGACAACCCGCTGGTGCTGCCGGTCGGGCGCAAGGTGCGATTCTTGCTGACTTCCAGCGATGTGCTGCATGCGTGGTGGGTGCCGGACTTCGCGGTCAAGAAAGACGCCATTCCCGGCTTCATCCGCGAGATGTGGACGGTGATTGACGCGCCCGGCACGTACCGCGGCCAGTGCGCCGAGTTGTGCGGCAAAGACCACGGCTTCATGCCGATTGTGGTCGAGGCGGTGGCGGAGGACGAATTCGCCGCGTGGGTGACCGCCGAGCAGGCCGCGGCCGCGGCCGAAGCCGGCTCGGCCGACCGTGAATGGGCGTTTGATGAGTTAATGGAGCGCGGCCAGGCGGTCTACAACACCGCTTGCCTGGCTTGCCACCAAGCCGACGGCCAGGGCATTCCCGGGGTGTTCCCGGCCCTGGACGCCGGCGCGCTCACGCTTGCCGAGCATTTGCAGACGGTGCTGAACGGCAAACCCGGCACCGCCATGCAGGCCTTCGGCGCGCAGTTGTCGGATGTCGACATCGCGGCCGTGGTCACCTTCGAGCGCAACGCCATCGGCAACGACACCGGCGAAGCGCTGCAGCCGATGGAAGTTAAGGCGGCGCGGTGACTGTTAGGAACCATGTCATGAACACCAATGCACCCGAGACCGGCGTCGCCTTTAAGGCGTTGAACCTCGTCGACAAACTGACGCGTTGCGGGTTGCCTTGCATTCTCCGCCGCCACAATCGTCGCGACGCATTGGGCGGCTCATATCCTCTTCTAATGCAACCCGTTCGGCAAAAATCAACCAGACCGGAGAAATTATGACCACGGCCACTTTCGACTCCCGCGAGTTTATTAATGAACTCACCGGTTCCGGCATGCCCGAGCGGCAAGCCGAAGCGGTGGTGCGCACCGTCACCAAGGTGATGGACGCCAATCTGGCGACCAAAGCCGACATTAAACTCATCCACAAAGACATGGAGATATTGCGAAAAGACATGTCGGTGATGAAGCGCGACATCATCATCTGGCTCGGCGGCGCGATTATCGCCGCCACCACCATCGTCATTAATTTCATGCCGGTCGCAGCGCCATGAACGCCATGCCGCATTGGGCGCCATCCGATTCAGCCGGCGGCAGTCAACGAAATCATGCATTAAACGAGGCATCTTTATGAACGCGTATACCGGCACCGCCGACGAACATCTCGACCATGACCATGGCGACCACCACGGCCCCGCGCCGGGGTATCTCCGCTGGGTGACCACCACCAACCACAAGGACATCGGCACTTTGTACTTGTGGTTTTCGCTGCTGATGTTCTTCATCGGCGGCGCGATGGCGCTCATCATCCGCGCCGAGTTGTTTCAGCCGGGCTTGCAAATCGTCGACCCGCATTTCTTCAACCAGATGACCACCATGCACGCGCTGGTGATGATTTTCGGCGTGGTCATGCCGGCGTTCGTCGGCCTCGCCAACTGGATGCTGCCGATGATGGTCGGCGCGCCGGACATGGCGTTGCCGCGCATGAACAACTGGAGTTTTTGGATTCTGCCGTTCGCGTTCGCGCTGATGCTGGCGACGCTGTTCATGGAAGGCGGCGGGCCCGCGGCCGGCTGGACGCTGTACCCGCCGTTGTCGTTGCAGGGCGGCGACAGTCTGCCGTTCGTGATTTTTTCCATTCACATGTTGGGCGCGTCCAGCATCATGGGCGCGATTAACATCATCGCCACGATTATGAACTTGCGCGCGCCGGGCATGACCTACATGAAAATGCCGCTGTTCGTTTGGACTTGGTTCATCACCGCGTATTTGTTAATCGCCGTCATGCCGGTGCTGGCCGGCGCGGTGACCATGCTGCTCACCGACGCGTTCTTCGGCACCAGTTTCTTCAACGCGGCCGGCGGCGGCGACCCGGTGATGTTCCAGCACATCTTTTGGTTCTTCGGCCACCCGGAAGTGTATATCCTGATTCTGCCGGCGTTCGGCTTGGTGTCGGAAATCATCCCGACCTTCTCGCGCAAACCGCTGTTCGGTTACACCTCGATGGTGTACGCCACCTCCAGCATCGCGTTCCTGTCGTTCATCGTCTGGGCGCACCACATGTTCACCGTCGGCATGCCGTTGGTCGGCGAGTTGTTTTTTATGTTCACCACCATGCTCATCGCGGTGCCGACCGGCGTCAAAGTGTTCAACTGGGTGTCGACCATGTGGCGCGGCGCCATGACTTTCGAGACGCCGATGCTGTTCGCGCTGGGCTTCGTTGTGATGTTCACCATCGGCGGATTCTCCGGCTTGATGCTGGCCATGACGCCGATTGACTTCCAGTACCACGACACCTATTTCGTGGTCGCGCATTTCCATTATGTGCTGGTGCCGGGCGCGGTGTTCGGCATCATCGCCGGCGTTTATTACTGGCTGCCGAAGTGGACCGGCCACCACTACAACGAGACCCTCGGCAAGTGGCATTTCTGGCTGTCGACGGTGTTCGTCAACCTCTTGTTCTTCCCGATGCACTTCGTCGGCCTGGCCGGCATGCCGCGCCGCATCCCCGACTACGCGGTGCAGTTCGCCGACTTCAACGCCATCGCCACGCTCGGCGCGTTCGGTTTCGGCTTCGCGCAAATCCTGCTTCTTGTGGCGGTGGTGCAGAGCATTCTCGGCGGCGCCAAAGCCACCGGCCAAGTGTGGGACGGCACCGAAATCACCGGCGGTTTGGAGTGGACGCTGTCGTCGCCGCCGCCGTACCATTCGTTCTCGCCGCAGCCGGTGGTGAAGTAACCATGCGCGCCGAAGTCAAACGCAGCGTCATCGTGTTGTTCGCGGTCGCGGCCATGTTTTATTTCGGCTTCATTCTGATGAGCGTGTTGAACGCGTCATGACAACGCCCATGAAAACCCCGCGCGCGCGCCGCAACATCTTCGCGCTGTTTTTAATTCCGGCGCTGATGTTCGGCTTCGGTTATTTGATGGTGCCGATTTACGACATCTTCTGCGAAATCACCGGGCTGAACGGCAAGACCGGGCGCGTGGAACTGGTCGAAGTCAAACGCATGCGGCCGGATGAATCGCGCTTGGTCACGGTCGAGTTCATGGCCAACTTGGGCCGCGACGCGCCCATCGACTTCGGCCCCGCGCAGGCCAGTATGCAGGTGCATCCGGGCAAAGCGTACCAAACCGTCTACCGCGCGCGCAACACCCGCGCCGCGGCCCTGGTCAGCCAGGCGGTGCCCAGCGTATCGCCGTCGCGCGCCTCGACTTACTTCAACAAAACCGAATGCTTCTGTTTCACGCAGCAGGAATTCACCGCGCACGAATCGCGCGACTTGCCGGTGCGGTTCGTGATTCACCCCGACCTGCCGGACGACATCGACACCGTGACGCTGGCGTATACTTTCTTTGAAGTGGCCGGCGGCGACCCTACACCGGACCTGCAGCACGGCGGCGGCCACGGCGCAAAGCAACCCAAAAGTCACGCGCGCTTGGTGCAAGTTAACGCCGGCCCGGCCCGCGCAAACCATTAACCCAACCCGCAACCAACCATGGCACACACCGCAGACAACATTTACTACGTTCCCCACACCGCCAAGTGGCCGCTTATCGGCTCGGTCGGTTTGACGCTGTTGCTGGGCGGTTTCGCCGCGTATCTCAACGGCGCAGCGGTCGGCGCCAACCTGATGTGGGCCGGCCTGGCCGTGATGGTGGTGATGCTGTTCGGCTGGTTCGGCACCGTGGTCGGCGAGAGCGAAAGCGGTACCTACCAATCGTGGGAGGACAAATCATTCCGCATCGGCATGGCGTGGTTCATCTTCTCCGAGGTGATGTTCTTCGCCGCGTTTTTCGGCGCGTTGTTTTACGCGCGCAGTTTGTCGGTGCCGTGGCTGTTGGGCGAGGGCAGCGGCGCGACCACGCACCAGTTTTTATGGAGCGCGTACACCGAGTTCTGGCCCACCAACGGCCCCGAAGATTGGGGCGACAGCGACTTCCACATGGGATGGTGGCCGCTGCCGTTCATCAACACCGTGATTCTTCTCACCTCCGGCCTGACGGTTACCTGGGCGCACCATGGCATCAAAGACGGCAAGCGCGGCCCGTTCATTCTCGGCTTGTTCCTCACCGTCGCGCTGGGCTTTTTGTTCGTCTTCCTGCAGGCGGTGGAGTACAAAGAAGCGTATCACGAGGGCTTGAAACTCACCAGCGGCATCTACGGCTCGACCTTCTTCATGCTGACCGGCTTCCACGGTCTTCATGTCACCTTAGGCGCGATTATGCTCACCGTCATGCTGTTTCGCGCCATCCGCGGCCACTTCACGCCCGAGCGTCACTTCGCTTTCGAAGCGGCCGCGTGGTATTGGCATTTCGTCGATGTGGTTTGGCTCGGTTTGTTTTTGTTCGTTTATATTTTGTGAGCGCCGGGTTAATAAACGCCGCGACTCAGCCGCGACTCAGCCGCGACTCAGACGAGATTTAGCCGCCGACATCATGCGGCACGATGAACCCGAACTGAATCCCCGCGACCAGCAGCAGTAAAATAAACAGCGACAGCGCGATGCGCCAACTCAGCGACCTGACCACGCGCTTTGATGTGGACGGGTCTTTCACCAGAAAGTACAGCGCCGAGAACAAACTGCCGACCACGAACAGCAGCAGAATGATGATGATGAGTTTGAAAAGGGACATGGGCGGATTGGGATTCGGATGCGGGCGCGAGAGGAGTCATGCGCGGTAACCGTCGCGCGGCCGCGGTCGCCGTTTATGTCATGTTCTTCGCCGCGCTGGCGCTGCTGCTGGCGTTGGGCAACTGGCAGTGGCGGCGCGGCGCCGACAAAGCGGCCATCGAGGCGGAAATCCGGCGCGCCGGCGATGACTCTATCACGCTGCAACGCGCGCCGCCGGATTGGAACAGCGTCGCTTGGCGGCGACTGCAATTAAAAGGCGCGTGGGTGGCCGGCGCGGATTTTTTGCTGGCAAACCGGGTTCACCGCGGGCGCGCCGGCTTTGAAGTTTTCAGCGCGTTTGAATTGGCCGGCGACGGTTCACGGTTGCTGGTAAACCGCGGCTGGGTCGATGCCGCGACGGTGGATTCCGGCGTTGGCATCGCCGCGACCCCGGCCGGCCGCGCCGCGTTGCATGATGCCGGCGATGTCGGCGATGCCGGCGATGCGCCGGCGAATGCCGGTGCCGGCGTGGATGCCGTGGACGCCGCCCCCGCCATCCGCGGCCGCCTCTACCTGCCGCAGAAAGGCTTCACCCTCGGCCCCGCGCATGACCCGGCTGCGGCGCGGCCCGGCGGCATCGAGGTGTTCCAGTATTTCGACGCCGAAGCCATGTCCGCGGTGTTCGGCGGCGAATTGCAGCCCGCGGTGGTGGCGTTGGATGCCGCTCACCCCGCGGCCTTCGAGCGCATCTGGCGCGCCGCCGCCACCCCGGCCGCGCGGCATGTCGGCTACGCCGTGCAGTGGTGGGGGCTGGCGGTCACGCTGCTGGTGTTCGGCGTGGTATGGCGTCGCCGCGCGGACCGCGGCCGCCGCCAATAACCGCCGGCAACCGTGCGTGCGCGCCACCGTCATGACCGCCGAGAGCGCTCGCCGATGAACCGCGGCCGCCTCAAACTCGCGCTCATTTTTGCCGCGTTTCTCGGGCCGTTGCTCGCGGCTTTCGCCTGGTATTACGGCGGCGGCGATGCGGCCGCCACGCGCGCCACCACCAACCACGCGCCGCTGCTCGCGCCGCCGCTGGCGTTGCGCGGGTTCGCCAACCCCGCGGCTGACGACGGCGACGGCGCGCAGTTCGCGCAGTTCGCCCAGTTCGACTTGGACGCGCTCAAACGCCGCTGGACCGTGGTGCATCTGTTGCCGGAATCGTGCGCCGCCGGATGCCGCGCGGCGTTGTATAACACCCGCCAAGCGCGCCTCGCGTTAGGGCGGGATGCGCCGCGCGTGCGCCGCGTTTTTATCGCCGCCGGCCGCGCGCAGTTGGCGTCGCTGGCCGCCGCGCACCCCGACGCCACCCGCTTGCTGCGCGCCGCCAACGGCATCGAGAATCAACTCATCCCGTTGCGCCGCCGACGCAACCTGAACCCCGCCGACGCGCTGCTCATCGACCCCCTCGGCAATGTCATGCTGGTCATCCCCGCCACCCTCGACCCGCGCCTGCTGCTGAAGGACTTGAAGAAATTGCTGAAGTTATCGCGCGTCGGTTAATCCGCCGCCGGACCATGCGCGACCGAAGACGCGGCCGATGAACTTCCGTGAGTTGCCGGTTTGATTATCCAAACCGGATGGCGCAAAATGCGGGCGTTCGCCCATCAACGGTCAGCCGAGAACGGCCGGTCGAGAACAGCCGGAAAACAAACCCGTCACCATGCGCGATTTCGAAATGATTCGCCCGCTTCCCAAAACGCGCGCCGGCCCGGCCGCGGCCGTGGCCGGTGGAGACGGCGGCGCGGCGCAAACCCGCGCGGGCAACGCCGCCAATCGGGCCGCGGCCGGCAACAAACCGCTCGACCAGTTCTACACCAAGCCCGAGGTGGCCGGGCGGTGCATGGCGCATCTGCAACGCGCGGCCAAGCGTTTGAGAGTGGATTTGGGCGACTACTGGTTTGTCGAGCCGTCCGCCGGTTGCGGCTGTTTTCACCAGATTTTGCCGCCGCGCCGCCGCATCGGAATCGACCTGGACCCTAAGACGACTCCGCTGACCAAGCGCGCCGTCACCGACAGCATCGAGCAAGCGGACTATTTGGCATGGGCGCCGCCGAAGACGCGCCGGGCGCGAAAGTATCTGGTTGTCGGCAATCCGCCGTTCGGCCACCGCGGCAAACTGGCGGTCGCCTTCTTCAATCATTCCGCCTTCGCCGAGATTATCGCGTTCATCGTGCCGGTGTCGTTTCGCAAATATGCCATTCACCGGCGGTTGGCCGGCGAGTACCGGCTGATTGCGCGCGCGCCGCTGCCGCGCGATTCGTTCTGCACTCCCGACCTGAAAACTTATTCGGTCAACGCCGAGTTTCAGATATGGACGCGGCTGCCGAACCGGCTGAAGAATCTGCGCGAGTTGTCGCCGCCGCCCATCGCGCATGAAGATTTCACCATGCGGCAGTACAACAACACCGAAGCGGCGTTGAAGGAATTTCACGCGCCTTTCGATTTCGCCGTTCCCTGCCAGGGTTACCAAAACTACGCCCGCCGGGAAACCAATGCGCGGGACTGCGAGAAGAACAAACAGTGGATGCTGTTTACGGCGCGCACCGCGGCGGCGCGCCGGCGGTTGATGGCGATGGACTTCGGCGAACTGGCGCTGGACTGCGCGACCGCGACGCCGGGGTTCAGAAAAAACGATGTGGTGCGGCATTATGATTCGCTCGTTGTTCGAAGCCATCGCCAATAATCCGCCGGATTTCGTCGACGCCCGGCATGGCGGAGAGTTCGAGGACCGGATAGACGCCTTCCTGCGCCACGACCTGAACTACAGCCGGCTGCGGAACACGGATATCGCGGATTGGGCGAGGTTGAAGAGCGCGGTCTTGATGAAGTCCAGCGCCGCGCCGGTACCCAACGACCATGCGGTTGCCGACTCTTACATTCTCCAGCCCAACGGGAAGCAGAATTACCCCGACTTCATGGTGTTCGAGGCCGGCGAAGTGGTTTGCATCGAGGTTAAATTCGGCAAGCCGCCGCGGCCGGTTTGGAACAGCGGTTTGCCGCGCCCCAACGGGTTTTACATTTTAGGCCGGCGCGGCAAAGGCGATGCGACATTTTTTCGCGGCGCTGATGTGGTGTCGGCCGAGGAGAGCGAACAAATGCACGCTTTCTTCGACCGCATGCGAAGCGAAGAGCAAGCCTTCAACGACAGCCGGATGAGCGGCCAGCGCCGGGGGTTCGAGGTCTATGTGCGTAAGGCGTTTATGCAGAGCAAAAAATACAACAAACACGCCGACATCGATTTCTACAACTCCCCCGACCGCCGGCGGTTGGAACAAAACGTGCTCGATTATTTCGGATGAATATTGCCGGATACATTCTGGACTCTTGCTCATCGACGACGGTTTGGAAATCATGAACAACTTGAGCCACCGCGGCGCGGTTATTTTTGTGTGCAGCCTATCGGAACTTGGCCGTGCCGTTTGATGAAACGCCGCAAGATTTCCTTCTCCTCCGCCTTTGGCGACGGAAAAGGCTCTTCGCCGCGCTTTCCAAAGATGTCGTATTTCATCAGTTTCGGAAAATACGCGTGCACCGTGACCGGGCGGCGGTAATACAAACCGTTGATTTTCTTTATCAGGCGTTCTTCCGCCGCGCTTAATTTGAATTCGCCCGGCAGCGGCAATCGTTGCAGTACGCGAACGTTGTTGAAGTTGCCGTAGCGCGTGAGATTGTTCAAGAACAAATACACATCGCTACGCAATGTTTCGCTGACTTGCAGCGCTTCCGTTTTGGTGCGGCAGCGGATGAAGGCGATGCTCTGCGTGCTGCCGCATCGGTCCACGAAAGTGCCGAACTGGTTGGTGAGGGAAGTGAACACCTTCCAACCGTTTTGGAATTTGTGCGCGCGCCGGCTCCACAGTACTTGCGTCGGGGTGTGCATGATTTTGTACGGAAAGCCGGGCGTTTGCGACTCGCGCAACAGATGCGACTTGGTGGTGCGGTGCAAATCGCTGCTGGTTTCCACCGCGTATTTCCGGTTCGGCGCGTTGACGGTTTTGTTAAAGATGCGGCGCACTTCCTCCGAATAATACAGCGGCAGAAAATCCATGCCGGGTTCGATTTTCACTTGTTGCCGGTCGCGCAAAATATATTCGTTGACGACCGTGCACGGTTTTTCATTCGCCACCTTGCGCAGCAGAAACCAAGTGAATGAAGACCCCACCTTGGGAAACCATTTCTTTTTTGCCGTGCCCAAATCCAAATGAATGAACTGGTAACGACTCAGCAAACGCGGCAGGGTGTTGCGGTCCGACAGCGACATCCAATTGTTCGGCACGATAAACAGCAAATAGCCGCCGGGCTTGGTGACGAACAGCGCTTTTTTGATGAAGTCGCGCGCCAGGTTGTGATTTTTCGCGGTGCGCGCGCCGCCGGTGAACTTGGCGTACGGCGGATTGGAGACCACCAAGTCGTACTCGTCCTTCTCGCGCGCCGACAGCAAATCCCCGAACGACAAAAAGTCGCGGTTTTGGATGTTGATGGCGTCGCCAAAAATGCGCTTGGTGTTGGCGACGCGCGTGGCGTTGATTTCGTTGAAATACAAATTGGCGAGCGCGGTCTTGGTGCGGATATAGGCGTGGAAGTTGCCGTTGCCGGAACAACTGTCCAGGATTTTCAAATTCTTTCGCCGCCAAAAAGAACGCGGAATCGTGTCCACCATTTCCTTCACGCAGCCGAGCGGCGTGCAGATGTCGTTGGAGGTCGCAAAGTGCGACTCATCGGCGTTCAACGCCGCGTATAACCGGTCGATTTGCTCGAAAGATTCGGCGCCGCTCAAATACGGTTCAGCGCCTTTGATGGACAGCGTTTGCATGCCATGCCCCGGTGGAAAATCGCACTATACCACATCCGCATGCCGCGCCGCGCGCCACCGTGAGGCCCGGCCGGGCCGCGGCCGGCGCGGAGTATGGCGGGTCCTGCGGGTGCCGCCGCGCGACTGGAAATTCCGCCCTGACTGCTTTATGATGCGTTGTTTGCCGCGCATCGCCGCGCGGTTGCGCGTCGCGTTCCGACGCGGGATTTCCGCGCGCCAAACGCCAAACCCCGACGCCACCGTTAAACCCCGGCGCAAACACCAAACCGACTCGACCATGACCGTCTCCGGCGCACTGCCACCCCCGCAAGGTTTGTATGACCCGGCGCGCGAGCATGACGCGTGCGGGGTGGCGTTCGTGGTCAACATCAACGGCGAGAAGCGGCGCAAAATTATCGACGACGGTTTGGAAATCCTGAACAACTTAAGCCACCGCGGCGCGGTCGGCGCCGACCCCAAAGCCGGCGACGGCGCGGGGTTGTTGCTGCAGTTGCCGCATCGTTTCTTCGCCGAGACGGTGGCGTTTGATTTGCCCGCGCCCGGCGACTACGCGGCCGGCATGGTGTTCATGCCGCGCGCCGCGGTCGCCGATTGCAAGGCGGTGGTGGAGCGTTACGCGCGCGCCGAGGGGCAGCGCGTGTTGGGCTGGCGCGCAGTGCCGGTCGACAACCGCGGCCTCGGCCGCAGCGTGCTGCCGACTGAGCCGGTGATTGAGCAGGTGTTTGTCGCGCGCGGCGATGGCGGCGACGGTGCTACCGACGATGCCTCCGACGATGCCGTCGCTTCCGATGCTTTCGAACGCAAACTCTTCGTCATCCGCAAACAAATCGAAAACCACATTCGCGCATCCAACATCCCCGGGGCCGCGGATGGTTACATCGCCTCACTGTCGTCGCGCGTAATCAACTACAAAGGCATGCTGTTGGCCGGCCAGTTGAGCGACTACTACCCCGACCTCGCCGACCCGCGCATGGAGTCGGCGCTGGCGCTGGTGCATCAGCGGTTTTCCACCAACACCTTCCCGGCCTGGAAGATGGCGCATCCGTACCGCATGATTGCGCACAACGGCGAAATCAACACCCTGCGCGGCAACATTAATTGGCTCGCTGCAAGACGCCGCGCCATGTCATCGAAGTTATTCGGCGACGACCTCGACAAAGTATGGCCCTTGATTATCGACGGCCAGTCCGACTCGGCGTCGTTCGACAACGCGCTGGAACTGCTGACCCTCGGCGGTTACTCATTGGCGCATGCGATGATGCTGTTGATTCCGGAAGCGTGGTCCGGCAACCCGTTGATGGACGAAAAGCGGCGCGCGTTTTATGAATATCATGCGGCGTTGATGGAGCCGTGGGACGGTCCCGCGGCGGTGGCGTTCACCGACGGCCGGCAAATCGGCGCGACTCTGGACCGCAACGGTTTGCGCCCGGCGAGATACTTGGTCACCCGCGACGGCGTGGTGGTGATGGCCTCGGAGATGGGCGTGTTAGGCATCCCCGAAGCCGACATCGTAACCAAGTGGCGGCTGCAGCCCGGCAAGATGCTGCTCATCGACCTGCAGCAGGGGCGCATCATCGACGACGCGGAAATCAAACGCGAACTCGCCTCCAAACATGACTACCAACGCCGGCTGAACATCAGTCAGATTGAACTGCGCGAGTTATCCGCGCCGGTGGCATCGACCGCGGCCGCGAATTCATCCGCCGCCGCCGCCAACTCATCGCATGCGCCGGCCGCGGCAAAAGAGTCAAGCGTCGCCGCGCCGCCAAACCCCGACGCCCTGCTGCAAACCCAGCAGGCATTCGGTTACACCCAGGAAGACTTGAAGTTTCTCCTCCTGCCGATGCTGGCCGGCGGGGCCGAGGCCATCGGCTCGATGGGCACCGATGTGCCGCCGACGGTGCTGTCCGACCGCAGCAAACCGTTGGCGAGTTACTTCAAGCAGAACTTCGCGCAGGTGACCAACCCGCCCATCGACCCGATTCGCGAACAGTTGGTGATGTCGCTGCGCACCCTCATCGGCCCGCGCCCCAACCTGCTCGACTTGGACGGCGACGGCGACCATGGCGACGGCACCGGCGACCATGGCGACAACGCCAACAACGCCAACAACGCCAACCAAAGCGGCCGCGGCATGCGCTTAGTCGCTGAGCAGCCGATTTTGACCGCTGATGAGATGGCGTGCATCGGCCGCATCGGCGACGCCACCGCCGGCGCGCTGGTCAGTCGCGCGTTGCGCATCACTTTCCCGGCAGCCAACGGCGCGGCCGGTATGGAGGCGGCCATCGACGCGTTGTGCGCGGCCGCTGAGCGCGCGGTGGAGGACGGCGCGGCGATTCTTATTTTGTCCGACCGCGACATGAGCGCGGCGCGCATCGCCATCCCCGCGCTGCTGGCGCTCGCGGCGGTGCACCACCACCTGATTCGGCGCGGCCTGCGCACCCACACCGGCTTGGTGGTCGAGACCGGCGCATGCGTGGAAGTGCATCACGCGGCCACGCTCATCGGCTACGGCGCGGAGGCGGTGCATCCGTACACCGCGTTCGACAGCATCGCCGAGTTGCTGCCGCGCATCGAACCCAACCCCGGTTTCGATGCGGCGCAACAGAACTACATCGCCGCGCTCGGCGCCGGCTTGAAGAAAGTCATGTCGAAGATGGGCATCTCCACCTGCCAGTCGTATTGCGGCGCGCAGATTTTTGACGCGGTGGGGTTGTCGGCGGCGTTCGTGGACAAGTATTTCACCGGCACCGCCACCGTCATCGAGGGCGTGGGTTTGCAGCACATCGCCGCGGACGCGTTTCGCTGGCACGCGCAAGCCTTCGGCGACGGTGGCGGCGACTCCGCGGCCGCCGGTCACCGTCACCCTCCCCGTCACCGTCACCGTCGCCTGGATGCCGGCGGCGATTACGCGTACCGCGTGAACGGCGAAGCGCATGCGTGGAATCCGGACACCATCGCCAACTTGCAGCAGGCCGCGCGCGGCAACGATGCGGCGCATTACGAAGCATTCGCCGCGGCCATCGACGCGCAAGACAAACAACTGTTCAACCTGCGCGGCTTGTTCGAGTTCAACTGCAGCGATGCGCCGCTGGCGTTGGACGAAGTCGAGCCGGCGGCGCAAATCGTCAAGCGGTTTTCCACCGGCGCGATGTCGTTCGGCTCCATTTCCTACGAAGCGCATGCCAACTTGGCGCGCGCGATGAACCGCCTCGGCGGCAAGTCCAACACCGGCGAAGGCGGCGAGGAAGCGTCACGGTACAACCCATTGCCGGACGGCTCCGCCAACCCGGAACGCTCGGCGATTAAGCAAGTCGCGTCCGGCCGTTTCGGCGTGACCACCGACTACTTGGTCAACGCCGATGACTTGCAAATCAAAATGGCGCAGGGCGCGAAACCGGGCGAGGGCGGGCAGTTGCCGGGCCACAAAGTCAACGCGCAAATCGCGCGCGTGCGTCACTCCACGCCCGGCGTCGGTTTGATTTCGCCGCCGCCGCACCACGACATTTATTCCATCGAAGACTTGGCGCAGTTGATTCACGACTTGAAGAATGTCAACCCGCGCGCGCGCATCTCGGTCAAGTTGGTCTCGGAGACCGGCGTCGGCACGGTCGCGGCCGGCGTCTCCAAAGCGCACGCCGACCATGTGACCATCTCCGGCTTTGAGGGCGGCACCGGCGCCAGTCCGCTGACTTCGATTAAACACGCGGGTTCGCCGTGGGAAATCGGCTTGGCGGAGACGCATCAAACGCTGGCGTTGAACCGTCTGCGCGGCCGCATTGCGGTGCAAGTCGACGGCGGCTTGCGCACCGGGCGGGATGTGGTCATCGGCGCGCTGTTGGGCGCGGACGAATTCGGTTTCGCCACCGCGCCGCTGGTCGCATCCGGCTGCATCATGATGCGCAAGTGCCACTTGAACACCTGCCCGGTCGGCGTCGCCACCCAAGACCCGCAACTGCGCGCCAAGTTCTCCGGCCAGCCGGAGCATGTGGTGAATTATTTCTTCTTCGTCGCCGAACATGCGCGCCGCATCATGGCGCAACTCGGCTACAAACGCATGGACGACATGATCGGCCAGTTCCAAAACCTCGACATGCGCAAAGCGATTGCGCACTGGAAAGCGCGCGGCCTCGACTACTCGCGCATTCTCGCCAAGCCGCAAGTGGCGGATGATGTCGCGCTGTACAATTGCGAGCAACAAAATCACGGTCTCGATGCCGCGCTCGACCATCAACTCATCAAGCAAGCCGCGCCGGCGTTGAAAGACAAAAAGCCGGTGCGCATCGACCTCGACATCCGCAATGTCAACCGTTCGTTCGGCGCGATGCTGTCCGGGCGCATCGCGCAAACGTACGGTCACGACGGTTTGCCCGATGACAGCATCCGCATCCGCGCGCGCGGCACCGCGGGCCAGTCGTTCGGCGCGTGGCTGGCGCGCGGCGTGACCATCGAACTGGCCGGCGAAGGCAACGACTATGTCGGCAAGGGTTTGTCCGGCGGCCGATTGGTTATCCGCCCGCCGGCCGACAGCGGCATCGCCGACGCCGCGCGCAACATCATCGTCGGCAACACGGTGCTGTACGGCGCCATCGCCGGCGAATGCTTTTTCAGCGGCGTGGCCGGCGAGCGTTTCGCGGTGCGCAATTCCGGCGCGACCGCGGTGGTCGAGGGCGTCGGCGACCACGGCTGCGAGTATATGACCGGCGGCGTGGTGGTGTGTTTGGGGAGCGCCGGGCGCAACTTCGCGGCCGGCATGTCCGGCGGCATCGCGTACGTACTGGACCGCGACGGCGACTTCGCGGCGCGCTGCAATCAACAGATGGTGGAGTTGGAATCGGTGGCGCCGGATGCCGGCATCGACAGCGTCGATTTGGATGACCCGATGGCCGCGGACGAGACGCGCTTGAAACGCCTCATCGAGCGTCACCTCGAATACACCGGCAGCGCCCGCGCGCGCGAAATTTTGCAAGCATGGTCCGAGCATCTCGGCCGCTTCGTTAAAGTCATGCCGGTCGACTACCGTCGCGCGCTGATGCAATTGCGCGAGCAACAAAACGCCGCGGCCGACTCGGCGCAATCGACATCGCCAACGCCGGCCGCAAAACCCGCAACAAAAACCAAAACCGCGGCAACCGTCGCCGCCGTGACCGAGGCCCGTTATGGGTAAAGTCACCGGTTTCATGGAAATCGCGCGCGAAGACCGTCAATATCTGCCGGTCGACCGCCGCCTGAAAGACTTCGGCGAGTTCACCGTCAACTTGAGCGACGCGCAGTTGGCGGCGCAGGGCGCGCGGTGCATGGACTGCGGCATTCCCTACTGCCACACTGCGTACGGCTGCCCGCTGGCGAATCTGATTCCGGACTGGAACGACTTGGTTTATCGCGGCGAATGGCGGGCCGCGGCCGAAGCGCTGCACGCCACCAACAACTTCCCCGAGTTCACCGGCCGCGTTTGCCCCGCGCCGTGCGAGACCGCCTGCACTTTGTATTTCAACGACCAGCCGGTGACCATCAAAACCATCGAGCACGCCATCGCCGAGCGCGCCTGGGATGAAGGCTGGGCAACGCCGGAGTTGCCGCCGCGCATGAGCGGCAAGCGCGTAGCCGTGGTCGGCGCCGGCCCGGCCGGGCTGGCGTGCGCGCAGCAGTTGGCGCGCGCCGGGCATGCGGTGTCGGTTTATGACCGCCAGCAACGACCCGGCGGATTGCTGAGGTATGGCATCCCCGATTTCAAGTTGGACAAGCGCATCATCGACCGCCGCCTGGCGCAGATGGAGGCCGAAGGCGTGGCGTTTCACTGCGGCGTGCATGTCGGCGCGGACTTGGCGGCCGATGAATTGCGCCGCGACTTCGACGCCGTGGTGCTGGCCGGCGGAGCCGAACAACCGCGCGACTTGGACGCGCCGGGCCGCGACTTGCGCGGCGTGCATTTTGCGATGGACTACTTGCGCGGCAACACGCATCGCGTGCAGGCGGCGCTGTACGGCGACGGTGATGGCGACGACGGTGGTGGCGACGGCGACGGTGGCGGCGACAACGGTGGTCTTTCCCGTCACCCCCGCAGCCCCCGCTTAACAGAACGCGGGGGTGACGAAAGCGGGGGCGGCGACGGTGACGGTGACGATAGCGGCGACGGTAACGGTGGCGTCCCCGAATTCATCTCCGCGCGCGGCAAGCATGTCGTGGTCATCGGCGGCGGCGACACCGGCTCCGACTGCATCGGCACCGCCAACCGCCAGGGCGCGGCCTCGGTCACGCAAATCGAGATTTTATCCGAGCCGCCGGCGGCCGAAGACCGCGCGCGCACTTGGCCGAACTGGCCGCACAAACTGCGCACCTCGTCGTCGCAGGAGGAAGGCTGCATTCGCCTGTGGGATGTGGTCACCGACGCGTTCATCGACGCCGGCGCGGGCCGCGTGGCCGGCGTCAAATGCAAGAAAGTGGCGTGGGACAACGCCGGCGGACGGTGGAAAATGAAAGCGATTCCCGGCTCCGAATTCGAGTTGCCGGCCGGCTTGGTCACATTGGCGATGGGCTTCTTGCACCCGGTGCACGACGGCATGCTGCGCGATTTGGGCGCACGCCTGGACGCGCGCGGCAATGTCGCGGCCGCCGACCACGGCGCGCGCGCCTACCGCGCCGGCCCCGGCAACCTATTCGCCGCCGGCGACATGCGCCGCGGCCAATCCCTGGTCGTCTGGGCCATCCGCGAAGGCCGCCAATGCGCGCAAGCGGTTGACCGTTACTTAAGCGGCGAGTCACCGGCGTGACGCATCGGACAAATGCTCGTCCGCGCCATCGTTTTACATCATGAGTCCAACCGTATTTCGAGAGAAAGGGTACCGGTTTTTCTTTTTCTCGAGAGAAGAAGACCGCATGCATGTCCATGTGGTTTCCGCCGCCGGCGAGGCCAAGTTCTGGCTTGAACCGGAAATAAAACTGGCGAATAATTACCGTTATTCCCAAAAGCAACTGAAAGACATCCAATCGTTGATAGAGGCGCATTACGATGAACTCACTCGCGCATGGCGGCGACACTTCGCCGGTTGAAGTAACCAACATTTCCGGCCACGGCATTTGGCTGCTGACCGGCGGCCGGGAATTGTTTCTGCCGTACCGGGATTTTCCGTGGTTCAAGGAACAGACGGTGGCGGCCATCACCCATGTCGAGGAACCGTCGCCGGGGCATTTTTACTGGCCCGACCTCGATGTCGACTTAAGCGCGGAAATCATCGCCCACCCCGAACGGTTTCCGCTGACGGCGAAGCGCGCTTAAGCCGCGCAGGCCCCCCCGCATGCCCCCCAAAAACGACCGTCTCCTCTGCGCGTTGCAACGGCGGGGGGCGGACTGTACGCCGGTTTGGATTATGCGGCAGGCCGGGCGGTATTTGCCGGCGTACCGCGAGACGCGCGCGCGCGCCGGGGATTTTATGACCTTGTGCAAGACCCCGGAACTGGCGTGCGAGGTGACTTTGCAGCCGCTGCGGCGGTTTGATTTGGACGCGGCGATTTTGTTCTCGGACATCCTGACCATCCCCGACGCCATGGGCTTGGGTTTGTCATTCACCGACGGTGTCGGCCCGCAATTCGCGCGACGGTTGCAATCGCGTGCCGACATCGACGCCCTGCCCGGCATCGACGCCGGCGATGATTTGCGTTATGTATTGGACGCGGTCGCGTTGGCGCGCGGCGCGTTGGACGGCATGGATGGTAGCGTGCCGCTCATCGGTTTCAGCGGCAGTCCGTGGACCTTGGCCGCGTATATGGTCGAGGGCGGCGGCTCCAAAGACTTCCGGCGCGCGCGCGCGTTGCTGCACCACGACCCGCGCAGCGCGCATCAATTGCTCGGCAAACTCAGCCGCGCGGTCGCCGATTATCTCGCCGCGCAGGCCCGCGCCGGCGCGCAAGCGCTGATGGTTTTCGACACCTGGGGCGGGCTGCTGTCCACGCCCGACTACGCGGAATTTTCCCTGCGCTACTTGCGCGCGATTGTCGCCGAATTGAAAACCGCGGCCGCCGATGTTCCGGTCACGCTGTTCACCAAAGGCGGCGGCCACTGGTTGGAGGACATCGCGGCCACCGGCTGCGCGGCGGTGGGGCTGGACTGGCATGTGTCGCTGGCCGAGGCGCGCCGGCGCATCGGCGAGCGCGCCGCGCTGCAGGGCAACCTCGACCCCGCGGTGTTGTATGCATCGGAGGAAAAAATCGAAGCGGAAGTGAAACGCATCCTCGGCGAGTTCGGGCCCGGCCCCGGCCACATCTTCAACTTAGGCCACGGCATTTATCCGGACACCGACCCGGCGCGCGTCGAGTATTTGGTCGACGCGGTGCACCGACTCAGCGGCGGCGTTTAGCGTTGCAATTCCTGTTTGGAAACATGAAACCAAACGCCACGGATGGCAAATGAGTTGACGCGTCGATGCCGCGGCGCGGGCCGCGGTCGCGCCGCAGCGGTCACTCGCTCGCTTTCAGGCGCGCGCTCTCGAACCGCTTCAACTGCTCGTCGCTGGCCGGCTGCGCGTGTTGGGATTTGTAGTCGGCGTACGGCATGCCGTAGACGATTGCGCGCGCTTGCTCGTAGTCCATCTCGACGCCGTGCTCGGCGGCGGCGCGCCGGTACCACTTGGACAGACAGTTGCGGCAGAAAAACGCCAAGTTCATCAGGTCGATATTCTGCACCTCCGGATGCTTGCGCAAGTGCGCCACCATGGCGCGGTACACCGCCGCCTCAATCGCGATGCGCTGCGCGTCGTCGATGGCGGGCGTGTCGGGCGTGTCGGACATGGGTTCGGCCTCGGAGACGGTAACGGACGGCGCATTGTAACCGATGCCGCCGGCCGCCGTTACGCCCGCGGTCTCCCCTATCGTCACGCCCGCAGTCCGTTGAGCGGGCGTCCAGAGTCTTTAATTGACTTGGCGAGGAATCGAAAAAAGACTCTGGATTCCCGCTTAACAGATTGCGGGAATGACGGCCCCCGGCATTTTCCGGTCCTCGTTGGCGTTTCGCGCCGCGGAATTAAAGACTCTGGACTCCGGTTGCCACCGGAGTGGCGGTGGGGGCGGCTGTCGCCGGGATTGCGCTTTGTGGCGGGGGCGATTAATGGCCGGGGGCGGTCAGGCGTAGTCGACTTCGACTTGTGCGAATTCGCATTGGTTGGCGAGCAGGGTTTCGCCGTCTTCGCGCAGGCCTTCGATGTGGAATTGGATGGCCTCTTTGATTAACCGCAAGGCTTCCGCTTTGGATGCTCCGGCCGCCACGCAACCGGGAATGCCCGGCACATATGCGCCGAAACTGTTGTCCCCTCTCTCGATGACTACGGTGAATTTCATTGTCGACTCGTTTTGCGCGGGCGTTGTTTGTGCCGCGAGTTTATCACGGGCGGCAAACGAACATGGCGGCGGGGATTGGTTTTGCCGCGGGGACGCGCAATCGCCACTCCGGACTGGATCCGGAGTCCAGCGTCCCCCGCTCGTGGGCGGGGGCAGGCTTTAATTGGTCCAGCGCGGAATCGAACAAAAGCAAAAGACTCTGGATTCCCGCTTAACAGATTGCGGGAATGACGGCCCCCAGCATTTTCCGGTCCTCGTTGGCGTTGCGCGCCGGGCCAATTAAAGACTCTGGACTCCGGCTGTTGCCGGAGTGGCGATTGGGTGTTTCCGCGATTGATGAAATCCCCGCCGCCTTGTTAAAGACTCTGGATTCCGTATCGGTGAGGAATAT
>JAPPPS010000154.1 GCA_028817405.1 Gammaproteobacteria bacterium
ATGTCCGGCTCGGCGGCGTTGTCAAACCATTCGCGGCTGCGGAGTTTTTTCATGGCCGGGGCGTGGAAATGGATGTCGTGAGTCGCGGGGCGGTGGTGCGAGATGCAAAAGCGAAGGTTTGAGTCGCAAAATCGTTGGTTTTAATTTGCCGCCGCAATTGCATGCGCCGAGTATAGTATACGCGAGCGCAAGAATCATGCCGCGCCCGCGCAAACTGAAAATGACCGAACCGCAAACCGCTTTCCTCGGCGCCGGAATCATGGGCCGGCCAATGGCGCGCAACCTGTTGGCGGCCGGCTATCCGCTGGCGGTGTGGAATCGCAGTCGCGACAAGGCGGCGGCGTTGGCTGAACATGGCGCGCTCGTCGCCGACTCGCCGGCGGCCGCGGCGGAAGGCGCGCAATTCATTTTCGTCATGGTCAGCGACGGTGATGCCGCGGATGCGGTGTTGTTTGGCGCGGACAGCGCAATGGAAACCGCCACCGCCGGCGCATGCGTCATCGTCTCCAGCACCCTGCCGCCGCAAACCGCCAAAGCACAAGCGGAAAAATGCCGGCAGTTCGGCGTCGATTATTTGGATGCGCCGGTGTCCGGCGGCGAGAAGGGCGCGCAGGACGGCGCGTTGGCAATCATGGTCGGCGGCGAGCGGGAAGTCTACGCCCGCGCCGAAGCGTTGCTGCGCGCGCTCGGCCGGCCCAAGCGCATCGGCGAAAGCGGCTGCGGACAATTAGCGAAGTTGGCAAACCAAGCGATTGTCGGCGCGACCATCGCCGCGGTCACCGAGGCGTTGCTGCTGGCGCGGGCCGGCGGCGCGGACATCGGCGCGGTGCGCGAGGCGTTGAGCGGCGGCTTCGCCGATTCCACCGTGCTGCAGCAGCACGGCCGGCGCATGGTGGAGGCCGACTTCGCGCCCGGCGGTCCGGCCAAATACCAGTGGCGCGACTTGCAAAACGCGGTCACCGAGGCGGCGGGCGGCGGGCTTGAGACGCCGGTGACTTCGGCCGCGGCCGCGATGTTTGAAGAAATGCTTGCGGCCGATGACGACTACGCCGAACTCGACCACAGCGCGCTGTATCAATTCTGGAAAGCGCGCGGCCCGGCATGAGCGGCGAAGTTTTATTGCGGGACGGTTTCCTGCCGCCGCCGGTGCGCGCGCGGTTGGCGGCGGCGTTTACCGTCCACGACTGGCCGGCCGCGTCTGATGCGCAGGAAAAATTCCTCGCCGCGCACGGCAAAAATATCGGCGCGCTGATTGCCACCGCCGCGGACCGCGCGACCATGGAGCAACTGCCGGGATTGAGACTCATCGCCTGCTACGGCGTGGGCTACGACGGCATCGATGTCGCAGCCGCCACCGCGCGCGGCGTGTGGGTCAGCAACACGCCGGAGGTGCTGAACGACGATGTCGCGGACTTGGCGCTGGCGTTGATGTTGGCGGCGGTACGCCGGCTGCCGGCCGCGGAAAGATATGTGCGCGAAAACCAGTGGCCTGCGCGCGGCGACTTCGCCCTCACCGACCGACTGACCGGCAAGCGATTGGGCATGTTGGGCATGGGCCGCATCGGCGCCGCCATCGTCAAGCGCGCGCAGGCGTTCGACATGCGCATCGCCTACCACGCGACCCAACCCAAACCGCAATCGCCGCACCGCTGGGCCGACAACGCGGCCGCGTTGGCTGAATGGTGCGACATTTTGTGCGTCGCCATGCCGGCCACCGCGCAAACCGTCGGCATGGTAAACGCGGCCGTGCTGCGTGCGTTGGGCCCGCGCGGCTACTTGGTAAACATCGCGCGCGGTTCGCTGGTGGACGAGGCCGCGTTGATTGCCGCGCTGCGCGAGGGCGCCATCAAAGGCGCAGCGCTGGATGTGTTCGCCGATGAGCCACATGTGCCGCAAGAATTGCGCGAGTTCGATAATGTTGTCCTGTCGCCGCACCAAGGCAGCGCGACAGTTTACACCCGCCACCGCATGGCCGAAGTCGTGGCGGACAACATCGAGGCGGTATTGCAAGGCGGCACGCCGGTGACGGCGGTGAATAAACCGCGCGTTTGAATCGCCGGCTGCCCTCACCCGCTATTCCGGTGGCAACTCCCCTACTGCCACTCCGGCGACAGCCGGAGTCCAGCGTCTTTCATCTAAAACCGCCATTCACCGTGCAACAACCGTGCAGTATCGACCCCGGCAGCATCAGCGGCGAGGTTTAGGTTGAGGGCGAAGTTGCCGGTGGATTTGTGGACGGTGAGGGTTGCGCGTTGTTCATCGGCGGCTTGGCCTTGGATGTGGCCGGAGCCGGCCAGGCGGACTAACACGGTCGGCGTTTGATATTCCACCCCGCCGCCTAAGTCAGCCGCGCCGCCGGTGTTGCCGTCGCCGGAGTCGTGGCGGAGGGCGAAGGTGAGGAATGGCCGCCATGCGCCGTGTGTCCAGCCGGTTTCGGCGTTGGCAGTTATGCGGATGGTGTCGGCGGTGGTTGCCGGCAGCGACTTGCCGCTGGACTCGGCGGCGTCCAACTTGGCGCGGTTGTATTGCGCGCTGAGGCCGGCGGTGAACAGGTCGCCGCGTTTGTGATTGATGCCGAAAGCGGCGGTGGTTACCGTGATGTCGGTTTTGATAAGCGAGTCCGGTTCGCGCAACTCGGCATCGCCGCTACCGTAGCCGATGGTGGTCCAAAGTTGCGAGTTGTTGAAGCGGCGAGTCAGATACGGATGCACGCTGGTCACCGTCGTTTCCAAAGTGCTCTTCATGCCATCGGCGGTGACAGTGAAGTCGATGTCGCCGCTACTGTGCGAAACTGCAACGCCGATTAAACCGTCGCGCCATTGCGTGTCGCCGCCGAGGTGGAATGCCGAGGTGTTGCCGTCGTAGTCAACGCCTTCGTGGTCGCCATCCGCCGAGACATAGCCGCCGCTACCCCAAATACTGACACCGCGGCTGTTGTCGCCAGCGGCAAGAGAGAAACCACTGCGCCGCAACAATTCCTCCGCCGTGTTGGCGCGGCCGAGGTGGAATTGGTTTGTGGTCGCGACTGAGCGCGCGCGTTTCGTCACCGCATCCATCGCCAGCCCACCGATTCCCCGCGCCACGGCTCCCGCCGGCGCATCCAGACGGTCGGCGCGGGCGGCCGGGTTGTCGGTGGCGGGGCCAGGGGCGGGGCCGGGAGTGACGACGGGTGGGGTGACCGGGTCAACATAGCCGTCATTGGCGAGGATGGTAACGGTGACGCTGGCGGGGCTGCCGATAGTCCAAGCGGGCGGCGTGATGGCGAGCAGAATGGCTGAACCGGAGATGGTGAAAGTGATGGTCTCGTCCGGTTCAGGGATGTTGTCATCGTCAGTGGCGGCGACTCTCGTCACCTGAGTTTGGCCGACGATAATTGCAATTTGGTAGGCGCGTGTTCGGGGACTGATACTCGGATTCGTATCGGTGGCAGAGGCGGTTCCGGTGGTGTCTATAATTGCGGTAACTGCGCCGGCTGTTTTACCGTGGGCGGTAACGGTGATGTTGATGCGGTCTCCTTCATGCACCTGCAGGCCAGGCGTATCGGGGTCGCGGTCGTCGTTGTTACTGGTGGCGGCGATGGTGAGGGTGCCGGCGGTTTGCGCTTCCGCCGATGGGGCCGCAGCGAGGGTGAGCGCGGCGAGGAGGATGCCGCTAATTAACCCCGGAATCGCGGGGGGGGGGGGCGATAAGGCGGGCGGAATTGGCGGTGTTCATGACGGAATCCTCGGTGGCGGAGCGGTGGTTGAAGTTGGGGGGAATATACCAACTGGCGGTGTCAAGGGCAAGGGGGGGGGTGTATCCTTTTCGCCGGCGCCAAAATCCTGCCCCCGCTCGTGGGCGGGGGCAAGGGCGCGGCGGGAAGATGCCGCGCCGGCGCGCCGGGCCGGTCAAATTCTTGCGGGGAAAAGGCGATTAAGTTATCTTG
>JAPPPS010000091.1 GCA_028817405.1 Gammaproteobacteria bacterium
CGGCGGCGGCCTTAACATCACGGTCGCGGGTCAGCCAGGTGAGCGTGGGCATGGGGGGAATATACCGCTAAACGCCGGTGCGCGCGGCGATTACGCGGCGATTATGCGGTTATGCGCCGATGATGTTGTGCGCGGGGCCGACCGGAAAGCCGGTGAGGTTGCGGTTGCCGTCTTCGGTGACCACGAGGATGTCATGCTCGCGGTAGCCGCCGGCGCCGGGGTGGTTTTGCGGCAGGGTGAGCATCGGCTCCATGGACACCACCATGTTGGGCGCCAATACGGTGTCGATGTCTTCGCGCAACTCCAACCCGGCTTCGCGGCCGTAGTAGTGGCACAGCACGCCGAAGGAATGGCCGTAGCCGAAACTTCGATACTGCAACAAATCATGTTCGAGATAGATGTCGTTCAACGCGCGGGCGATGTCGCGGCACTTCGCGCCGGGCGCGATTAACTTTTTTCCCGCGTCAAACACCGCGCAGTTGATTTCCCACAACCGCAACTGTTCATCGCGCGCTGATTCGCAGAACAAAGTGCGCTCCAGCGCGACATAATAACCGGCCACCATGGGGAAGCAGTTCAAACTTAAGATGTCGCCGCGCGCGATGCGTTTGGATGTCACCGGGTTGTGCGCGCCGTCGGTGTTGAGGCCGGATTGAAACCAAGTCCAGGTGTCCATCAGTTCAGCGTGCGGCCAGACGCGGGCGATTTCGCGCGTCATGGCCGCGGTGCTGTGCAGCGCGACTTCATGTTCGCAAACGCCGGCGCCCGCGGCCGCGACGCATGCGTCGCCGCCTAAGTCGGCGACGCGCGTCATCTTGGCGATGTGCGCGATTTCCTCGTCCGATTTAACCATACGCAACGCCATCACCGTCGGCGCGATGTCGACCAAGCGACTGTTCGGCAACGCGGATTGCAACTTGTTCATGCTCTGCGCGCTCAAGTGGTCGAACTCAACGCCGACCGTGGCACCGTCTTTAATTAACTCTTGCACCGCGCGGTAATAATTGTCGCGTTGCCAGTCGGTGTAAATTAAATTCTCGCCATAAGTGCGGCGGCCCGGTTGACCGCCGTCGATGCCGGCTGAGATGGATGTTTGCGAATCGAAGTCCACCACCAAACCGTATTCGCGCCCGAACGCGCAATACAAAAAATCCGCGTAGTAGTTGATGTTGTGATACGAAGTGAACAACGCCGCGTCGATGCGCTGCGCTTCGAGCGCGCGGCGCAGTTTGCCGAGACGGTTTTCCATCTCGGCCGCGGTAAAAGTCGGTTGCGTTTTTTCACCGTTGGCAAAGCGCAACAAGTTGGGTTGGTTCATCGGTGACGCCGGGTCAGTGTGGTCAAGTGGTTAATGTCGACGGTGCGCTATCGAAACTGCGGTCGAACTACGGTCGCTTGCAACGGTCGCCAAAATAACCGTGAACAACCGCGGCGAACAACCACGCAAACCGTCGCGCCATCGATGCTATTATAACCGCCGCCGCCATTCCGCACCGCGCCCGCGCCATCATGATTGACCTGCGAAGCGACACCGTCACCATGCCATGCGACGCCATGCGCCGCGCCATGGCCGCGGCCGAAGTCGGCGACGATGTCTACGACGAAGACCCCACGGTCAAACGCTTGGAGCGGCGGTTGGCGGAAATGGCCGGCCATGATGCGGCGTTGTTCTTCCCCTCCGGCACGCAGAGCAACCTCGCGGCGCTGCTCAGCCACTGCCAGCGCGGCGACGAATACATCGCCGCCCAGCACGCGCACACCTATCGTTTTGAAGGCGGCGGCGCGGCCGCGTTGGGCGGCATCCAACCGCAGCCGCTGGAGGCCGAACCTGACGGTGGCGTCGCGCTGGATAAAGTCGCGGCGGCGGTCAAGGCCGACGATTTTCACTTCGCCAAAACCCGCCTGCTGGCGCTGGAAAACACCACCGACGGCAAAGTATTGACGCTGGACTACATGCGCCGCGCGCGCGAATTGGCTGACCAACACCGCCTCGGCCTGCACCTCGACGGCGCGCGCGCTTTCAATGCCGCGGTCGCGCTCGGCGTGGAGTTGGCGGAGGTGACCGCGCGCTTCGACTCGGTGTCGATTTGCTTATCCAAAGGCCTCGGCGCGCCGGTCGGCTCGCTGTTGTGCGCCAACGCCGCAATCATCGACCGCGCGCGCCGGTGGCGAAAAATGACCGGCGGCGGCATGCGCCAATGCGGCGTATTGGCGGCCGCCGGCTTGGTCGCGCTCGACAACAACATCGCGCGCCTCGCCGACGACCACGCGCGCGCGCAGCGATTGGCCGAAGGCTTGCTGCGCCTCGACGGCGTGACGGTCATCGACGGCGGCGCGCGCACCAACATGGTTTTCATCACCCTGCCCGGCCGCCCCCCCGCGGCCCTCGACGCCCTGCGCCGCCACGCCAAAACCCACGACCTCCTGCTCGGCCCCCGCGCCGGCGCCGCCACCATCCGCCTGGTCACCCACCTGCACATCAACGACCAAGACATCGACCAAGCCATCGAAATTATCGGGGCGTTTGTGCGCGAAAATTAAGAATCGCGTTTTGCGGCGCGCGGCGATGCGGCAACCGCGCGCCACGCGGAATGGGTTATACTTTGGCGCGGTTTTAGTTGCGGCGTTTTGACAAATGCCAAACGCGCGCGCGATTTTTTCAACGCTCATCCAACGCCCTCTCATGCGCACATCTCAACGCTTGCTCGGTACGCTTAAAGAAGTGCCGGCTGACGCCGAAATTGTCAGTCACCGGTTGATGCTGCGCGCCGGGCTTATTCGCCAGGTGGCCGCGGGGATTTACAACTGGCTGCCGACCGGAGTCAATGTGCTGCGCAAGGTGGAGCGCATTATCCGCGAGGAGATGAACCGTTCCGGCGCGCAGGAAGTGCTGCTCCCGGCGGTGCAGCCGGCCGAGTTGTGGCGCGAGTCCGGGCGGTGGGAGGACTACGGGCCGGAGTTGCTGCGCTTCGCCGACCGCCACCAGCGCGCGTTCTGCCTGGGGCCGACGCACGAGGAAGTCATCACCACGCTGCTGAAAAACGAGTTGCGCAGTTACCGCCAACTGCCGGCCAACTTCTACCAAATCCAAACCAAGTTCCGCGACGAAATCCGGCCGCGCTTCGGCGTCATGCGCGGGCGCGAGTTCATCATGAAAGACGCTTACTCTTTCGGCATCGACCAAGCGGCGTTGCGCGAAGTGTATGAAGTCATGCGCCAAACTTACTGCGCGATTTTCGACCGCATGGGTTTGGAGTACCGCGCGGTGGTGGCCGACTCCGGCAGCATCGGCGGCGACACTTCGCATGAATTTCATGTGCTTGCCGACTCCGGCGAGGACGCCATCGTGTTCTGCACCGGCAGCGACTACGCGACCAACCTGGAAATGGCCGAGGCGCTGCCGCCGGCGGTGCCGCGGCCGGCGCCGGGGGAAGCCATGCGGTTGGTGGACACGCCGGGGGTTAAAACCATCGCCGCGTTGGTGGAACAGTTCGATTTGCCGGTTGAAAGGACGGTGAAAACTTTAATCGTTGAGGCAAGCGATGCATCGGCGGCGGCGACGGTTGACGATAAAAACGCCGCGGCCAACGCCGCAGCAAAAAGCGCGACAAGCAACGCAAAAAATTCCGCGGCCGATGCAAACGCCAACACCGTCAAACCGCTCATCGCGTTGTTAGTGCGCGGCGACCATGAACTCAACGCCGTCAAAGCGGAAAAACTGCCGCAAGTCGCCAGCCCATTGCGCATGGCCGACGAGGCCGACATCCGCGCCGTGGTCGGGGCCGGCTTCGGTTCGCTGGGCCCGGTCAACCTGCCGCTGCCGGTCATCGCCGACCACAGCGTGGCGGCCATGGCCGACTTCGGCGCCGGCGCCAACATCGACGACAAACACCACTTCGGCATCAACTGGGCGCGCGATGTGCCGCTGCCGCCGGTCGCCGACTTGCGCAATGTCGTGGAAGGCGACCCCAGCCCGGACGGCAAAGGCAAGTTAACCATCGCGCGCGGCATCGAAGTCGGCCACATCTTTCAACTCGGCGACAAATACAGCAACGCCATGAACGCCACCGTGCTCGACGAAGCCGGGCGGCCGGTGGCGATGCAGATGGGCTGCTACGGCATCGGCGTCACCCGCGTGGTCGCGGCCGCCATCGAGCAGCACCACGACGACAAAGGCATCGTCTGGCCCGACGCCATCGCGCCGTACGACATCGGCATCGTGCCGATTGGATTCGCCAAGTCGGACGCGGTGCGCCGCGCCGCGCTGGACTTGCACGACCGACTGCAACGCGCCGGTTTTGATGTGCTGCTGGACGACCGCGACGAACGCCCCGGCGTGATGTTCGCCGACATGGAACTCATCGGCATCCCGCACCGTCTCACGCTCGGCGAACGCGGCCTGAAGAACGGCGTGGTCGAATACCAACAACGCGCCGACGGCAGCCAGCGCGACATCGACATGGAAGCGTTGGTTGAGACGCTGGTGGAGTTGCGCGGGGATTGAGTACCGGCGCGCGCCCGCTTAACAGACTGCGGGCGTGGCGGGTGAGGGTGGGTGTGGCGGGTGAGGGTGGGTGTGGCGGGTGAGGGTGAGCGTGGCGAGTGAAGGTTTCTCATGGACTCGAAAACAATTGCACTTCGACTTCATCGCCGGCAGCGGCGCCGGGGGAGTCGGTGGGCAGGACGATGAAGCAGTTGGCTTCGCCCATCGAGCGCAAGATGCCGGAGCCTTGTTGGCCGGTGGAGCGCACCGTCAGCGCGCCGCCGGCATCGGCGAACAAAATTCCGCGCTGGTATTCGGCTCTGCCCGGGCGCTTTTTCAACGCCGAGACGGTGGTGGCGCGCAAGCGCAACGGCGCGGTGGCGGCCTCGCCGGCGAGTTTTCGCAACGCCGGCGCGACAAAGATTTGGAAGGTCACCATCACCGACACCGGGTTGCCGGGCAGCGCGAAGAACAAGCGATTCGCCGGCGCGTGGAAGGCGCCGAAGGCCAGCGGGCGGCCCGGTTTGATTGCCACTTTGGTGAACGCCGCGCGGCCGATGTCGGCCAAGGTTTGGCGCACGAAATCGGCGTCGCCGACCGACGCGCCGGCCGAGGTGACCACCACATCGGCGCATTCCGCGCCGCGCAAAAACGCCGCGCGCACCGCTGCCGCGTCGTCGGCGACGATGCCGAAATCCAGCAGGTCCGCGCCAAGTTCGGACAGCATGCCATACAAGGTGTAGCGGTTGGAGTCGTAGAGTTCGCCCTCGCGCAGCGGCGTACCGAGCGCGCGCAGTTCGTCGCCGGTGGAGAAGAATGCGACGCGCGGGCGGCGAAACACCCGCAGTTCGGCAAAGCCCAGCGACGCCGCCAAGCCGAGATGCGACGCCGCCAACCGCCGCCCCGCGGCGATGGCGACCGCGCCGGTCGCGAAGTCCTCGCCGGCCTGGCGGACATTGCCGCGCGGCGATTCGCCGGCCCGCACGGTGATGCGGTCACCGTCGCGCGCGACGCGTTCCTGCGCGACCACGCTGTCGGCCCCGGCCGGCATCACCGCGCCGGTCATGATGCGCACGCACTGGCCGGGGCCGAGTTTGTCGCTTTCGTTTCCCTGGTTTTGGTACGGCTTGCCGGCCATGGACACGCCGACGACGCGGAATTTTTTGCCGCCGCGCGCGGGCAAGTCGCGCGCCGCCAGCGCGTAGCCGTCCATCGCCGCGTTGGTGTGGTTCGGCACCGGCGCGCCGCTGATGACATCCGCGGCCGCGACCCTCCCCAACGCCGCGCGCGTCGCCACCGTCTCAACCTCCGCGAGCGGCGTCACCGCATCATCGATGAGTTGCTGCGCGCGTTCGGCGGTGACCGCGGCCGGGTCGGTGTCGCAGACATCGGTGGGCGTGGCCGGCGCGGAATAACCGGCGCGCGTTTCGAGCGTCGCCGCGCGTTTATCAACCGTCGCCGACGGTTGAGCGGCCGCGGCCGTCGCCGATTTTTCTCGCGTCATCGATTCCATTCCCCGGACCGGCCGCCGGACTTGTGCAGCAATCGCACGCCGTCGATTTGCATGCCGCGGTCGGCCGCCTTGCACATGTCGTAGACGGTCAGCAGCGCGACTTGCACCGCGGTGAGCGCCTCCATTTCCACGCCGGTGCGCTCGCGCGTGGCGACGGTGGCGGCGCATCTGACGCTGTTGTCGCCGGCCTCGATGTCGAGTTCGATGTCGATGCGCGTGAGCATGATGGGATGACACAGCGGCAGCAACGCGGCGGTGCGCTTGGCCGCCATAATGCCGGCCACCCGCGCCACCGCCAACACATCGCCTTTGGCGTGGCGGCCGCGGCGAATCTTTTCCAGCGTCGCGGCCTGCATGCGGATACGGCCTTCGGCCACGGCTTGGCGCTCGGTGGCCGGCTTGCCGCCGACATCGACCATGCGCGCTTCGCCGCGGGCGTTGAAGTGAGTTAAGTCGTCGGTCATAAAAGAATTCAAGCGAACGGAATGCTATGATTATAACCCGCAACCCGGCGCATTCACAGCGCGCCGGCGTCGCGCGGTTGAGTGGTCGACATCGTCGCGCACGGTCGAATGGTCGAGCATCGTCGCGCGAATACTTCCAAGACAAACCATCCCCCAACAAACCCATGCACGAGTCGGTGGTGTTCTCGTTGTTTTTAATTTTCAGCGGCGCGGCGTTGCTTGCCACCGTGGCGTTGTACTTGCGCCAAGCCATGTTGGTCGCGTATTTAATCTTGGGCGCGGCGCTCGGGCCATGGGGTTTGGCGTTGGTCACCGACGCCGGTTTTATTCAAGACATCGCGCGCATCGGCATCATCTTTTTGTTGTTTTTGTTGGGACTCGATTTGTCGCCGCAGAAATTCTTTCGCCTGCTCGGCCGCACCGCGCCGGCGACGCTGTTCAGCGCGCTGCTGTTCGCCGGCGTAGCTGCGTTGATTGCTTGGGCTTGCGGCTTCGGCGGCGTCGATGTGTATCTCATCGGCTTGGCGGCGTGTTTTTCCAGCACCATTATCGGCTTGAAACTGTTGCCGACCACGGTGCTGCACCACCGTCACACCGGCGAAGTCATCATCAGCGTGTTGCTGCTGCAGGATTTAATCGCCATCGTCGCGTTGTTGGCGGTGCACGGACTCAAGGGCGGCGCGATGCCGCTCACCGACATCGGCATGTTGTTCATCGCGCTGCCGGCCCTCGGCGCGCTCGCGTGGTTAGGCCAGCGTCACTTGTTGTTGAAACTCTTGCGCCGCTTCGACCGCATTCAAGAGTACATCTTTTTACTCGCCATCGGCTGGTGTCTCGGCGTCGCGCAGTTGGCGGAGAGCATCGGCTTGTCGTACGAAATCGGCGCGTTCACTGCCGGCGTGGCCGTGGCCGCCAGCCCGATTGCGATGCACATCGCCGAGCGGTTAAAACCGTTGCGCGATTTCTTTTTGATTCTGTTTTTCTTCGGCCTCGGCGCGGGCTTCGACTTGGCGGCCGCGTGGCAAGTCGCTCTGCCGGCGTTTCTCATCGGCGGCAGTTTGCTCATCATCAAACCGGTCGCGTTTCGTTTTTTACTCGCGCAAACCGCGCAAACCGAACGCGTGGCGTGGGAGACCGGCGTCCGCCTCGGCCAGTTGAGCGAATTCTCGCTGTTGATTGTGTTCGTCGCGCGGCAAAACAATCTCATCTCCGACCCGGCGTTCTACGCGGTGCAGTTGGCGACCATCATCAGTTTCATCGCGTCGACTTACTGGATTGTGTTGCGATACCCGACGCCGATGGCGTTGTCCGAGCGGTTGCGCCGCGACTGACTGCGATGCATGTTTTGCGCGCGCGATGCAACGCGCAACACACGTACAAAAAAAGAGGCCGCGGTGGCGGCCCCCTATATTAAAACGGTAAAGCGGGTAAAGCGGCGCGCGGTTTAGTGAATGTCGACCGCGATTTTGTTGCTCTCCGCTTTGGCTGCGCGCGGCAACTGCACGGTGAGCACACCGTCATGATAACTGGCGCGAATCGCGCCCTTGTCGACCGCGACCGCGTCGTTGATGCGCAATGCGCGACGGTACTTGCCGGCGAAACGCTCGCGCTTGATGACTTTGTCGCGGTCTTGCTTCGCCGACTCGCTTTGCGATTCGGCTTCGATGATGAGCGTGTTGTCTTCGACTTGCACCGACAAGTTGTCTTTGTCGATGCCCGGCAAATCGGCGCGCACTTCATAACCGTCGTCGGTCTCGACGATGTCGAGCGGCGGCATAAAGCGATTGCCCGACTCGGCGCCGGGCGCGACCAACCCGCCAAACAGGCCGTCGAAATCGCCCAACAGATTCAAACCGCGATGCGGTACTCGGGTAAGACTGAACATGATAAACCTCCATCGTTGAGTGGACACCGCCGATATGGAGTCGCCCCCGGCAATTTCAAGTACGCGTTGCAAACATACTGTTAATCACGAACATCGAAGCACCGCATCGTCGACGCCGCGGCGCTTAATTCCGCGGCGCCGGATTGACACCGTCGCGCCGGGCGGGTATTTTTTTCTTTCACCGTCGCCAATGCACTGGAATTTATTATGAGCATCCAACTCGCCGTCGCCCCCATTGCTTGGTCCAACTCCGATATGCCGGAGTTGGGGGGGGATACGCCGTTGGAGACTTGCTTGCGCGAGAGTCGCGAGGCCGGGTTTTGCGGCACCGAGACCGGCGCGAAATATCCTATGGACGCGGCCGAATTAGGCGCGTTGTTGGCGGCGCATGAACTGCAACTCGCGTCCGGCTGGTTTTCCGGGCGGTTGCGCGCGGTGTCGGTGGAGGAGGAAAAGGACAACATCGCGCGGCAGTTGGAGACCTTTCGCGCGCTCGGCGCGAAGGTGTTGGTGTATGCCGAGACCAGCGGCAGCGTGCAAGCCGAGCGCGAGGCGCCGCTGAGTGCGCGGCCGGTCATGGCGGCCGATGAATGGCGCGACTACGGCGCGAAACTCACCGCATTAGCCGAGCACATGGCCGACGCCGGCGTGCGCATGGCATACCACCACCACATGGGGACGGTGGTGGAAACCGCGGCCGAAGTCGATGCGTTGATGGCAAACAGCGGCGAGGCGGTGGGGCTGACGGTGGACACGGGCCACCTGGCATTCGCCGGCGGCGACCCGGTCGCGTTGTTGCGGAAATACGCTGCGCGCGTCCGGCACATCCACTGCAAAGACCTGCGCCGCACGGCCTGGCAAGAGGCGTTGCGCGCCGACTGCAGTTTTATGCAGGCGGTGCTGGACGGCGTATTCACCGTGCCCGGCGACGGCTGCATCGACTTCCATGCGGTGGCCCGCGCGGTCGCCGACATCGGTTACGCCGGCTGGCTGGTGGTGGAAGCCGAGCAAGACCCAGCATTAGCCCCGCCGCTGGAATACGCGCGCATGGGCTACCGCCACCTGCGCGCGGCGCTGGCGGAGGCGGGGGTGGAGGTTACGGAATGAGCGCGCGGTGAAAGGCGGCGCGAAGCGCCGTCATTCCTGACGGTAGAAAAACAAGGAGCGCGGCGCCACTATTTTTCACCGCTCAGGAATCCAGAGTATTTAATTGGGCCTGCGCGGGGCCACCAAAAGCAAAGACTCTGAACTCCGGGTCGGGGCCCGGAGTGGCGATTGGGGCCTTCGCGGTTTATTCGTCACCCCCGCCACCACGGCCGCGCCCACTGCCACTCCGGCGACAGCCGGAGTCCAGCGTCTTTCATCTAAAAACGCCATTCACCGTGCAGCAACCGGGCGGTGTCGAGGCCGGTGGGGTCGGCGGCGAGGTTTAGGTTGAGGTCGAAGTTGCCGGTGGATTTGCGGACGGTGAGGGTTGCGCGTTGCTCATCCGCGGCTTGGCCTTGGATGTGGCCCGAGCCGGCGAGGCGCACTAACACGGTCGGCGTTTGCCATTCCACCCCGCCGCCCAAGTCAGCCGCGCCGCCGGTGTTGCCGTCGCCGGAGTCGTGGCGGAGGGCGAAGTTCAGGAATGGCCGCCAGGCGCCGTGCGTCCAACCGGCCTCGGCGTTGGCGGTTATGCGGATGGTGTCGGCGGTGGTGGCGGGCAGGGTTTTGCCGTCGCCCGTGGCCGCGTCCAACTTGGCGCGGTTGTATTGCGCGTTGATGCCGGCGGTGAACAGGTCGCCGCGCGCGTGGGCTATGCCGAAGGCGGCGGTTGTCACGGTCACATCGGTTTTGATGACGGTGCCCGGTTCGCGCAACTCGGCGTCGCCGCTGCCGTAGCCGGCGGTTAACCAGAGTTGGGAACCGTTGATGCGGCGCGACAGATAGGGGTGGACGCTGGTGACGCTGGTTTCCAGCGAACTCTTCATGCCATCGGCGGTGACGGTGAAGTCGATGTCGCCGCTGCTGTGCGCCACCGCAACGCCGATTAAACCGTCGCGCCATGCGGTGTCGCCGCCGATGTG
>JAPPPS010000130.1 GCA_028817405.1 Gammaproteobacteria bacterium
GGTTGCGGCGTTGATGTGGCGCGCGGATAAATCGAGGTCGATGCGCGGGCCGGTGTTCCATCGTACGCCGAGACGGTAGTCGCGGCTCGCATCGCCCACGCGCAGTGCGCTATACGGTGTCAGCATGCCGCCGTTGAACAATCCCGCGTCGCCGAAACCCATCGCCGGCATTCCATAGCCGACTTCCGCATCCAATCGCGCATGCAAGTCAGCGGGCGTCTGGCCGCGGCGCAAGCCATTCCATAACGCCTGCGAATTCCCGCCGCCATAACCACCAACAAAATCCCCGCCATAACTCGGCGCGACGGTGACCGCCAGGCCCTGACCGTCGGCACCCGACTCGACGCGCATCAGCCCGCCGATGCCCCATGCCCGGTGGTCGCCGGTGTGGCCGAGCAATGCGCGGGCGTTGCCTTCCAGCGTCAAGCCGACCGCCGGCGCATAAAACTTCAACGCGCCGCCGAGTTCCAAACCGGTGCCGGTGCGGCCGTCGCCGCCGTCGTGGCGCAAGCCCAAGTCGAATGCCGGCGTGAGTCGGCCGTCGGAGAATCGTTGCGGATAGTTCCACGCCAAGGCGACGCGCAAACGATTGGCATCGACATCCAAATCATCATCGATGCCGGCGGTTGCGTTGTCGCCGTCGCCTTCAACCTCCGACTCGGCGATGAACGCATCGGCGCGCAAACTTAACTCCCGGCCGCCTTGTTCCAACAATCGCCGAGAACCACCGGCCGCTACGCCGCTCATGTTCACATCGTTGCGCGACGCTTCATCACCGTCCGGTTTGACTTCCACTTCGCCGCTGCCGTAAGTCACGCTCGCCCATGCGTTGCCATCGTTCAAACGCCAATTCAAAAACGGACTCACCGAAGTCATGTTCAATTCATAATCGCCTTTGTCAGTCGTGCCATCGCTGATGCGCGTGTATTCGCTTGTCGCATCGTTGTAAGAAACCATGAGTCCGGCATGCAGGTGAGCGCGCACTTGACCATCAACGCCGAAGTGCAAACCCAACACCGAGCCGTCCCAATCATCATCGCCGTCTTCGCCACTGAAGTCACGGTAGTCACTGCCGCCCCAAAACGCAATGTCGCCAACGCCGGCATCGCCATGCGATGCGCCGGCCGATAACGGCAACACGAATTCCAAACCGCGCAATAATTCTTTCGCATCCAAATCACCGGCGTCGCCGGCATCAGCGTCGCCGGCAAGCGATTGCAAATGAGCGGCGGCGGCGCCGGCGAAGCCCGGAAAACCGCGTTCTCTGAAACTCGCCGAGTCGCCAACGCCGCCACCATTGATTGTTCCAACCCGCCCCGCAATCGCCTGCATCTGCTGACCGACCACCGCGCGCGTAACTTCCGGCAACAATAAATCATGCGTTGCTTGTGTAGTCGGTCGCGCAACGATATTCACCGTCAAATCCACCGCCGTAATACCGTTGTATTCATCCATGCCGGCCACCGTGTGCGTCAAGGTGACATCGTCACCGACCATTGCATCTTCGGCGGCCGTTACCGTAACTGTTTGCGGCGTGTCCCAAGCGGCGGCACGGAAAGTCAGAGTCGCCGGCGCAAAAGTTACCGTCGTGCCGCCGCCGGTAATAGTCACCGTGACCGTCGCCGTGTCATCCACCGGCTGCGTCGCCAACCGCACCGTGTAATTCGCCATCCCCTTCTCCGGCACCGACAACGGCGATGGCGCAATAACCAACCCCGCCACATCGTTATCAGCAACACTCAAACTCGCCTCCGCCCCAAACGCCGTCCCGCCATCCGCCATATCATCAGCAACCGAAAGTTGCACGGTAAATGCCTCGGCGCTCTCAACAAAATCATCATCCGCCGGCGTAATGGTGAAAGAACTTTGCGTCGGATAAGTCACACTGCCGCTGAGCCCGGCCGCGCCGCCAAAATCCGCATCCGAAGTCCCGCCGGTTTGCGCATGCGTCACCGTCCAAGTCACCGCCGTCGGCGAACTAAACGCCGTGCCGGTAATGCCGATATTAAAAGTCCCGGCGGTCCCCTCGGTGATGCTGCCGCCGGCCGGCCCGGTCACCGTCAGCGTCCGCACCGCATCGTTATCCTCAATCACCGTGCTCGCGCTCGCGGTGCTAATCGTCGCGCCGCCGGACGGGTTGCTTAAGGTCACGGTCAGCGTCTCGTCGCCCTCGGAGTCGCTGTCGTCGGTGACCGCGAGGGTGATGGTCATCTGCCCGGTGTTGGTGAAGGTCAGCGTGCCGCTGAGCGAGTCCACATCGGCGGCGGTGATGCCGGTGCCGGCGGCGGTCCAGTTGACGGTGCGGTTGCCGCTGGCGAGCGCCTCGCCAATCATCGTGACGGTGAAGGTGATGTTGCCGACATCTTCGGCGACCGAGGCCGCGCCGGCGGCGATGGAAAAGGCGTTGCCGTCGTTGGCTAAGATGGTGACGGTGAGGGTGGCCGGGGTAACGGTGATGGTGTCGGTGGTGAAAGAAGCCCCTTGGCTCACCGTAACCGAAACAGTGATGGTCTCGTCACCTTCGGTGATGGAGTCGTCGGTGATGGTGAGAGCACGAGTGTTTTGGAGACTTGCCGGGAAAAACGCGCCAAAATTCACTGCCGGAACGCCGCCCGCTCTCGTACCATCATAGTCTTGGATTGCTGTGGCGGTTCCGCCGAGGGTCGCCGTATTCACAATAACGCTGCTGCCGGCGGTCAATCCGTCCAGCGTGGCAGCGAAGTTGACGGTATCGCCCTCGTGGACTTGCAGTCCGGGGGCGGTGGCGTCGCGGTCGCCGTTGTTGCCGGTGGCGGAGATGGTGAGGGTGCGGGCGGTCTGCGCTTGCGCCGGCGCGACCGCAACCAAGGCGGCGACAGCCAGCGCGGCGAGGAATACCCCGCTAATTAATCCCCGTTTCGCGGGGGGGGGGGGGGGCGATAACAGCAGTGCGGGTGCGGGTTTTCATGGCGTGGGCGCGGGGTTTCGCGGCGTGGGTGTCCGCGGATTTCAGGGAATTCATGGGATAGCCTCCGAGAGCGAGTTCCAGATGAGACGCGGAATATAGCACAAATCGAGGGGAGTCAAGGGGGCGATGGAAAAAAGTTTCTGCGCCCGCTTAACAACCTGCGGGCGTGGCGGGTGAGGGGACTTCGGCGTGACGGGGGTGGTCTGCGGCGTGGCGGTGGGGGACTGCGGCGTGGCGGCGGGAGCGGTGGGCGTTGCGGCGCGTAGCGCCGTCATTCCCGCAGGCTTTTAAGCGGGAATCCAGAGTCTTTGCTTTTGGTGGCCCCGCGCCAGCCCAATATAAAGACTCTGGATTCCGTATCGGTGAGGAATATAGTCGCTACGCTTCCTTATTCCTCTACCGCACGGAATGACGGCCCCGGCATCTTCCGGCCATCGCCGGCCCTTCGCGCAGCGGAATTAAGTGCGGCGGTGATGGCCGAAGCGGCGAAAATGCCGGGGGCCGTCATTCCCGCTTGGACGCGGGAATCCAGACGCCAAGGACGGCAAATTCACCGACGCAACGATGCCGCATTTGAATCGCCGGCCGCGCCCGCTTAACAAACTGCGGGCGTGGCGGGTGAGGGGACTGCGGCGTGGCGGTGGAGGGGTCTGCGGGCGAAATCACCGGCACCCCACTGCCACTCCGGCAACAGCCGGAGTCCAGAGTCTTTAATTGAGTCGCATTGAGTCGCGAGGAAATGACAGAAGATAAAGACTCTGGACTCCGGGTCAAAGCCCGGAGTGGCGATTGAGCGTTTCCGCCGCAAAACCAATCCCCGCCGCCTTGTCCGTTTGCCGTCATTGGCGATGCCGCGCCAGCCCAATATAAAGACTCTGGATTCCGTATCGGTGAGGAATATAGTCGCTACGCTTCCTTATTCCTCTACCGCACGGAATGACGGCCCCCGGCGTTTTCCGGCCCCTGCCGACTTAACCATCGCCACCGCGATTCGAAATTCATCCGCCGGATTCCGCTTTTGCGTCGCGGCGGAGTAGGTTGCGGACGGCGTCGGCGGGGTCGTGGCCTTCGTGTACGATGCGGCAGACTTGCGCGGTAATCGGCATGTCCACGCCTAATTCGCGGCTCAGGCGGTGCAGCGTCCGCGCCGCGTGGATGCCTTCGATGGCTTGGCCGATGTCGCGGCGCACTGCGTCGGCCGGTTGGCCGCGCCCCAAGCCGAGGCCGAAGCGGCGGTTGCGCGACTGGTCGTCGGTGCAGGTCAGCACCAAGTCGCCGAGGCCGGTGAGGCCCGCGAAAGTGTCGGCGCGGCCGCCGAGCGCGACCCCCAAGCGCGTGAGTTCCGCCAGGCCGCGGGTGATGAGCGCGGCGCGGGCGTTGGCGCCGTAGTTCAAGCCGTCGCTGAGGCCCGCGGCAATCGCCAGGACATTTTTTATCGCCCCGCCGAGTTGCACGCCGACCAAGTCGTCGCTGAAATAAACCCGCGTCGCCGGCCCGCGAAACCAGCCGGCCAACGCCTGCGCGGCATCGCGGTCGGCGCAGGCCAAGGTCAAGGCGGTGGGCAAGCCGCGCGCGGTCTCGGCGGCGAAACTGGGGCCGGAGATGACCGCGCGGGTGACGGTTTTGCCGCCGGAATTTTCGCCAGCCGCGTCGCCGGCCGCGTCGCCGGTATCCCCGCCGGTGCCGCCACCGTCGCCGGCCGCGGCACCGGAATTTTCGCCACCACCGTCGCCATCCCCGCCAAAAACCTCCTCCACCACCGCGCTCAGCAACCGGCCGCTTTCCGGGTCAAATCCCTTGGTCCCCCAAATCACCTTCGCCGCGCCCGGCGCATACCCGGCCGCGGCGATGGCGCGGCGCAGGCGCTCGACGGTGGCGCGAAACGCATGACTCGGCGTCGCCAGCACGAAGCACAAGGGCGCGTCGATGAGCGCATCGAAGTCGCTGTGCGCCGCCAAGTTGGGCGGGAAGTCCACGCCCGGCAAGTATCTCCAGTTGCACCGCCACCGCGCCATTTCGCGCATCCGCGCCGGGTCGCGGCCCCACAACTTCACCGCCTGGATGTTGCGCGCCAGCGCCAGCGCCAGCGCGGTGCCCCACGCGCCGCCGCCGATGACCGAGACCGACGGCGGCAACGGCGGTGACGGTGACGGTGGGCGCGACTGCACGGGCCGGCGCGGCTTCAGCCCTTCACCAGCGGCAGGTTTTCCTTGCGCCACGCGGCCAGGCCGCCTTCGAGAATATACAACTGGTCGAATTCCAGGCGGCGCAGAATCGCCACCGCTTTGGCTGACTGACTGCCGTTTTGGCAGGCGACGATAATCGGCTTGCTTTTGTGCTTGTTGAGTTTGGCGATTTTGTCCTTGATTTGGCCCAGCGGCAGGTTGATGGCTTGCTCGATATGCCCCTGCTTGAAGGCCTCCGGCTCGCACACATCGAGCACCACCGCGGCCTCGCGGTTTTGCAGTTGCGGCAGTTGCAACGGCGAGACCTTTTTGCCGCCGGCGCCGGGGTTCAGCGCCAGGAGAAAAACCACCACCACCAACATCGCAAACAGATGCCAGTAGGCGAGAACGAAATCGAAGAGCATCGGCGGGGAAGGGCGGCGGAATGAATGCGGCGCGGAATCGTAACGGCCGGGAATCGTAACGGCCGGGCGGCGGGGCAAAGTCGTCTGCGGATTTTACCCCAAGCGCGCGCGCCGGTGACAACTTGCGCGGTCGCGGTCACCGTCGCCGTCGCCGCTCACCGTCACCGTCACTGTCACTGTCACCGTCGCCGGTCACCGTCACCGTCACCGTCGCCGCTCGCCGTCACCATCACCGTCACCGTCGCGCCGGCCTCAGGCGTTAATAATGCCGTGCGGCACATGCCCGGTCGGCACATGTTCGCGCGCCGATTCGCAGTGTTTGATGTGGTCGTCGAAGAAAATGTCGGCCCCGAACGCGCGCAGGAACTCGCCTTTTTCCATGCCGCCGAGGAAGTAACTCTCGTCGATGCGGATGTCCCAAGCGCGCAAGGTTTTGATGACGCGCTCGTGCGCGGGCGCCGAGCGGGCGGTAATCAGCGCGGTGCGAATCGGCGAGGCGTCGGCCGGGTAGGCGCGCTGAATGGTGTGCAGCGCGGCAAGGAGATTCTTGAACGGCCCGCCCGGCAGGATGCGCCCGGCGCGCGCTTTTTCCTTTTCCGCGGCGTTGAAAGCGTCCTTGCCGCGCGCGCGGAACACCTGCTCGGCTTCGTCCGAGAACAGCACCGCGTCGCCGTCGAAGGCGATTTTCAGCGGCGCGTCGGCGGCGACGGCCGGCTGTGAATCTGCGTCCGGCGGCGGCGATTCATCGCGCGGCGGCAGCACCGTGGCCGCGGCCACCCCGGACTCCAGCGCGCGGCGCACATCAGCCGGGTCGGCCGACAAAAACAAATGCGCGCCGAATGATTTGACATGCCGGTACGGCGACTGGCCGCCGGTGAAGGCGGCGCGGGTGATGTCCAAACCGTTGTGTTCGATGGACTTGAAAATGCGCAAGCCGGTGTCGGCGCTGTTGCGCGAGAGCAGCACGATTTCGACTTTTTGCGCGCCGTCGCCGCCATCGCCGGCGTTATTCAATCGCAGGAATTTTTCCACCATCGGGAACGCCACGCCCGGCCCCAGCGGCTCGGTCTCGCGCGCGATTTGGTATTTGCTGTACGCGTCCAAACCGTCGTTCTCGAACACCGCGTGGCTGGCGCGCATGTCGAACAGCGCGCGCGAGGAGATGGCGATGACCAACGCGTCGCCGAAGTCGGCCGGCAGCGTGGGCGCGCTCATGTTTGCCCGGCCCGCAACGCGCGAAGCACCGGCGCGGTGGCCGGCCGCCGCCGGTGCCACAGGTGAAACGACTCGGCCGCCTGCTCGACTAACATGCCGAGACCGTCGCCGGCGTCCACTGCGCCATGCGCCGTTGCCCAACGCATGAACGCGGTCGGGGCGTCGGCGTACATCAAATCGTACGCCACGCAGCCCGAGCCGATGCAGGCGGCGTCGATGGCCGGGACGGTGTCGTCGATGCCGGCCGAGGTGGCGTTGATGAGCAGGTCAAAATCGCCGTCGAGGTCCGCCAGACCGCAAGCGGTGATGGGGATGCCGCCGCCACCGTCCCCGCCACCGCCACCGTCGCCACCGTCCCCGCCACCGTCGCCACCGTCCCCGCGCAAACTCGCCGCCAATTCCCGCGCTTTGCCGTAGTTGCGGTTGGCGATGGCAAGAAGCGCCGGCCGCCGCTCCAACAACGCCCAAGCCACGCCGCGCGCCGCGCCGCCCGCGCCCAACAACAGCGCGCGCCGGCCCGCGATTTCCCAGCCGCGGTTGTCTTCCAAGTCGCGAATCATGCCGACACCGTCGGTGTTGTCGCCACGCATTGCGCCGCGCTCGAAACTCACGGTGTTGACCGCCTGCGCCTGCGCCGCGCGCGCGGTCAGGGTGTTGCCCGGCGTGCCGCACAACCGCCACGCCTCGACCTTGAACGGCAATGTGATGTTGAGGCCCGCGCCGTCGCGCGCGGCGAAATGGCTGACCGCCTGCGCGAAACCGCCGCGCTCGACTTGGATGCGGCGGTAGTCGATGTCGAGGTCGAACTGGCGCGCAAATCGGCGGTGAATGCACGGCGAGCGACTATGCGCGACCGGATTGCCCATGACCGCGAAACGGTGGGCGCGCGCGCGGAAGTCGAACGGGTCGCTCATCGGCGCGGCCGGCGCAAGTGCGAGCCGCCGCCCCGCCAGCCGCCACCGCTGTATCCGCCGCCGTGTGAGCCGCCAGCGTCGCCGCCGCCGCCACCGTAACCCCTCCCGCCGTCGCCATGCGAACCGCCGCCGGCATCACCGTCGCCGCTATAACCGTGCGCGACTTCCCGCTCGCGTTCAAAGATAAACACCGGCGCATCGGTGCGCAGGAGCAACTCGCCTTGGCTGCGGTTGCTCAAGCCGAACGACGACAGCGGCGCGATTTCGGTCGGCGCGTCAATCGGATATTTGCACGGCCCGGTCAAGGTGACGGTGGCCGGCGCGAACACCGCCAGACTGAACGCGTTGTGGTTGTGGAGTTGCCACTCGCCTTTGGAGTAGGCGCGCACATTGTGCTCGAAGCGCAGGCGGGTCGGGGTCTCGCGCGCCGCCAAAAAGTGGTGCGCCTCGCCGAAGTTGAACAGTTCATGGTCGCGGCGGCCGCCGAGAAAACCCAGTAGCACCACCTCGGCGAACTGCCGCGGAATGCGGCGCAAAACGAACGCCAAGTCCGAGTAGTCCTTTTCCTTCGGCAGGTATTGGTCGAGGCGCGACTTCGCCGAGTCGCCGTCGCCGACCGCGATGCCGGGCCGGTCGCGGAAGATGGGGCCGCGGTGGTCGGCCCCGCCGTCGACCCAAACCAACGGCTCGCGCAGCCGCCCGGCGCGCGGCGCGCGGCTCAGCACCGGCCCGATGAGGGTCACCTGGCGGCGGTTGGTGAATCGGCGCAAATAGGCGTCGAGCACGGTGTCGGCGTCGTGGCGGCTGTCGTTGCTTTCGATGCTGTCGTGGCTGTCGTTGCTCATGTTCATGTGGTTTGTTCCGATGGGTTTGACGGTGGACGAATCCCTTTATAATCGCGCGCCGCGACAAGGGAAAAATCGATGCGCGTTCGCAACATCCGCCAGTTTATCCTGCCGCCGCTGATTATAGCGGGCGGCGCGCTGGTGTTTTGGTATCTCAGCAGCAGCGCGCCGCCGCCGGAACCGCTGCGGGCGGAGACGCGCGCGCCGGTGGTGTCGGTGCGCGCCGCCGAGAAAGTCACGGCCGCGCCGACCTTGCGCGTGTTCGGCCGGGTGGAATCGCCGACGCGCAGCGTGCTGACCGCCGGCCTCGAGGCCGATGTGGTCGAAGTCGCGGCCTTGGAAGGCGATGCGGTGCGGCGCGGCCAGGCGTTGGTGGCGTTGGACGCGGCCGATGCCGACTTGCAACTCCGCCAGCGGCGTGCCGAATTAGCCGACATCGACGCGCAGTTGGACAGCGAGGAAGTGCGGCAACGCGCCGACATCGACGCGCTGAAAACCGAGGAAGCGTTGCTGGCGTTGCGCGCCCGGGCGGTTGACCGCGCGGCGCAGTTGGCGCGCAGCCGCAGCGGCTCCGAGGCCGCGCTGGACCAAGCGCGCGAGCAGCATGAGCGGCAACGCTTGGCGGTGCTTCAACGCCGCCAGTCCATCGACGACGCGCCGGCCCGCCGCCGCCAACTGCAAGCCCGGCGCGCGCGCGCCGCCGCGGCCGCGCAGCAAGCCGCACGCGACTTGGCGCGCACCCGCGTGACCGCGCCGTTCAACGGCCGGGTCACGCAGGTTTTTGTGGCGGCGGGCGAGCGCGTGAGCGCCGGCGGCCGCCTGCTGGAACTTTATGACGAAGCGCAGTTGGAGTTGCGCGCGCAAGTGCCGAGCGGCCACCTGCCGGCGTTGCGCCGGGCGTTGGCGGCCGGGCGGACGGTGACGGCGGTGGTGGCACCGGCCGCGGAGGCCGTGGATGCCGATGCCGCGGCCGCCGGCCCCGCGCTGCTGCTGCACCGGTTGTCGGCGCAAGTCGGCTCCGGGCGCGGCGGCGTCGATGCGTTTTTCCGCGCCGGTGACGGTGCCGGCGACGGTGACGGTGACGGTGCCGGTGCCGGCGGCTTGCCGGTGCCGGGCGCGACTATGGAAATCCATCTGCGCCTGCCGCCGCTCGATAATGTGGTGCTTCTCTCGCCGGATTCGTTATACGGCAACGCGCGCATTTATTTGGTGCGCGACCAGAAGTTGCAGGCGAAGACGGTGCGGCGACTGGGCCGCATCGAGTCCGGCGCCGGCGACGGTGCCGGCGACGGTAATAACGCCGGCGATGGCGACGGCCGTGGTGAAATGTTGCTCATCGTCGCCGGCGATGATTTCCAGACCGGCGACCTGATTCTCGACTCGCGCCTGCCGCAAGCCATCAACGGTTTGCAAGTGCGAATCGCGCCGTAGTTTTCTCCGCTGTCACCGTCACCGCCGTCACCGTCGCCACCGTCACCGTCGCCGCCCCCGTCGCCCCCACCGTCGCCCCCGCCCCCGCATGCAAACCGCCGACTCAAACAGCCGCGGCCTCATCGGCATTTTTTGCAACCACCCGGTGGCCGCCAACCTCCTGATGGTGATGCTCCTGTTGGCCGGCGTGTGGGGGCTGAACCGCCTGAACACCCAGTTCCTGCCGGACTTCGACATCCCGGCCGCGGTGGTGGTGACCACCTGGCGCGGCGCCTCGGCCGGCGACGCCGAGGACCTCCTCACGATTCCGCTGGAGCAGCAGTTGCGCAACCTCGACCACCTCAAAGAGATGACCTCGAAATCGCGCGAAGGGGTCTCCAGCATCGTGCTGCAGTTTGAGGACGACGCCGATTTGTCGCTGGCGGTGGAGCAAGTCAAAGACCGCGTCGACCAGACCACCACGCTGCCGGCCGCGGCCGAGACGCCGGAGGTGACGCGCGCCACCGACTATGAGCCGGTCGCCAGTTTTCTCGCGGCCGCCGACCACCTCGGCGAGTTGCGCCAGTTGGCGCGGCGTTTCGAAGCCGAGTTGCTGGAGCGCGGCATCGCCCGGGTGGTGGTCAGCGGCCTGCCGGCCGAGATGATTGCCATCGAGGTGCCGGCCGCCGAACTGCGCCGATTGCAACTGTCGCTGGACGACATCGGGCGGCGCGTCGAGGCGTGGTCGCAGGATGTGCCGGTCGGCATCATCGGCCAGGCCGACACCTCGCGCCAACTGCGGTTCCGCGAGCGCCGCACGCGCGCCCCGGACTTCGAATCGGTGCCGGTGGTGACCGGCGAACAAGGGCGACTGGTGACCTTAGGCGACATCGCCGCCATCGCCCGCCAGCCCAAAGACCGCCAAGTGACACTGCGCTACCGCGGCCGCCCGGCCGTGAACTTCACGCTGCAACAAACCAAAAACGAAGACGCGCTGGACTCGGCCGCCATCTTCCACAATTGGCTGAACCAGACGCGCCCGGCGCTGCCGGCCGGGGTCGAGGTGGTCGCCTACAACGAGGAATGGCGACTCATCCGCGACCGCATCGATTTGCTGGTGAAGAACGGCCTCGGCGGCTTGGTGTTAGTGGTGCTGATTTTGTTTTTGTTCATGAGCGCGCGGGTGGCGTGGTGGACCGCGGTCAGCATTCCGGTGTCGTTTATGGCCGCGCTGGCGGCGCTGTATCTGCTGGGCGGCTCCATCAACATGATTAGTTTGTTCGGCTTGATTATGACGCTCGGCATCATCGTCGACGACTCCATCGTGGTCGGCGAGGAGGCGATGTCGCAGTATGAACAAGGCACGCGCCCGCGCGTCGCCTCCGAGGCCGCGGCGCGGCGCATGCTGGGGCCGGTGTGCGCGTCGTCGCTGACCACCGCGGCCGCTTTTTTGCCGCTGCTGTTAGTCGGCGGCGTCATCGGCACGATTATGCAGGCGATTCCGACCGTGGTGATTTGCGTCATCATCGCCTCGCTCATCGAATGTTTTCTGGTGCTGCCGGGCCACCTGACGCATTCGTTCCGGCGCATGGGGGCGTACAACCCCGGGCGCATGCGGCGCGGGTTGGACCAGGCGTTTGCGACCTTTCGCGAGCGCGGGTTTCGGCCCGCGGTCGGCTTGGCGGTGGCGCACCGGTGGAGCACCGTGGCGCTGGCCGTGGCGCTGCTCATCGCCACCGCCGGCTGGGCCGCCAGCGGCCGCATCGGCTTTCAGTTCTTCCCGCAGGCCGAGACCAGCGGCCTGTTCGCCAACATCAGTTTCGTCTCCGGCACCCCGGCCGGCGAAGTGCGCGCCTACATGGCCGAGGCCGAGCGCGCATTGCGCGCGGTCGAGCGCGAAGTCGACGAAGCGTTCGTCAAGGTGGTGGTGGCGCAGCACGGCCGCACCTTCGGCGAGTTCGGCGAGGACCGGAACGGCGACCACTTCGCCGGCCTCAATGTACAGTTGCTGGACCCCGACCGCCGCCGCACCCGCAACCGCGACATCATCAAAGCGTGGCGCGCCAAACTGCCGCCGCGGCCGAACCTGGAAAGTTTGACCATCCTCGAACCGTTCGCCGGCCCGCCGGGCCAAGACCTCGACCTGAATGTCACCGGCGAACACATCGGCCAAGTCAAGTTGGCGGCGCAGGCGTTGCAGGATGTGCTGGCCGGCCTGGCCGGGGTCAGCGGCGTCGGCGACGATTCGCCGTACGGCCGCGAGCAGATGGTGCTGCGCCTGACCCCGACCGCCGAGGCCCTGGGCCTGAATGTCGACAATGTGTCGCGGCAGTTGCGCGCCGCATACAGCGGCTATGAACTGCAGGCGTTGTCGGACGGCTACGACGACATCGATGTGCGGGTGCTGCTGCCGGCCGCCGAGCGCGGCAGTCTGGAACGCCTCGCCATGCTGCCGGTGCTCCTTCCGGACGGCCGCCCCGAACTCATCGCCAACCTGGCTTCCATCGAGCGCGAGCGCGGCTTCGACATCATTCGCCACGCCGACGGCAAACTGGCGGTCACGGTGCTCGGCAATGTCGACCCGGCGCTCAACAACCCGGGCCGCATCCGCGCCCGGCTGGAGGCCGAAGTCCTGCCGCAACTCGCCGACCGCTACGGCGTCGAGTTCGCGTTCGGCGGCCGCCAAGCCGACGAAGAGCGCACGCTCGGCGACATGCGCTTCGGCGCGCTGCTGGCGCTGGCGCTGATTTATCTGGTGCTGGCGTGGGTGTTCGGCTCGTACGGCTGGCCGCTGTTGGTGATGTTCGTGATTCCGTTCGGCATCGTCGGCGCGATTTGGGGCCACGCGGCGATGGGGCAGGACATCACCGTGCTGTCGCTGTTCGGCTTCTTCGCGCTGTCCGGCATCGTGGTCAACGACTCCATCATCTTGGTGGTGTTCTACAAACAACTGCGCGCGCGCGGCATGGCGGTGCGCGACGCCGTCATCGATGCCGCGTGCCTCCGCCTGCGCGCGGTGCTGCTCACCTCGCTCACCACCATCGCCGGCCTGTCGCCGCTGTTGTTTGAAACTTCATTGCAAGCGCAATTCTTAATCCCCATGGCCACCACCATCGCCTTCGGCCTGGCTTTCGCCACGCTGTTGGTACTGTTAGTCATCCCATCGCTACTGCTGATTTACGAAAACACCCTCGCGCGTTTTTCCAACACCGTCGCCGCCCCCGGAGTTGACCAACCACCCGCCCCAGCGCCGGCTTAATTGGGGCCGGCGGTCGCCGGCGTGACGGTGGGGAGGTGGCGAAGTGCGCGATTTAATTGTCGGGTGGCGGCAGGAGTTCGGTCAAGGCTGCGGCTAATCGTTGCAACTCGTTCGGGTCGGCGGTGGAGGCGTTGATTCGCATGGCCGCCAATCGCTTTTGGTCGCAGGCGTAACCGTCGCCGAGGGCGTCGGCGGCGTGGCGGGCGCCGGTGGGGTCGTTGCATACCAGCGCCATGTCGCAGCCGGCGTTGAGCGCGGCGATGCATCTCGCCGGCATGTCGGCGGCCGCACCGTCGCCGGCGCTGCACACATTGCCCGCACCGTCGCCGGCACCGGCCGCGCTGTCGCCGGCGTTGCCCGTATCGGCCGCGCCGGCCATGCTGAGGTCGTCGCTGAAAATCATGCCATCGAAACCTAACCGTCCGCGCAGAATTTCGCGCAGCCATATTCGCGAGTAGGTTGGCGCGCGATGGTCGACGCGCGGGAATTGGATGTGCGCGGTCATGACGCCGCCGGCGCGCGCGGCCAGGCCGGCGAACGGCGCCAGGTCGCGCTTTTCGATGGCGGATAACGCGCGCGAGTCGACCGGCCGCCGGTGATGCGAGTCGGCATCGACGCCGGCGTGGCCGGGGAAGTGCTTGAGGGTGGCGGCCATGCCGGCGCGGCGCATGCCGTCGATGAACGCGCCGGCCAACTGGGCCACCGCGGCCGGGTCGCGGTGGAAGGCGCGCGCGCCGATGACCGCGCTGCGCGGGTTTTGGCAATCCAGCACCGGGGCGAAACTGCAGTCGATGCCGGTTTGCGCGACTTCGGCCGCCATCAATTGCCCGGCGACGGTGGCGGCGGCGCGGGCGCGAGCGCGGTCGCGGTCATACAATTCGCCGAGGCGCGCCGGCGCGGGCAGCGGAAAAAATCCGGCGTCGAGACGCTGCACCGCGCCGCCTTCCTGGTCCACCGCGAGCAGCAACGGCGGCGTACGCAACGCCTTGATTTCGCGGGTTAATTCGCCGATTTGCGCCTTGCTGCGGTAGTTGCGCGCAAACAGCAGCGCCGCGCCGACCGCGGGGTGGCGGAGCAAATCGGCCTCGGCCGCGGTCAAGGATTCGCCGCGGAGGTCGACCATCAGGGGGCCGAGCGGTTGTTGCGTGGCGGCGACGGTGTTGCCCGCGGCGCCGGTCGCCGCCAAAGAAACGCCATCCGCATCAGCCATGAATATCCACCGTCGTGCCGACCGCGACGCGGTCGAACAAATCCACGACATCGCGGTTGCGCATGCGAATGCAGCCGCGCGAGCCGGGCCGCCCCATGCTCACATCGTCCGGCGCGCCGTGGATGTAGATGTAGCGGCGCATGCTGTCGACTTGGCCGAGGCGGTTGCGGCCCGGTTCGCAGCCGCTGAGCCACAGGATGCGGGTGAGAATCCAGTCGCGCTGCGGGGCCGCGGCGCGCATCGCGACGGTGAAAATCTCGCCGGTCGGTCGGCGCGCGACGAACACCCCGCCGAGCGGCGCGCCGCCGCCGATTTTGGCGCGAATGATGTGGCGGCCGCGCGGCGTGCGAAAACTGCCGTTGACTTCGCCCGCGCCGTTGGCCGCGGTGGACACGCGGTATTGGATGGCCGCGCCGTCGCCGCCGTCGGCTCCGGCATCGCTGAACAGCGTCAGCGTCTGGGCCGGGAGGTCGACGCGGATGCGCGGTGGTTGCGCGGGCGAATTCATCGCGGCCGGTCGCCGGAGTCGAGGTGGTCGCCAGAGTCACGGTGGTCACGGTGGTCACCGTGGTCGCCGTGGTCGCGGTAGCCGAGGTGGTCGAGCAAGTCGGCGCAGGCGCGCTCGATTAAATCCAGCGCGCGGTCGAAGCCGGCGGCATCGCCGTAATACGGGTCGGGGATTTCGTCGTCGCGGTTTGCGCCGGGCGCGAGCAGCAGGCGGACTTTGTGACGGTGTTTGGCGCCGGCCAAGCGCGTGAGGTCGGCATGGTTGGCGCGGTCCATGGCGATGATGTGGTCGAATCGCGCGAGGTCGGCGGCCGCGATTTGGCGCGCGCGCAGGCCGCTTAAGTCGACGCCGCGCCGCGCTGCGGCGCGTTGCGCGCGACCGTCCGGGCGCGCGCCGAGATGCCAGTCGCCGGTGCCGGCCGAGTCGATTTCAAACCGCGCGCCGAGTCCGCGAGATTCGACTTGCGCGCGGAACACGCCCTCGGCGGTCGGCGACCTGCAGATGTTGCCGAGGCAGACGAATAGGATGCGGTGGACGGTGGGTGAATTCATGACGGTGGAATTGTATGCGCGGCGTACATCTTAACCGTCGCGCGTTGATGAATCGCCGCGGCATTAACTCAAACTTAAGCGTTAAGCGCGCGACAAATGCAGCACCGAATCTTCGGCATGCAGCCGGCGCATGATGGCCGCCAAGTGTTTGCGCCCGGTGACTTCGATGATGAACGACATCGACGACGAGTTGTGATGCTGCGGGTCGACTTGCAAGTTGTTGATGTTGGATTCGTGCTCGGCGATGATGTTGCTGACGCGCGCGAGAACCCCGGGCTGGTCGCGGGTTTCCATCTTCACCGTGACTTGAAACTTGCCCTGCGTCGATTCCGACCACGCGAGATGAAAACAGTTGTCCGGATGACGCATGATTTCGCGGCGATTGGGGCAGTTGGAACGGTGCACAACCAAACCGCGGCCGGTGGTCATGGCGCCGATAATCGGGTCGCCGGGAATGGGGTGACAACAACTCGCATGCGTGACCAACAATCTTTCGGTGCCTTCGATGGTCATGGCCGCGGGTTTGTTATCACCGTCGCCGCTGTTGCCGCGGTTTTTGCCGTCGAGGTTTTGCGTCTCGGCAATCAATTGTTTGGCGACCAAAGTCGGCAAGCGGCGGCCGAATCCGATGTCGCGCAGTAATTGATTCCAGTCGTCCATCTGCAAGTGCTGCAGCAGCGTTACTTTATGCGCGCTGGGGATGCGCATGCGCCGGTAGCCTTGTTTGCCGAGAGATTGCTTCAAAAGTTTGCCGCCCAACTTGAACGACTCTTTGTCTTTTTGACGGTTGAGAACATGTCGAATCGCCGAACGCGCTTTGGAAGTGACCGCGTAGTCCAGCCACGCCGGCAACGGCCGCGCGCTGCGCGAGGTGACGATTTCCACATGGTCGCCGTTGTTCAATGTTTCATGCAGCGGCACCATGTACTGGTTGATGCGCGCGCCGATGCAGCGGTTGCCGACGCCGGTGTGCACCGCGTACGCGAAGTCCAACGCCGTGGCCCCGCGCGGCAGGCGTTTGATGTCGCCTTTGGGCGTGAACACATACACTTCGTCCGGAAACAAATCCGCCTTCAAGTGTTCCAAAAACTCGCCGGAGTCGCCGGACTCCTGCTGCGACTCAAGAAAACTGCTGAGCCACTGCTGCGCCAACTGCTGCGGCGCATGCTCGCCGGTGGTCTCGGTTTTATACAACCAGTGCGATGCCACGCCGTTCTCGGCCACGCGGTGCATCGCGCGGCTGCGAATTTGCACTTCAACCGACTGACCGAACGGTCCGATAACTACGGTGTGCAGCGATTGGTAACCGTTGACCTTGGGGATGGCGATGTAGTCCTTGAAACTTTCCGGGCGCGGTTTGTATAACTGGTGCATGACGCCGAGCGCGTGGTAGCACTGCGGCCGGGTTTCGGTGACGATGCGAATCGCGTTGATGTCCTGCACTTCGCGCAACAATAATTTCTTCTGCCGCATCTTGCGGTAGATGCTGTAAATGTCTTTTTCCCGGCCGCTGACTTCGGCGTCGATGCCGGCGCGCTCCAGTTCGGCGCGGGTGCGGTCGCACAACTCGCCGAGCACCGATTTGCGTCCGCGCTTTTTGCCGCTCAACTTTTTGGCGATGGCGTTGTAGCGTTTGGGGTAGAGCGTCGACAATCCTAAGTCTTCAAGTTTCTGCGCCAAGTCGCGCATGCCGAGGCGGTTGGCGATGGGCGCGTAAATCTCCAGCGTCTGACGGGCGATGCGGCGGCGTTTTTCCGCGCGCAGCGGCGTCAAGGTGCGCATGTTGTGCAGGCGGTCGGCGAGTTTGATGATGATGACGCGCAAGTCTTTGGCGGTGGCCATGAACATCTTGCGAAACGATGCGGCCTCGGCGTGCTTCGGTTCCATCTCCAGTTGGCTGACCTTGCTGACGCCGTCGACCAACGCCGCCACATCGTCGCCGAAACGCCCGGCCACTTGGGCCACGGTGATGTCGGTGTCCTCGACCACATCGTGCAGCACCGCGGCGATGATGGTGCGGCTGTCCATGCGCATCTCGCCGAGGATGCGCGCCACCGCCAGCGGGTGGTCGATGTACGCCTCGCCGCTGATGCGCGTCTGCCCGGCATGCGCCTCGGCGCCGAAGCGGCAGGCGTCGCGGATGTCGGCCACCGCGGCCTCGCCGAGGTAGGCGCGCAAGTCGTCGAGCAGCGCATCCAGCAGCGCGCGACTGCGGCGGCCGGCCGGCCGCCACGGCCGCGAGTCGCCGGGCAACTCTGACACCTTTGGCTGTTTTGACCTGGGCGGAACGAGCGCTTTCGGCGGCAAGCCCGGTGCCGCCAACCCCGCGGCCGCCGGCCGGCTTGGCGCGGCCGCGGCCCGGAGCGCGGTCGCCTCAGGCGGAGTCCGTTTCCAGCGTCGGCTCAGCGGCAGCCGGCTCGGCACGGGTTTCCTCTTCGATGGAGTCGCCGTCGCGCGCGTATTCGGGCGCGTCCTGTTCGCCGAAAGTCAGTTCCGGGAACGGCGGCGGCTCTTCCAGAATCGACGGCCCGATGAGTCCCTCGGCGATTTCGCGCAGCGCGACCACGGTCATCTTGTCGTTCTTGGCGTCGACCAGCGGCTCGGCGCCCAACATCAGTTGCCGGGTCCGCCGCGTCGCCACCATGACCAACTGAAAGCGGTTGTCTACATGTTCCAGACAATCGGTTACGGTTACGCGTGCCATGTTGCTTTCCTCTCTGCGTTGAAGGGTGAAAGTTGAACGGCCGCCATTTTACGGCGACCGCTGTTGCTACTGTGTCACTGTCGTGTCACTGTCGAATTCATGGTTTCATTCATCGCGCGGTTCATCGCCGCCGGAATCAACCGTCGCCGGAGTCAACCGTCGCCGGAATCAACCGCCACCGGCAACACCGCTTCGAGTTCCGCCAGCGCACGGTCGAACTGCTCGTTGACGATGATGTAATCATACTCGTTTGCGTGGCTCATTTCATCCCGCGCCGCGCGCATGCGTTCGGCGATGACCGCATCGGCGTCTTGGCGGCGCGCGCGCAGCCGCTGCTCCAGCGCATCCAACGACGGCGGCATCACGAACACCGACTTGGCGGCCGGAAACTGGCGGCGCACCGCGCGCGCGCCCTGCCAGTCGATTTCCAAGATAGCATGTTTGCCGCGCGAAATCAGCGCCTCAATCGCATCCGCCGAAGTGCCGTAGTGGTTGCCGAACACGCTCGCGTATTCGATGAACCGGCCGGCCGCAATCATCGCCGCAAACGCGGCCGCGTCGACGAAATAATAATCCACGCCGTGCGTCTCGCCGGGCCGCTGCGCGCGCGTGGTATGCGACACCGCCAGCGCGGCATCCGGCCGCCTGGCCACCAGTCGCCGCGCCAAACTGGTCTTGCCGGCCCCGGACGGCGCGGAGAGAATGATGACCGCGGGGGAGGGGGAGTCGTTCATTAGTAGTCGACGTCCTCCGGTTCGATGCATTCATCTCCCCTTTTTTTCGCTCTTACCTTTGCCCAATTTAAGATTTTTATGTAATTCTGTCTGGCACTGGTTATGTCAGAAATTGTCGGGTCGTACCAGTGGTGGTGAACCACATTATTTCTAAATTTTCTAATCTGATGCATGGCGCTGCCAATGGTTTCGTTTTGAGGACGAAACCCTTCAATTTGGTCGTTGAAGTTGTCGAAATAATTTATCGGCAGACTTTCTTTCGCTAAAAATTCTTGAATGTTGGTGGCAATTCTCGTTGCCCATGCCGCGCATTTCTCGCGCTTTGAAAGAGTGATGCCGGCTGGAATCCATTCCGGTTGTGTTGATGCGAGCAGAACGTTCACAACCGTGGCGCCAAATTCAATTTCCGACAGATTTTTTTTCCATTTTCCGGCAAGCAAAAGACCGGCCGCCCATCCGAGTTCGGGAAGCATATCCGCTCCAAGTTGTTTCCCGCCAATTTTTTTATGGCAATGAGAATAGAATGTTTCACCGGTTTCCTTTTGAATGGATTCCCAGTCAATCAAATGACGATATGCGTCATCAGCCATAAAATCAAAGACACGCTTTATTTTATGCGTGCGAATGTAAGCGATTATCAACAAAGTTAAGAGTGAGTTTTCTTTCCAGAGTTGTTTAATGCCCCGCTCATCCGAGACATCGCAACTATAGTTTTGGATTGGCTCCGCGGGAGTCAGCAACCCGTAGAGTCCGGATACAATCAGCAGATGGTCGCCGGATTGTTCGTCCAGATGCTGGATGTAATCGTCATTATCGCCAACGGCTTTATGAAATGCTTCATAGAATCTTCCCCCGGCGTATCTTTTTAGCGCGGGCAGATAACGACTATTGCCTGCTCTGTTATTGGGGTTTATGTCCGGTCCGCGTTGCAATTGTTTGTGCAATGAAATCGGCGCCGGAGAATTCTCCGGGCGTTCTTTGGTGATGTAATCAAACGCCCGGTTACGCGCCGCGGTTAACTCCTGCATCGCAACCGCATTTTCCGGAAACATATCCGCCATTTTCCGCCCATTAATGCTGCTGTACTCTTGCCCACCGTCGCATTTATGGTTGGAACAAATCGTCAAAATCAAATTACTCATGACTAAAACCTCCGAGAGATAAACGGTTACTGGGTCGACGCATCCGCCGCATCCGCCTCGCTTGAATCCTCAATCCGCAACTTCCGGTAATCAAAACCGGTCTCGACGGTCGGTTTAATCACCTTGAAGTACGGCGACACATCGAAGTCGCGCGGGGTGAAAAGGCTGTGGTGGCGGATGTGCAGAATTTCCTGCACGCTGTAATGATACAGCGATATTTGCAGGCGGCGGTTGTGGTATTTGGAGATGACGGTTTTCTTTTTTTCCACGCGCGGCAGAATCGGGTAGCGAATCGACTGGAAGGTCTCGGCGATGAGCGTCGAGCAGATGGCGCGCGACGGGTCGCCGCTGCCGAACGCCAGCATGCGGCGGCGGTAACGAATCGGTATCGGCGGTGTGCGCAGCAGATAACGCGCCAGGTCGAAGATGTGTTTCAAGTCATAACCGAGGCCGATGCTGTCGACCATGCTTTTTACCACGGTGTCGCGGTCTTCGACGGTCAAGCCGACCGGGCGGCAGATGCGGGTGTTGAACGCGCGGTATTTGGACAGCGGCGAGGCGATGACGCCGTGCGCCAGTTCGGCCTCAACCAGCGGACACGGCTCGCCGTCGTCGGTGAACACGCCGGTGGCGTCGCCGGCGTAGAACGCCGAGTGCGACCAAGTCGACTGCGTGAGATATTTAATCGCGGTGCTGATGCGGGTGTCGCCTTCCACCAGCAAAATGTCGGCCGGCTGCAAGTGCGCTTCCAGCACCGGCACATCGTAGGTGCAGAACGGTTCGTAGCCGGGAATCGGCGCGCTGAGATAACGCGCCAAGCGGCGGCCGATGTTGAGTCTGAAGGGGCCGGACATGGTGACGGTGTTGTCGGCGGCGACGGTGGATGCGACGGTGTTGCGACGGTGGGCGCGTTGGTGGCGACGGTGTTGCGACGGTGGGCGTGTTTGTGGTGACGGTGTGGCGGCGGCGGGTGGACCCGCGATGACCTTACGATGACCTACGATGACAGTTGAGCGCGATTATAAACGCCGGCGTTCAAAGTTGCTCGCAAGCCGCGTCCGCGTGATACGGCGAATGCCGCTTGACCGCGTCGATATACCGCTCGACGCCGGATGTTTCATGCCCGACAAAACGCGCCACGGCATCGGCGAAAGCCGGCTCCGCCAAATAGTGCAGCGACCGCGTCGGCGTGGGCGAGAAGCCGCGCGCGATTTTGTGCTCGCCCTGCGCGCCGGGGTCGAAGCGCCGCAAACCGCGCTCGATGCACAACTCGATGCCTTGGTAGTAGCAGACCTCGAAGTGCAGGCAGTCGACCATCTCGCGGCAGCCCCAGTGGCGGCCGTATAAAGTGTCGTCGTCCAAGTACATTAACGCGGCCGCGATGGGGTGTTCGGCATCGCCATCGCGCTGCGCCAATACCAATTGCACTTGCTCTGGCATGGCATCGGCGACCGCGCGGAAAAAGTTTAAGTTGAATGCCGGGTAACCGTACTTGCGGTCGTAGATGGCGCGGTACATCGAAGTGAAGTCGCGCCAGTCTTGCGCGGTGGCGGTATGACCGTCGAGGCGGCGGACGGTGACGCCGGCTTGCGCAACGCGCGCGCGTTCTTGGCGGATGTTCTTGCGCTTTTTGGCTTTCAATGTGGCGAGGAAATCATCGAAGTCGCGGTAGTCGCGGTTGTGCCAGTGGAACTGGCAGTCGAGTCGCGATAACGCGCCGCGGATGTTGAGTTGCTCGAACTGGCGCGGCGCAACAAACAAACTATGCGCGCCGCTGAAGTTGCCGCGCCGCATCAATTCGCGCATGCCGTCGACCAACTTCGCGGCGATTGTTGTCTCAAAGCCGCGCTCATCTTCGCGCACTAAGACGCGTTGCCCGGTCGCGGGCGTGAACGGAATCGCGTTCACCAACTTCGGGTAATACGCCAAGCCCGCGCGGTGGAACGCCTCGGCCCACGCGTGGTCGAACACGAACTCGCCCCACGAGTTGTGCTTTTCATACAACGGCATCGCGCCGACCAATTCATCGCCGTCAAAGCAGCCAAGATGGCGCGGAATCCAACCGCTTGATTCGCCGACGCAACCGTGCCGCTCCATCGCCGCCAAAAATTCATGGCGGACAAACGGATAACGCCCGCGCGCCAGCGCATTCCACTGGCGCGCGTCGATGTCATCAATAACGGAAAAAGTCGCGATTTTCACTGCGAAACGCAGTTGGGGCAAAGCGGCATTTTATCGCGGATAGGCGCGAGAGGGTAGGGCGGCTGCGGCGCAATTCCCACCGCCACGCCCACAGTCCGCCCCCACCCGCCACGCCCGCACCTCACCCACCCGCCACGCCCGCAGGCTGTTAAGCGGGCGCCAGCACCTTTCCCCATCAGCGCGGCGGCGGCACAAAAATCGGCGATTCACCCATTTTCGCAAGTTTGCTCCCACCGGCGGCCACAAATTCAGCGGCGAAAATAATACCGCGGAATGTATGAACAGGTTCAAACACATTTGAGACATTTTTAGCCCAAAAAGGTCGGGTAGCCTCGCAGTTTTTCCATCTACAGAAAACCGGAGTCCACCCGATGCAGATAGAGAGTTTGCGGGTCAAATCATACCGCAGTTGGAAAGTCGACGAAGCGGCCGGCCGCGCCAAACCCAAACGCCCACGCGCGTTCGAACACCATGCCAAACGATGGCAATACGGCATGCGCGCCGCCGCGCCCGGCGAACTGGTGCAGATAGACCACATGAGCGTGTCGTTCCCCGGCGCCAGCGTGAAAAACTTCACCGCAGTATGCCCAACCACCGGCTACCTGACCGCCCACGCATACAGCCGCGCCACCAGCCACAACGCCGCGCGCTTCCTCGAACATGTGCTGCACGCCATGCCGTTCGCCATCCACTCCATCCAAGTGGACGGCGGCAGCGAGTTCCGCGCCGCCTTCGAACACGCCTGCCAACAACACTACTGCCACCACCGACCACACGGCGGCAAACACCAAAACTTCCAAACCCCAATGGCATACTATCAATCCCTCAAACAGGCCGCCTGAACTGTCTCATATGTATTGAACCTGTACAGCCCCTTGACGGATTATTATCGGCGCGCTTAATATCCCAAACCCGCATCATTTTGTCGCAACCGGACCTCCCGCATGGACATCCTTATACTGATTCTTGTCGCAATCGTGTTGTTTGTTGTCGGCGCCGTTTTTGCGGCAAAGAACAACGCCGAACAAAAGCGGCAAAGCGTTGAACGGCAGGACGCCATCGCCGAAGAGTATGTGGTGCGAGCCAACCGAGGCGGCGGCTTGCCGACGGTGGACACCAATGTCATGTTGAAGCGCGGCGAGGCCGCGTTTTATTCCGCGCCGACCGCTTTGTTTGAGACGCGCGCGGTGCGCCACAGCGCCGCCGGGCATGGCGGCATCCGCGTGGCGCGCGGCGTGTGGATTGGCGGCACGCGCGGCAAGGCGGAAAGCCATCAAGAGTGGCGTCGCATCGATGACGGGCATTTGACCGTGACCAATCAACGAATTATTTTTGACGGCGGAAAAACCAATCGCACGGTGCCGCTGGACAAACTGATTTCTTGCGACACCAACATCGGCGAAGTGGAAATTTCGGCGAGCAACCGGCAAAAAAGCATGGTGTTCACGGCCGGGGAACAAGCCGGCGTGTTGGGCAGCGTCATTAAAATCACTTCCAACGCCATCAACGCCGGCGCGCCTTATTCGCCGGCCGGTTAAGTTGCCGACGCGAATTGATAAACGATGAGCGAACAGTCCCACTACGATGTGTTGGGAATCTCGCGCGATGCCGATGCTACGGAAATACGCCGCGCATACAAACGCAAAGCGCAACGGTATCACCCCGACAAACGCGAGAATAAAGCGTTCGCCGACCATAAATTCAAACGCATACAAGAAGCGTATCGCGTGTTGTCATCGCCGAGTGCGCGCGCCGAATATAATGCGCGACATGCGTTTGACGAAGACATCGACGCCACAAACAGCGCCGATAACAAAACGCATGCCGCATCAATCGACGCGCGTTATTACATTTATGAAAACTGGCAAGCGGGCCCGCACAAAGCGGTCATTCATCACGCGGAATGCGGGCACTGCAACCACGGTACCGGCCGCTCCGGCCGCAGCACCAATCCGCGTTACGGCAAATGGCATGGCGGCTTTGGCTCACTGGATGATGTCATGGCGTATCGGGAGACCTTGGGTGTCGCGGTTAAAAAGGAGTGCGCATGCATCGAACGATTGGCGCGTTAGAAGTGCCGGCGTGTTGTGCACTTTACCGCCCCAACCGCGGTCGCTCCGGCAAGCCGGCGCCATGCGCTGATGCCGACACCGGCTGCGCTATACTTCACCGTCGCCAACCCGCCGCCAGAAGAACCGTCATGAAAAACAAAAACGCCCTCACCGTCCGCTCCAACCCGGGTTTAGCCGAACTCAAACGCGCGGAAAATCTCCTCCGAATCACTTCGGAGATACTCGGCAAATCGATTGTGCCTGGCCACAACCGCACCGATGAACAGGGGCGGAAGCAGGGACATTGGGTTGAGCGGTTTGCCATTGGCTTTGGGGGAGACTTTGTGGAAGAAGATCCATATGTTGACGGCGAGAGGCACGGCCACTGGGTTGAGCGGTGGGCTGGCACTGTGCGGGAAGGTCCATATGTGAACGGCAAGAGGCACGGCCATTGGGTTGAGCGATGCAGCGTTGGCAGTGTGTGTGAAGGCACATATGTTGACGGCAAACGGCATGGCCATTGGGTTAGGCGGTTTGCCAGTGGCAATGTGGATGAAGGCGCATATGTGGACGGCAAAGAGCACGGCCGTTGGGTTGTGCGGACACCGGACGGAACAGAATGGACAATAAATTGGCGTCACGGGGAAATCGTGGAATAACTCCGCTATCGTGTGCGATGTTCCACTGCCACGCCCGCAGTCTGCTGAGCGGGCATCCAGCGTTTTTTCCGCCATTCCGTGTTTGACGCGGGGGCGGAAATTTCTCGCCCCGACCGCTTGACACTGCGGTCGAGAGTGTGCGATAAGGTGAATCGATTTACCAAGCACCCAACACCGACACCATCCCATTGGCTGGAAGCGCCGAACCCATCGGCAAAGTGCTGAAATCTTGCAATGTATCACTGTCAAACTAATCGGAGGTCAAAATGCGAATCATAGTAACGGCTTGGAATAATGGCGGTCCTGGCTACGGATTGGGTATCCGCCATGCTGATGTGCGCCTTTTCCGGCGCGAATGGGGCACGGTTACAATCGAATTGCCAGATGGTACCGTGGCGCGCGCCGACATCGATAAGGACAGTTTTTATGCGAGCTGTCCGCACTTAATTCACAGGAGCATTAAGGAGTGGTTTCGCGCCAACGGCTATCTAACTTGGTCCAGCGGGAAACCGCCCAAGTTTGAATTGGAATTAATTGACCAAAACAAAGGCGTGTTTCGCCTGTACGATAACCAGAACTGACCAGTGCCCGAATCTGACCGGCCAGCCACACCGCCACGCCCCCACCCGTCACGCCTGCAGTCTGTTGAGCGGGTGTCCAGCGTCTTTACGGTTTTGGTCCGCACCGGAAAGAGAAGACGTTGGATATCGGTACTGGACTCGACCCGGCCAGCGTGGCGGTGAAATGGGTCACTAAAAAGGGTTACCGAAAAGGGTCACTAAAAAAGGTCTTGACACCTTTGGCAACGAGTAGTTCAATCCCACTCAATGGCAATTGCCAGAAAACCCGTTCCACTTTCGCATAAATTCACTTTGAGGAATACAATGTTAGACCCGGAAAATCCTGAAAGCACGCACGGCTACGAGCCCGAAGATTGGCAAAAAGCCAAAGCGCAAGCGACAGCCCACTTGGTCAGCGTGGCAAAGCGTCAAGATTGGGAAACATATGGCGAACTGGTTAAGGAAATCGACGCCATTTCATTTGCTCCCAACGACTTTGCTTTGGCCGCTCTGTTAGGTCAAATAAGCAGAGAGGAATATTATGCTGGCCGAGGTATGCTTACCGCAATCGTGGTGCATAAATATGGCGACAAGATGCCCGGCAAGGGTTTTTATAAACTTGCGCGGTATCTGGGCTTGGATATATCCGACAAGGAAGCGCTCTGGGTTTCCGAAACAAAGAAAGTTTGGAACTACTGGAAAAACCAGAGGGGCTAACAGCAGAGGGGATAACAGGATGGAATGTTCCTGATTCCCGTCCGCGCTACTGTATAAACATTGCCGCCCGACTGCGCTACACTTCGCCATCCGCAAACCCGTCGCCAGAAGAACCGTCATGAAAACCAAAAATGCTCTCACCGTCCGCCCCGAGCCGGGTTTGTCCGAACTCAAACGCGCCGGCAACCTCATCCGAATCGCTGAGAGGATACTCGGCAAATCGATTGTGCCTGGCCACAACCGCACCGATGAACAGGGGCGGAAGCAGGGACATTGGGTTGAGCGGTTTGCCGATGGCCAGGTAGAGGAAGGCCCCTATGTGGACGGTGAGCGGCATGGCCATTGGGTTGAGCGATGGGTCGATGGCGTTGTGACGAAAGGTCCGTATGTGAACGGCGAGCGGCACGGCGATTGGGTTGTGCGGTTTGCCGATGGCTCTGTGTGGGAAGGTCCTTATGTGGACGGCAAGGAGCACGGCGATTGGGTTGAGCGGTGGGGCGATGGCGATGTGTGGGAAGGCCCCTTTGTGGACGGCAAGCAACACGGCCATTGGGTTTTGCGGGGTGCCGATGGCGATGTGTGGGAAGGCCAATTTGTGAATGGTGAGCGGCATGGTCGTTGGGTTTCGCGGGAGCCGAATGGAACGGAAGCGGTAACGCATTGGCATCACGGGGAAATTGTGAAGTAACCCCCTCCGCAATCGGTTGCTCTCGCCGTCATGCCCCAGTCCTGTTCGTGGAAACCATGCCTAGTTTGGCGGTGTTTTTTGCTGGGGGTGGCGATAGGGTTTGCCGTACAATCTTGACAACAGCAATGGTAGGTGCATTAATTCCGTTTCCATGAAAATGGCGGTTGCAGTTGAGTGATTGTTCCCGCCATTTTTTTACCCTGTCGCCAACACTCGGCGGCGGAGCATTTGTGGCGACTGTGCTACAGTTCGCTTGTATTCGACCAACTATGAGAGGCAAACATGACGGTATTTGGCAAAACAGCAGTTAGAGCCACTGAAATGCAATGTCGCGGTGCATGCGATTCGCCGAGAATTGCCTGGACCGAGGCGGTGAAAAGTGAGACGAAAAGCATAAATATGCGGAGTAAAGTATGCCCTCGGTCGGCATATTTAGGTCTGTGCGAATATGGCTTAGTTAAAGGCGTGCCGCGCGGTGAATATCTGAAAAAATCATCCGAAAAGTTGAATAAAAAACATGCTGTTGATGCTGTGACCAAATTAAGGAAAACACCAGAACTGAAAAACAAGCCAATGAAGCTGTGGCGGCTTGTTATTCCTGAACCTAAGCAACATGATGGTCAAATGCATGTTGTGACTGCTTTATGGAAAAGCGGTTTGATTCGTTCGGCCTGATATTCGGGCGTTCGCGCCTACCGTCGTTGACGCGGCGGTAGGCGCGTGTAGCCGTCCCCCCACTCAACAGACTGCGGGAGTAGGCTTCCAGAAGACGGAGTGGGGGCGGCGCGTTTTACACGGTGCTTCGCGCCGTGCTAAAAGTCCGGCGACATCAACCCGCGCCCGCTTAACAGACTGCGGGCGTGACGGCGGGGGAGCCGCGGGCGTGAAGTGGCGGACATTGCGGGCGAGAGAACCGTGGGCGCGATGAGTGGGGGACTGCAAGTGCGCCGGATATGTGTCGGTGGTGACTATAATAAAGCATGCTTCGATTGCGTCTTGCGGTGTTGGAATTTTTCGAGCGGGTTATCGGCCGGTTGCGTCGCGGTGAATCCGCGGCGGCGGTTGCGCCGGTCGCCGACAGACCTGCATCCACTGGTGCCGCCAAGTCGGCGCTACCATCCGCGGCGTTGCATCCGTTCTCACTGGCGCGGTTGCCGGCGGAATTGGCGGAGGCGTTTGAGGAGTCGTGGCAGGGGTTTTGCGAGGCGTGCGCGGAGCAGGGGGTCTCTTTTCTGGCGGCGACGACGCGTGCCGAGTTGCCGCAGGTTTGGGCGGCGAGTGATTTTGTGGCGACCGCTTGCATTCGCGCGCCGAGGTTGCTGGATGAGTTAATCAACAGCGGCGAACTGGACCGGCGCGGGCGCGGCGCCGACCTTATCGCGCGGGTTGAAAACGAACTGGCCGGTTGCGCTGATGAGGAGGAATTGGATGCGCGGTTGCGGCGCACGCGGCGGCGGGAGATGGTGCGCATGGCGTGGCGCGATTTGTCCGGCGCCGGCGATTTGGACGAGACCATGGAAGGCGTGTCGGCGTTGGCCGAGTCGTGCATCGACGGCGCGCTTGCGCATCATCACAAGTGGCTGAGCGCGCGTTTCGGTACGCCGCGCGATGACAACGGCGACGCGGTCGGAATGGTCGTTTTAGGCTTGGGCAAGTTGGGCGGCGGCGAACTCAACTATTCATCCGACATCGATTTAATCTTCGCCTATCAACATGCGGGTCAGACGGTTCATGATGTCGACCATGATGGCAACGTCGGCGCCGGCGATAAAAAAGTCGGCGATAAAAACGCCCGCACGCTCGACAACCATGAATACTTCACCCGCTTGGGCCGCAAGTTAATCGCCTCGTTGGAGCGCGTCACCGCCGACGGTTTTGTATTCCGCGTCGACATGCGTTTGCGGCCGAACGGCGACAGCGGGCCGCTGGCGTTGTCGTTTGCGGCGATGGAGCAGTATTACCAATCGCACGGCCGCGACTGGGAAAGATATGCGCTCATCAAAGCGCGCGCGGTCGGCGGCGACCGCGACGCCGGCGCGCGACTGCAAGCGCAACTCACGCCGTTCGTCTACCGCAAGTATCTCGACTTCACCGCTTTCGATTCCATCCGCGAGATGAAACAACTCATCGAACGCGAAGTAAAAAAGAAAGGCATGCAGGACGATGTTAAGTTGGGCCCCGGCGGCATCCGCGAAATTGAATTCTTGGTGCAGAGTCACCAGTTAATCCGCGGCGGACGCAACCGCAACTTGCGCACGCAGTCATTGCGCCGGGCGTTGCGCGCGCTGGCCGACGAAGGCGTGGTCGACGCCGCGGCGCGCGCGCGGCTGCTTCAAGATTACCGCTTCTTGCGCAACACCGAACACCGCGTGCAGATGGTCGCCGACCGTCAGACGCAGCGTTTGCCGGATGCGTCGTTCGCGAGGTTGCGTTTGGCGTGGAGCATGGGATTCGATTCGTGGGCTGCATACCGAAACCAACTCGACCGTCACCGCGCGCATGTGGAGCGCGCGTTCGGCGACATTCTCGGCGCGCCGGAGGCCGACGGTGGTTCTGTTGGCGGCGACACCGAATCCGACGCCGACCTCGACGCCGCGTTGGCTGATGTCTGGCGCGACGCCGCGAGTCAATCGGTTGATGAAACGCTGGCCGCGGCCGGTTTCACCGACTTCGCGCGCGTGGCGCAGTTGTTGAAAGACTTCCGCGCCGGTCGTTTGTATCAAATGTTCTCCGCCGTCGAACGCGACCGCATCGACCGTTTGATTCCGCCGGCGCTGCGCCAAGCCGGCGGCCGCGCGCATCCGGAGCGCGCGCTCACCGCGTTCATCTCGGTGCTGGAATCCATCGGCCGCCGCTCGGTGTATTTAAGTCTTCTCATCGAAAACCCGCTGGCGCTGGCGCAACTGTTGTCGTTGTGCGCCGCCAGTCCATGGATTTCCCGGCACATCGGTACGCATCCGGTGGTGATGGACGAGTTGCTGAGCCCGCCGGTCGATGTGCGCGCGTACGGCGCGGCCGACATTCGCCGCGAATTGCAACGCCGCTTGACGCAGACCGGACATGCGGCCGGCGACGCTTCCGCCACCGTCGCCGGCGATGACGAAGAGTCGCGCATGAACGCGCTGCGCGAGTTCAATCATGCGCAAGTGTTGCGCGTGGCGGCCGCGGATGTGTTGGGCGTTCTCGATGCCGGCGAAGTGTGCCGGGTATTGAGTCAGTTGGCGCGGGTGATTCTGCAGCAAGTGTTTGATGATGCGTTGCAGTGGGTGGCGGTTAAACGCGGCGGCGATGGCGACGCTGAAAGCGGCGGAAACGAAACCGGCGCGCGCGGCCGGGCCGGGGTTATCGCGTACGGCAAGTTCGCGGCCGGCGAGTTGGGTTATCACTCCGACCTCGACATCGTGGTTTGTTATGACGACGCCGGCGACGGTGAAAATGGCGACGCGGTTGCCGGCGAAACTGTCGCCAACGCCGGCCATGAAAACACCGCCGCGGAAACCGGCTACTACTACGCCCGCGTCGGCCAGCGGTTGATTCATCTTCTCACCGCGCGCACCCACGCCGGCCCGTTGTATGAACTGGACATGCGCTTGCGGCCGAGCGGCCACAGCGGCACGCTGGTCACTTCATTGGCCGGCTTCGCCAAGTATCAGTTGGCGGACGCTTGGACTTGGGAGCATCAGGCGTTGGTGCGCGCGCGGGCGGTGGCCGGCGGCGAGGATTTTTCGCGGCGATTCGAGCGGGTGCGCCGCGAGGTGTTGTGCCGGGCGCGCGCGCCGCAGCGGTTGCGCGCCGACATCGCGGCGATGAAACAAAAAATGGCGCGCGCGAACAGTCAGTCGGACAAACAATGGTGCGACTTGAAACTCGGCCGCGGCGGCATCGTCGACATCGAATTCATCGTGCAGTATTTGGTGCTGCGCGCCGCGCATGAGCACCCGGCCGTGGTGCGCCCGCGCACCACCGCCGACACTATCGACGCGCTGCGCGACGCCGGGGCGCTTGCCGGCGATGCGGCCCGGCAACTGCGGCGGATTTACCAATTGTACTTGCGCAAGTCGCTGGACTTGAAACTGATGGAGCAACCGCTGCGCGTGGCGTGGGATGAGTTCGCCGATGAGCGCGAATGCGTTGAGGGGTTGTGGGGGGAGTTTTTTGGGTGAATTGGTCCATTACCGTCACGCCCGCGATTTGTTAAGCGGGCGTCCAGCGTCTTTGCTTTTTGTTGCTTCTGCGCAAGCCCAATTAAAGCCTGCCCCCGCCCACGAGCGGGGGACTCTGGATTCCGTATCGGTGAGGAATATAGTCGCTGCGCTTCCTTATTCCTCTACCGCACGGAATGACGGCCCCTGGCATCGTCACGCCCGCAGTCGATTCCCCTCACCGTCACGCCCGCGATTTGTTAAGCGGGCGTCCAGCGTCTTTGCTTTTTGTTGCTTCTGCGCAAGCCCAATTAAAGCCTGCCCCCGCCCACGAGCGGGGGACTCTGGATTCCGTATCGGTGAGGAATATAGTCGCTGCGCTTCCTTATTCCTCTACCGCACGGAATGACGGCCCCCGGCATTTTCCAACCGCACGGAATGACTGCCCCTGGCATCGTCGCGGCCGCAGTCGATTCCCCATCGCTCACAACAACGCCGTCTCCCCGGTCTCGCCGGTGCGAATTCGCAGGACATCTTCGAGGTTGAGAACGAAGATTTTGCCGCTGCTGATTTCGCCGGTGTTGGCGGTCTCGGCGATGATTTTCTTCACCGGCTCGACCAACTCGTCGGTGACCGACACCATCATGAGAACCATCGGTTTGAGTTTGGTGCGGTACGCGATGCCGCGCGAAATCTCGGTGGAGTCTTTGCGCTCGCGGCCGAAGCCGCGCACCTCGCAGGTGGTCAGGCCGAGCACATCGGCTTTGATGAGCGCGGCCGTGACTTGGTCAAACTTATGCGGTTTGACCGTGGCGATAATCATTTTCATCGAAACCTCCGGCAGGTTACAGGTGGTAGCCGCGCTCGCCGTGGCTGGCGTAGTCGAGGCCTTCGTATTCCGCGTCCGCATCGACGCGCAGGCCGACGCATCGTTTCACCGCCATGACCAGCAGCCATGAACCGGCCGTGGTCCAAACGATGACCGCGCCGACCCCGGCCAGTTGACGGCCGAACTGTACGCCGATGCCGTCGTCCAGCCCGGCGCCGCCGAACATGGCCGCGCCGAACACCGCGGTCAGCAGCGTGCCGATGATGCCGCCGACGCCGTGCACCGCGAACACATCGAGAGTGTCGTCGAGTTTCAAATTCACTTTCAGCCAATGCACCGCTTGGTAGCAGATGACGCCGCCGACCAAGCCGATGACGAAGCCGCCGATGGGGCCGACGAAGCCGGACGCGGGGGTAATCGACGCCAAGCCGGCGATGAGGCCGGTTGCCAAGCCGACCAAACTCGGTTTGCCGAATCTGACGCTTTCGATGACCACCCACACCAAGCCCGCGGTGGCCGCGGATAAGTGCGTGACCAGCACCGCGAGCGCGGCGTTGCCGTCGGCGGCCAGCGCGCTGCCGCCGTTGAAACCATACCAGCCGACCCACAACAACGCCGCGCCGGTCAGGGTCATGCCGGGGTTGTGCGGCGGCGCCGGGTCGTGCGGGAAGTTGCCTCGCGGGCCGAGCAGAAGCACCACCACGATGGCGGCCACCGCGGCCGTGGCATGCACCACCAAGCCGCCGGCGAAGTCCAGCACGCCCAACTGGGCGAGGAAGCCGCCGCCCCAGAGCCAGTGCGCGACCGGGGCGTACACCAGCAGCATCCAGGCGCCGCTGAACAACGCCACATGCGCGAACTTGATGCGCTCGACGTACGCGCCGACAATCAGCGCCGGGGTGATGACCGCGAAAGTCATTTGGAAGACGCAGAACAGCGCCTCGGGAATCGTCCCCGACATCGAGTCGGCGCCGACCCCGGCCAGAAACATTTTGCCGAAGCCGCCGAACCAGGCGTTGGCGGCGCCGCCGTCGCCGAACGCGATGCTGTAGCCGAGCGCGACCCACAACACCGACGACACGCATGCCACGGCGCCGCATTGCATCATCACCGACAACACATTGATGGAGCGCACCAAGCCGGCGTAGAACAACGCCAAGCCCGGCAGCGTCATCAAAAGCACCAGCGCCGAGGCGGTGAGAATCCAGGCGGTGTCGCCGCTGTTGAGCGCGCTCTGCGCATGCGCGGTTGGGGTGGCGACGGTTAACAGGAGCGGCGCCCAGGGTAACAGTCGCGACAATCTCGACCGTCGCGACCGCCATGACGGTGGCGACCACCGTGACCACCGTGACATCAGCGACGGTAGCGACCACCGTGACATCAGCGACGGTGGCGATAGTGGCGACCGCCGCGCCGGCCGCGCGGAAAGGGTTTGCGGAGGGATTTGGGGCATGCGCATGCGGGGCTCCTTAATCGGTGTTGGCTGGTGTCGCCGGCGTCGGCGCCGGTGTCTGCGCCAGTGTTGGCTCTTGCGGCCGCGGACCGGGCGTACCGCGCCCGCGACTTTTGCTACAATCGCGCGCATTATACGGCAAAATCGCCGGCAACCGACCACCAAACCACTAACAGGCAAGGGCAAAACGATGTCATTCAGCAACCGAGACGGCGTGATTTGGTTTGACGGCGAACTGCGGCCGTGGCGCGAGGCGACGGTGCATGTGCTGACCCATTCGCTGCACTACGGCCTCGGCGTTTTCGAGGGCGTGCGCGCGTACCAGACCGAACGCGGCGCGGCGATTTTTCGCCTGCACGACCACACCGAGCGCCTGTTCAAGTCGGCGCACATCCTCGGCATGCAACTGCCGGCCGACCGCGACACCTTGAACCGCGCGCAGGTGACGGTGGTGAAGGAAAACAACTTGCGCGCCGCGTACATCCGGCCGCTGGCGTTCTACGGCTCCGAAGGCATGGGCTTGCGCGCCGACAACTTGAAGGTGCATATCGCCGTCGCCGCGTGGGAATGGGGCGCGTATCTCGGCGAGGACGGCCTGGCAAAAGGCATTCGCGTGCGCACCTCCTCGTACGCGCGGCTGCATGTCAATGTCTCCATGTGCCGCGCCAAGGCCACCGGCCACTACATCAACTCCACCCTCGCGCTGCACGAAGCGCTGGCCTGCGGCTGCGACGAAGCGCTGCTGCTGGACACCGACGGTTATGTGATGGAAGGCTCCGGCGAGAACTTGTTCATCGTGCGCGGCGGCAAGTTGTACACCCCGGACTTGACCTCGGCGCTGGAAGGCATCACCCGCGACACCGCCATCCGCATCGCCCGCGACTTGGGGCTGGAAGTGGTGGAGAAGCGCATCACCCGCGACGAAGTGTATGTCGCGGACGAGGCGTTCTTCACCGGCACCGCGGCCGAGGTCACGCCCATCCGCGAGTTGGACGGCCGCGTCATCGGCGGCGGCGCGCGCGGGCCGGTGACTGAGCAAATTCAAACGCGGTATTTCGACGCGGTATACGGCCGCGCGGCGGAATATGGGGAGTGGTTGACGCATGTATGAGTCGATGGGGATTTTTGTGGCGACGGGGCCGGGGGATTCGACCGTGGCGTCGGTGGATTCTTCCGCGGCGACGGGGCCGGCGCCGGCATCGGCATCGACCGCGACGCCGGTGGATTCGACCGTGGCGACGGGGCCGGCGAATTCGGCATCGGCCGCGGCATCAACCGCGGCAGCGACACCGTCACCCGCTGACCAACCCAACGCCTTCGAACGCGTCGACATCACCGCCGCCGACCTGCCGCTGCACTGCCCGATGCCCGGCAAGCGGTTGTGGGATTCGCATCCGCGCGTCTACTTGCCCATCAAACCCGGCGGTGAGGAGATTTGCCCGTATTGCGGCACGCGTTATGTTTTCGCCGCGCCGGCCGCCGCCGGTTGATTGCGTTTGCGATTTCACCGTCTCGCCGGCACCGGCCCCGCCATGGTCGCGCCCGGCCCGCCCCGCCCACCCCGTTCCCACGGTGACTAACATTCTCATCGTCGGCCCCGCCTGGGTCGGCGACATGGTGCTGGCGCAGTGCCTGTTCAAGGCCATCCGCCGCGCCGACCCGGCCGCGCGCATCACCGTGCTCGCGCCGGCTTGGAGCGCGCCGTTGGTCGAGCGCATGCCGGAAGTCGCGAAGTTGGTGCGCATGCCGTTAGGCCACGGGGAATTCAAACTGCGCGCGCGGTACCGGCTGGGGCGGGAGTTGCGGGCGCGCAGGTTCGCCCGCGCCATCGTGCTGCCCGGCTCGTTCAAGTCGGCGCTGCCGCCGTGGTTCGCGCGCATCCCGCGCCGCACCGGCTATGTCGGCGAACAGCGCTGGGGGTTGCTGAACGACATCCGCCGTTCGCCTAAGGTCACGCCGCCGCCGGTGACCGCGCGGCGTTTCGTCGCGCTCGGCCGGGATAAAGATGCGCCCGAGGTGGACGAAATTCCCCGCCCGGCGCTGACGGTGGACTCGGCGGCGGCGCAGGAGACCGCCGCGCGCTTCGGCCTCGACGCCGGCGCGGCCGCGGTCGCGCTTTGCCCCGGCGCCGAATATGGTCCCGCCAAGCAATGGCCCGCTGCGCATTTCGCCGCGGTCGCCGCCGCGCAACTGCAACGCGGCCGCCCGGTGTGGATTTTCGGCTCGGCAAAAGACCGCGCCGCGGCCGCCGACATCAACCGTCGTTGCGCCGGCCGATGCGCCGACTTGACCGGCCGCACCACTCTCGGCGAAGCCGTCGACTTGTTGTCGCTGGCGCGCCACACCGTCACCAACGACTCCGGCCTCATGCACATCGCGGCCGCGGTCGGCAGCCATGTCATCGCCCTCTACGGCTCCTCCAGCGACACCGTCACCCCGCCATTAACCCCCCGCGCGCACCCCCTCAACCTCCGCCTCGACTGCAGCCCCTGCTTCCACCGCGCCTGCCCCCTCGGCCACACCAACTGCCTCAACCACCTCAGCCCAGACCGCGTACTGGCGGTGATGGAATAACGAAAGCACGGTGGTAACCGTGATACGCGATTTCGACATGCCGCTGAGCGCCGTCAAGCATCTTCGCGTAGTAGGTCGGCGGATTTTTCGGCGAGGGTGATGACGGTGGCGTTGGTGTTGGCGGAAATTAGGTTGGGCATGATGGAGGCGTCGGTGATGCGCAGGTTGTCGATGCCGTTGAAGCGCAGGCGCGGGTCGACCACCGCGTCGGCGTCGCTTCCCATGCGGCAGGTGCCGACCGGGTGGTGGTCGGTTTTGGCGTGTCGGCCGGCGTATCTCGCGTAGTCGGCGTCGGTTTTTACCGCCGGGCCGGGCAGGCATTCGCGGCCGATGAACGGTTTCAACGCCGGCTGGCGCATGATGTCTTGCGCGAGTTTCAAGCCGCGAATCGACATGGCGCGGTCATGCGGGTCGGCCCAGTAGTTGGGGTCGATAAGCGGCGGCCGGCGCGGGTCGGCGCTCGCCAATCGCACGCTGCCGCGCGACCGCGGGCGCAGGTACGCGGAGTTGAGCGTGACGCCGGCGTTGTTCATGTGCATGACGCCGGCCTCGATGCCGGAGCCGAGTCCTAAGTGCAGTTGAATATCCGGATGCGCGGCATCGCCGGCGTTTGAATCGGCGTACCAAAATCCGCCGGTCTCAAACAACGATGAGGCGGCCGGCCCGCGGCGGGTGAAAAGGTAACGCAAGCCGGCGATGAGCGACCAGTGCGGGCGCGCGTATTTGTCATAACTATGTTCGCCGGTGCATTCGCAGATGGTGAACAGGTCGAGATGGTCTTGCAGGTTGGCGCCGACTGCGGGCCGGTCGAGCACGACTTGGATGCCGAGCGATTCCAAATGCGCGGCCGGACCGATGCCGGACAGTTGCAGCAAGCGCGGCGAGCCGATGGCGCCGCAAGAAAGAATCACTTGCGCCGCGTGAATGCGTTCGCCGCTCGCCAACTCGACGCCGCGCGCGACCAAGCCGCCGCCATCGCCATCGCCATCGATTAACAAGCGCAACACTTGCGCGTTCTTTCGCACAGTTAAATTGCGCCGCCGCAACGCCGGGCGCAGATACGCGGTGGCGGCCGAGCATCGGCGCGCGTGGCGCTGCGTGAGTTGGTAGTAGCCGACGCCGTCGCGGGTGGCGCCGGCCAAATCGAAGTTGCGCGGGATGCCGAGTTCGGCCGCGGCCTCGAAATACGCCTCGCAAACCGGCAGCGGCGCGGCCGGCTTTGAGACGCTGAGGGGGCCGCCGCGGGCGTGGTGTTCGTCGTCGAAGGTGTCGTTGTTTTCGGCGCGGCGGAAATACGGCAGGAGGTCGTCGAATCGCCAGCCGTCGCAGTTCCAGTTGTCGTAGTCGGCGGGGTGGCCGCGGGTGTAGATTTGCGCGTTGATGGTCGAGCCGCCGCCGATGACTTTGGCTTGGGTGAAGCGCAGTACGCGGCCGTTCAAGTGGCGCTGCGGCACGGTCCGCCATCCCCAACTGTGAATGCCGCGGGTCATGCGCGCGAAGCCGGCTGGCACCGTGTTCAGCGGATGATGGTCGCCGCCGCCGGCCTCCAACAACAACACGCGCGCGGCCGGGTCTGCGCTCAAGCGCGCCGCCAACACGCAGCCGGCCGAGCCGCCGCCGATGATGAGAATGTCGGGCCGGGTTTTCATGGCGCGGGGTTGCCGTGGTTGTGATTGCCGCGGTCACGGTTGTCGTTGCGGTCACCGTCGCTACCGTCGCCGCCGGCCTCCAACCGCGCGCGCAAGTGAGCGCCGACGCGCAAGGCTTGCGCGGCGATGGTCAGAGCCGGGTTGACCGCGGCCGAGGACGGCATGAAACCGGCGTCGACTACGAACAGATTCGGGTGTTCATGCGCGCGGCAGAAAGTGTTCAGTACCGAGTCGGCCGGGTCGTCGCCGAAGCGCGTGGTGCCGCATTGATGCGACGGTGTGCGGAAGTCGAACGCGCGGCTGAGCGTCAACGGAAAACCGGCGCGTCGGAACACCGCTTTGGCGCGCGCCACCAATAATTCATGCGCGCGCCAGTTGGTGCGACGGTAAGCGATGCGGATGTCGCCGCAGTCACCGTCACTGTCACCGTCGCCGTCACCGTCACTGTCACTGTCACCGTCACCGTCACCGTCGCGACCGTCGCCGCCGACGGTCACACGGTTGTCGGCGGCCGGCAAGTCTTCGGTAATTGCATACCAGCCGAGCGCGTGGCGCGCGCTCCAGCCGGCCAGCGTGCGCGGCAGCGGCGACAACGCCGCCAAGATGCCGGCCGAGAGTTTGCCGAGCAGTTGCACATTGCCGAGCGGCCGGTTATCCGCCGGGCCGGGTCCGCCGCGCAAGTAAAAATCATTGAAGTGCAGAGTTTTTTGGTAGACCGCGTCGTTGCTCCAGCGCGGGTTGAACGCGAGCAGCGCGCTGGCGTGGTGGTTCATCAAGTTGCGCCCGACTTGGCCGGAGCGGTTGGCGAGGCCGGCCGGGTTGGTGGCGTTTGCCGAGCGCAACAACAGCGCGGCCGAGTTGACCGCGCCGGCCGACAGCACCGTGACTTTTGCGCTCAAGCGTTTGGTTTTGCCGGCGTGGCGATACTCGACCGCGGTGATGGAATTGTCCGCGCCGGTGAGCAGACGGGTGACGCGCGCGCCGGTTTTTATGCGCGCGTTGTCATGACGCAGCGCGGCCGCCAACGGCGCGGTTTCGGCGTCCAACTTTGCGCCGACGGTGTCGGGGAAGGAATCCCACGGCGTCGGCGCGCGCGCCAACCATGCGTCGACATCGACCGCCAACGGCAACGGCGACGGTGTCACGCCGGCGCGCTGCAAACGCCGGCGCACTTCGGCGATGGCGCGCTCATCGGCGACCGGCGGATAGTCATAATCGTCTTGTTCATCGCGCGGTGGTTCGGTCGGGTCGACGGTGGCGTCGCCGCGCACTTGGAATAATTCTTCCGCGGCGCGATACCACGGCGCGAGGGTTGCGTAGTCAATCGGCCAGGCCGGCGACACGCCGCCCAAGTGTTCGACCGCGCCGAAGTCATGTTCGCGCAACCGCAGCATGGCCGCGCCGTAGAATTTGGAGTTGCCGCCGACGAAGTAGTAGTTGCCGGGGTTGAAGCGCTTGCCGCGTTGGTCTACCCAAGTTTCCTCCGGGCGGAAAAAACCGTCGGCAAAAATCGCCGTCTCGTCGCGAGATTGCGGGCATTCGCGCAACCATTCGCCGCGTTCAAGAAGGATGATTTGATGGCCGCCGGCCGCCAACGCCGAGGCCACGCAGGCGCCGCCGATGCCGCTGCCGATGATGATGACGTCGGCGTCCAAGTGGCCGGGGCTGGCCGCGCCGGTGCCGGTGGTCACGACGGTCGACTCAAGCGATGCGCTCGGAAGTGTCGGCATCGAACACAACCGCCTTGTCCATGTTGAGCGCGAACGCGACGCTGTCGCCGGGCCGCGGCGCGCGGTCGGCCGGCATGCGCGCCACGCAGTCGCGGCCGCCGAATGAGGTGGTGACAAAAATGTCGGCGCCGGTCATCTCGACCAAACTCACGCGGTTGTTTACCGTCTCGATGCGCGCGCCGGCGGCCATGGTGGAGCGCGAATCGGTCAGCGCCTCGGGGCGCACGCCGAGGAGGATGCGCCGGCCGAGGTGGCCGCGCAGTTTATCCGCCGACGCCAACGCCAATCTCAAACATGCGCCGCCGGCGTCGGTGGTCTCGGCGCATAACTTGCCGCCGGCGTCGACCACGGTGGCGTCGATTAAGTTCATCGCCGGCGAGCCGATGAAAGTGGCGACGAACAAATTGGCCGGCGCATCGTAGATGTCCTGCGGCGCGCCGATTTGTTCGATGACGCCGTGGTTCATCACCGCGATGCGCGTCGACAAGGTGAGCGCTTCGACTTGGTCATGCGTGACATAAATCATCGTGGCGCCGAGTTTTTGATAGAGTTTTTTTATTTCCACGCGCATGTCGACGCGCAGTTTGGCGTCGAGGTTGGACAACGGCTCGTCAAACAAAAACACGCTGGGTTGACGCACCAGCGCCCGCCCCATGGCCACGCGCTGACGCTGGCCGCCGGACAACTGGCGCGGTTTGCGATTCAACAGCGGCGCGATTTGCAGCAAGTCGGCGATTTCTTTCAAGCGGCGTTCGCGCTCCGGTTTTGGAATCTTGTGCATCTCCAAACCGAAAGTGATGTTGCCGGCCACGCTCATGTTGGGATACAGCGCGTACGATTGAAACACCATGGCGATGTTGCGCTTGGACGGATGCACATCATTCACCACCCGGCCCTCGATGGCGATGTCACCGGCGGTGGCGCTTTCCAAACCGGCGATGATGTTCAACAGCGTCGACTTGCCGCAGCCGGACGGCCCGACCAGCACCAAAAACTCGCCTTGCTCGAGGTCGATGTTGATGTCGCGCAGCACTTGGCCGCCGCCGAACGACTTGCTGACACCGCTGACGGAGAGGAAACTCATGATGTCACCGTGGCGTTGCGCCGGTTAACCTTTCACCGAGCCGGCGATGAGTCCGCGCACGAAGTACCGTCCGGCGACGATATACACCAACAGCGTCGGCAGCGAGGCGAGAATGGCGCCGGCGAAATGCACATTGTATTCCTTGACCCCGGTCGAACTCTGCACCAAGTTGTTCAAGGCCACGGTCATGGGGAAACTGTCGTAGTCGGCGAATGATGCGCCGAACAAAAAATCGTTCCAGATGTTGGTGAATTGCCAAATCACGCTGACCACGATAATCGGCCCCGAACTCGGCAGCAGAATGCGCCGGAAGATGCCGAAGAAACCGGCGCCGTCGATTTGCGCGGCGCGCACCAACTCGGTCGGGAAGGCCTGGTAGTAGTTGCGAAAATACAGCGTGGTGAAGCCGAGCCCGTAAACCAAATGCACTAACACCAAGCCCGGCGTCGAGCCGGCCAGGCCGGTGACGCCGAGGATGCGCGCCATCGGAATCAGCACGATTTGGAACGGAATGAAACACGAGAACAGCATCAAGCCGAACACCAAAGTGTCGTACTTGAATCGCCACTTGGTGAGCACATAACCGTTCAGCGCGCCGAGCAAAGTCGACAACAACACCGCCGGTACCACCATCTTCACCGAGTTCCAAAAATACGGTTTCAAACCGGTCGGCTGCACGCCGATTTGCGCCAGCGACCATGCTTCGCGCCACGGTTGCAGCGTCCACACCGTCGGCAACGCCAACATGTTGCCGCCGGTGATTTCGGTCAGCGGCTTGACCGAGTTGACCAACATAATGCCGAACGGCAGCAGGTAGAACAGCGCGAACAGCAACAGCGTGAGATAAATCAACGCCAAGGCGAATCGTCCGGTGTGAATCGGGTGATCGGCGGCGGCGTTCATGAGCGGTGTTTCAGTTCGCGGTACAGATACGGCACCATGATGGCGACGATGGTGAGAAGCATGATGACCGCGGAACTGGCGCCGACGCCCATCTGGTTGCGCGTGAAAGTGTACGAGTACATGAAAGTCGCGGGCATCTCGGTGGCGCGGCCCGGTCCGCCGCCGGTCAGCGCAATCACCAAGTCGTATGATTTGATGGACAAGTGGCCGAGGATGACGAACACCGACAAGAAGGTGGCGCGCAGTTGCGGAATGATGATGCGGCGGTATAAGTTGAAGTTGGATGCGCCGTCGATTTGCGCGGCCTTTAATATTTCGTCGTTGATGCCGCGCAGGCCGGCCAAGCACATTGCCATGACGAAGCCGCTGGACTGCCACACCGCGGCCAGCACCACGGTGTAAATGGCGAAGTCGCGCGACTTAATCCAGTCGAACTGGAAACTCGTCCAGCCCCATAAATGCATGGTGTGTTCCAAGCCGAGGCCGGGGTCCAAAAACCATTTCCACGCGGTGCCGGTGACGATGAACGACAGCGCCATCGGATACAAATACACCGGCCGCAGCACGCCTTCGCCGCGAATCTTTTGGTCGAGAAGAATCGCCAACGCCAAGCCGAGCACGGTGCAGATGACGATGTACAGCGCGCCGAAAATCGCCAGGTTCTTCAGCGCGATGCCCCAGTTGCGCAAGCCGAAGAGTTTGATGTAGTTCGCCAAGCCGACGAAGTCGAAACTCGGCAGGATGCGACTGTCGGTCAGCGACAGGTAGGTGGTGAAGCCGATGAAGCCGTAGACGAACACCGCGATGAGCGCGATGCTTGGCGACATGACGATTTTCGGCAGCGCGTCGCGCAACCGTTCGCTTAAATTGCCGCCGAAAGTTGGGCGCGCGCCATGCGATGACGGTGACGGCGCTGCGGTTGTCGCGGATGTTGTCGCGATGGCCATGAATGGATGCGCGTGTACTTGCGTGTACTTAATTGGTACGCGGCGAATCAGCGTTAACGCCGTCGCGACAAAAATAAAAAAAACAAGAACGGCGACGGTTGCGCGGGGCGCGGGCCGCAAAAGCCGGGGCCCCGCGCATGCCGCCGTTGGTTATTTCGCGTCCGCCACCGCGTCGGCGAATTCTTCGGCCGCGGCGGCCGCATCGTATTCGCCGTTGAAGTGCGCGGTGATGACATCGTAGCCGGCGTTCTTGACCGCGGCCGGCGCGGCGTGGCCGTGCGCGAACGAGCCGAACAAGTTGCCGCTGTTGTTTGCCGCCGCCAACTGCGCCATGCCCTTTTTGCCGCAGGCGTCGAACGCGCCGTCGGATACATCGGTGCGCGCCGGCACCGAGCCCTTCACCACATTAAACGCCGACTGAAACGACGGGTCGAGAATCGCGGACGCCAACTTCGCTTGCGCGCCTTGGCGGTCGCCGCTGACCGCGAACATCGCAAACTGGTCGGCGTTGAAGGTGACTTGTTGCGTGGTGCCGGGGAAACGGAAGCACAGGAAGTCGCGGTTCGGTACCTTGTCGGCGTTGATGAACTCGCCTTTCGCCCAGTCGCCCATGAACTGCACGCCGGCCTGTTTGTTGATGACCATCGCGGTCGCCAAGTTCCAGTCGCGGCCGGAGAAGTTGTCGTCGACATAACCGCGCAGAATCGCCATGCGCTCGAACACGGTGCGCATGGTGCGCGAGCGCAGCGCCGAATCGTCGAGGTCAATCAGCGCGCGTTGATAAAACGCCGGGCCGCCGGTCGACATCACCACCGCATCGAAGATGGTCGCTTCCTGCCACGGCTGGCCGCCGTGCGCGACCGCGGTGTAGCCGGCTGCCTGGATTTTATCCAGCGCGCTGACCAACTGGTCCCAAGTGCGCGGCGTTGACAAATTGAGTTCGTCAAAAATCGCCTTGTTCGCCCACACCCAGTTGGTCGAGTGCACATTGACCGGCGCGGAAATCCACTTGCCGTCGTGTTTGGCGAAGCCTTGCAGCGCGTCCGGCACCACCGCGTCCCAGTTCTCGGCGCGCGCCAAGTCGTTCAGGTCGGCGAGTTTGCCTTCGCGCGCCCAGTCGAGGATGTCGAAGCCGAGCATCTGCACCGCGGTCGGCGCGTTGCCGGCGGTCACGCGCGCGCGCAGCACCGTCATCGCCTGCTCGCCGCCGCCGCCGGCCACCGGCATGTCGTTCCAACTCACGCCGTCGCTTTCGAGATTGTCTTTGAGGACATTGAGGGCCGCGGCCTCGCCGCCGGAAGTCCACCAGTGCAGGACTTCAACCGAGTCGTCGGCGGTTGCGGACAACGGCGCGGCGACGAATGCGGCAAACGCCGAGGCGAGGCCGATGTTTTTGTAACGCTTGAACATTGGGATTTCCTCCGAATGGAATGGAAGTTTAAGAAAGGGATGCGCGATGCGGTGAACTTTGTTGCATGCATCGCGCGGGGTTTATGCGACGGTACTGTTTATGCAGCGCCGTCGCCGTTACCGTTACCGTTCGTTACCGTTAACCGTCACCGGCGTTGTCACCGTCGCCGTAATCAACCGTCACCGTCGCCCCGCTAACCGCCGCCAACTTCACCGCCTGCGCCACCGCCAACGATTTTACCCCGTCCATGCCGGTGGCCGCTGGTTCGCCGTCGCCGGCCGCGGCGCGCATAAAATGCGTGACCGCGCGAATGTACAAGTTGTGGTCGCTGAATTCCACCGCTTCAACGCCGGCCGCGGTGCGCAACTGCACCGTACCGACCGGCTGCTGCGTCATCACATCGCGGCCGATGATGGAGCCGGCGCTGCCGTGAATCTCGATGCCGGAGCCGGCGTGCGGGTGGGTGAAACTCTCGTGCGTTTGCACCAGCGCGCCGGATGGCATGCGCCACACCGACATCACGCTGTCTTCGACGCCGCGGCCGAGCGCGCCTTCGGCGTCCATGGCCGTCACTTGCGCCGGGTCTTCGCCGAGATGAAACCGCGCGGTGTCGGCGTCGTGCACCACGATGTCGAGAATCACGCCGCCGCCGGCGTCCGGGTTGTCGATGCGCCAGCCGCGCAAGCGCTCGGGCAGCAGCACCGCGTGGAAAATGCGCATGCTGAGGACTTCGCCGATGCGCCCATCGTCGATGAGTCGCTTGATGGCGAGATGCGCGCCGGCGTTGCGCAAGTGGTGGTTGGTGGCGAACACAACGCCCGCGTCATCGGCGGCGCGCACCATCGCCCGCGCCTCGGCCACCGTCAGCGCCAGCGGCTTCTCACACAGTACATGCTTGCCCGCGGCCGCCGCGGCCAGCGCCTGCGCGTAGTGCTTCTCGTTGGTGGTGGAGATGTAAACCGCATCGATGTCGCCGCCGCCACCGCTACCGCCGCCGCCCCCATCGCCGTTGCCTCCACCGAGCAAATCCTCCACCGAATCGGCCGCGCGCGGAATACCATGCGCCTCGGCAAACGCCCGCCCGCGCCCGGCATCCGCGCTCAGCACCGCCGCCACCTCCCCGCCGGCGGCGCGAAACGCCCCAATCATGTGCCGCGCCGCAATATCACTCGCGCCGATTAACCCCCACCGCATGCCACCCTCCGATTGCCGTTCATCAAACCAAACCCGCGACACCCTAAACGCCGCGCTCGCAGGAGTCAAACCGCGCGGTGTGGGCGGTTTTGCGGGGGTATAATCGCGGTTCATGTTTGGCGTGGGCGGTCAACTCAACCCAACCGCGGCCGCGGCTCAACCGCAACTCAACGGCAAATGAAATTGTCCGCAACTGATTCTCAACCTCCGGCGCAAATTCCGAGTCGACTCAAAGCCGCGTTGGCGGCCGGCAAGTTTGTGGTGACTTGCGAGTTGTCGCCGCCGAAAGGGGCCGATTTGTCGGCGTTGTTCGCCAAGGCGGAACTGCTGCGCGATGCCGCGGATGCGTTCAACCTGACCGACTCCGCGGCCGCGCGCATGACCATGGACCCGGCGGCCGCGGGCCACCATCTGCTGCGGCGCGGCATCGAGCCCATCGTGCAAATCACTTCGCGCGACAAAAACCGCATCGCCATCCAAAGCGGCATGTTGGGCGCGGCCGCGTTGGGCGTCTCCAACTTGGTCATCATGGGCGGCGACCCGCCGCACATCGGCGACCACCCGGATGCCAAAGGCGTCGGCGATTTGTTCTCGTCCGACATCATCGCGGCCGCAAGCGCGTTGAACCGCGGCGCGGACCACGCGGGCAATCCGACCACCGGGCGCACCGATTTTTTCATCGGCAGCGTGTGCAATCCCGGCGCCGCCGACCTCGACGCGGAGATTGAGAACACCCGCCGCAAACGCGACGCCGGCGCGCGCTTTTTCCAAACCCAGGCGATTTACCAAGTCGCGCGGCTGCGGGAATTCATCGCGCGTTTGGACGACCCGGATATGGCGCTGTTGGCCGGCATCATTCCGGTCAAGTCGGTGAAGATGGCGACTTATATGAACCAGCGCGTGCCGGGCATCGACATCCCGGACGAGGTGGTGGCGCGCATCGCGGCCGCGGAGTCGGCCGGGCCGGAGCGCGTGGTTGAGGAGAGTTTGGCCATCGCGGCCGCGACTATCGGCGAGGCGCGCGGGTTATGCGCCGGGGTGCATTTGATGGCGGTTGGGTGGGAGAAGCATCTGCCGGCGTTGGTGGAGCGGGCCGGGCTGGGTTGATTTCTGCTGTCCCGGCCGGCGATTCAAACGCGGCATCGTTGCGTCGGTCAATTTGCCATCCGTGGCGTCTGGATTCCGGCGTCCAAGCCGGAATTGCGGCGCTACGCGCCGGCAATTAAAGACGCTGGCTTCCTGATCGGTGAAAAACATAGTCGCATTCGCTCCTTGTTTTTCTACCGTCAGGAATTGCGAATCAAGGCCGCCGGTCACGACAAATCAATCGCGTGAGATTTGAGGTCCGCGAAGTCGATGAGGTCGAGCACGCTTTCGTGGGTCGCGCGCAGCACCACGCGCGGCGCCATGCCGGCGTCGAACGCTTCTTTCCACCGCGCCGCGCATAAGCACCATCTGTCGCCTTCCTTCAAGCCGGGGAACTGAAACTGCGGCACCGGCGTGGACAAATCGTTGCCGCGCGATTGGCTGAACGCGAGGAATTCTTCGGTGGCGACGATGCACACGGTGTGCTCGCCCAAGTCCTCGGGCCCGGTCTCGCAGCAGCCGTTGCGGACGAAGCCGGTCAGCGGCGACATCGAGCAAACCGCGAGCGGCTCGCCCAACACGCTGCGTTGATTTTGCGGCCAGTTCATGGTGGTTGCGGCGGGAGTTGATGCGCGGCGGCGCGCGGAATGGAAACGGAAATTCGGTGGCGGCGATTGTAGTCGATTGTTGTCATGCGGCGTCGGTGACCGTCAACGCAACATGCCGGCGGCCGGCCGCGACGCCGCGCGCGGCGTAGGCGTATTCATACACTTCGAATCTACCCGGCGCGGCGAACAGCAGCGTGGTGGCGCGGCTGCCGTAGCGCGCGCCGGTGATGAAAATCGAGTCGCGGCGCGCGTCGTCGACGGTGCCGGCGGCCGCGGCCGCGGTGTTGGCGGCGGCGCGGTCACCGGCAGCGGCGGCCGGCGTCTCGTCTTTCATCATCCGCGCCAAGTTATCGGCGCATAAATCGCGGCTGCCGGCGATTTGCGCTTTCAGGAGTTCCACGCCGCGCGCCATTTTCGGCCACGGGTCGTCCATCGCGCCGTTGCTGATGCTGTGAAAACCGCGCCCCAACAACCGTGGGCGCGCGCCGCAGTTGGCCTCGCCGCCGGCGAAACAGTGGAGGCGCCCGGGTTCGCCGTACAGCAGGTTGAACGGGCGGAAATCACGGTGCGCGGCGCGCAGGAATTCGCCGAATTCCGCGATGGAATCCGCCCCGCGCAAAAACCGCGCCGGCAACGCGCCGCGGCTGGGGGTGACGGTTGCGGCGACGGTTCCTGCGTTCTCAGTTGCGGCGACGGTGGCGTCCCCGGCCGCGCTTTTGGTGTTCACGGTTACGGCCTCACCGGCCTCGGCGCGCTCGCCCGACTCAGCCGCCCGGCGATTGGTCACCGCCGCGATTCGCCCGCGCGCATTGACCCCGAACCAAGTCCCGCCGGCAAGTTCATCGCGCCCAGCCAAAATGCCGGCATCGCCGGCCCAACGATGCAACGGTGCGCTCGGCCGAGCGTGATACTCGTCGCGGTTGGCGGCGATAACCAACGGATACCGCCGATGCCGCTCAACGGCGATAAACAGAATGCACATGCGAAGAGTATAGCCGTGGGGTGGCGCGCCCGCTCAACAGAACGCGGGCGTGGCGGCTTGTGGTTGCGGGCGTGGCGGCTTGTGGTCGCGGCGTGGTGGTCTTTGGCCGGGCGCGTGGTCTTTGTCGCGGCGTGGTGGCTTTGACCGTTCATGCCGGGCGCACGGTATTTGACCGTTTAATAACCACTATACTTCGCGCGCGACAGTTTCCCGCATGCCCGAAGCCAAACCCCGGCGCAACGCATCCGCGCATCCACCCGAAAAACCCCATGCCCAAAATCGCCGTTGCCGGTTTTCAGCACGAGACCAATGTGTTCGCGCCGCATGGGGCCGATTATGCGGCGTTTGCGCGGCGGGATGAGTGGCCGCCGTTGTGCGCCGGGGCCGCGATGTTGGACGAGGTGGTCGGGGTTAACTTGCCGGCCGGCGGCGCGTTGCGGCGGCTGAAACAACTGGGTTATGAAGTCGCGCCGTTGTTGTGGTGCGCGGCGACGCCGTCGGCGCATGTGCGCGAAGAAGCGTTTGAGCGCATCGCCGCGCAACTCATCGACGCGTTGCGCGCGGCGCTGCCGGTCGACGGTGTGCTGCTGGACTTGCACGGCGCGATGGTCTGTTCGCATGTCGCGGACGCCGACGGCGAGTTGCTGCGGCGGGTGCGCTCGACGGTCGGCGCGGACATGCCGCTCGTGGCCAGCCTCGACTTGCACGCCAATCTCAGCGAGCGGATGGCGGCGCAAGCCGGCGCGCTGGAAATCTACCGCACCTATCCGCACCTCGACATGGCCGAGACCGGCGCGCGCGCCGCCGACCGCCTCGACTTTCTGGTGCGCCACCGTCTCGCGCGTTTCCCCTCGGTCGCGCTGCGGCGGCCGGCGTTTCTCATTCCGCTGAACTGGGGTTGCACGCTGACCGAGCCGGCCGGGTCGTTGTATGCGTCGCTGCCGGCGCGCGCGCAGGGCAACGCGGGCGTGTCGCTGGCGTGCGGGTTTCCGCATTCCGATGTCGAGGAGGCCGGGCCGGCGGTGGTGGCGTACGGACTCGACGCGCGCGCGGCCGATGCGGCGGCCGATGATTTGTTGGCGGAACTGAACCGTCGCGAACATGAATTCCGCGGGCGGGTTTATGGCATCGCGGACGGTGTGGCCGAGGCGCTGCGGTTGGCGGACGGGGGCGACGGTGGCGGTGACGGTGACGGTAACGTCCCCGCCCCCGGCCCGGTCATCATCGCCGACACCCAGGACAACCCGGGCGGCGGCGGGCCCGGCGACACCACCGAAATTCTGCGCGCATTAATTGACGGTGTTGACGGTGTTAACCGTGGCGACGGCCGGCCCGCGGGCGTTTTAGTCGGCGTCATCAGCGACCCGCAGGCGGCGGCGCAAGCGCATGCGGCGGGGACCGGCGCGCGGATTGACCTGGCGTTGGGCGGGAAGTCGGGGTTCCCCGGCAGTCGGCCGTTGCGCGCGCGGTTTCGCGTGCGGCGTTTGTCGGACGGCCGGTTCGACGCCACCGGCCCGATGTTGGCCGGCGCCAGTTTGGACTTGGGGCTGATGGCGTTGTTGGAGACCGGCGGCGCCGGCGGCCGCGGCGATGGCGTGCAAGTCGCGGTTGCATCCAAGCCGGCGCAGACCATGGACCAGGCAATGTTCCGCCATCTCGGCGCCGAGCCGCGCGATGCGCGCATCATCGCGCTGAAAAGCAGCGTGCATTTTCGCAACGATTTCCAAGACATGGCGACCGCCATTCTCATCGTCGCGGCGCCGGGCCCGGTCGCGGTTGACCTCGCGGATTTGCCGTTTCAAACCCCGCGGTTGCAGAGAATGGCGGCGCGATTGTGATAGAGTCGCGCGCGCCAAAACCGCGGCCGAGTCGCGCAACCCCGTCGCCGCCCCCGCCGCCCGCCAAGGAGTAACCGCATGCAAAAGGATTGGATTCAACTCGCGCAACTGAAAGGTTTGACGCTACCAGCCAAGCGCGAACTGGTGCGCGCATTAGGTTCGCCGCGCGCGGTGCTGAGCGCCGACCGCGACACCCTGGCCGGCATCTTGCGCGCCGCCGCCGGCGAGTCGGCGACGGGGAAGGGCGCGGGGAAAACGCCGAAAGCGTCGACCAAATCCGCGGCCAGGAAGATAAAAATCCCGCGCCTGACGCGGCCGAATGTCGACGCCGATGTGGCGGTGTTGGAGCGCATCGGCGCGCGTTATATCGGCTTCACCGACGCCGACTTCCCGCCGCTGTTGAACCAAATCAGCGCGCCGCCGCTCGGCGTGTTCGCGCTCGGCGCGCGCGAATTGTTGCTGAGCCCGCAGTTGGCGGTGGTCGGCAGTCGCAGCCCGACCCCGGCCGGGCGGCGCACCACCGCGCAGTTCGCGGCCGCGTTGTGCGCCGCCGGCCTGACCATCACCAGCGGCATGGCGCGCGGCATCGACGGCAGCGCGCACCGCGGCTGTTTGGACGCCGGCGGGCGCACCGTGGGCGTGCTCGCCACCGGCATCGATGTCGCGTATCCGCGCGCCAACGCCGACTTGTACCGCGAAATCGCCGAGCGCGGCCTCATCGTCTCCGAGTATCCGCCCGGCAGCCCGCCGCGCCGCGAGTTCTTCCCGCAGCGCAACCGCATCATCAGCGGCTTGGCCCTGGGTACGTTGGTGGTCGAGGCCGGCATCCGCAGCGGCAGTTTAATCACCGCCAAGTTGGCCGCCGAGCAGGGGCGCGAGGTGTTCGCGGTGCCGGGCTCGATTCATGTCGCGGTCAGCCGCGGCTGCCACCACCTGCTGCGCCAGGGCGCGAAGTTGGTCGAGAGCGCCGACGATGTCATCGAGGAAATCGGCCAGTTCTTCAGCGCCGCGCCGGTCGACTCGGCCATGGCGGCGCCCGGCGCCGAGGCCCGGCTGTTGGCGCAATCGCGCGCGGTCCGCCGGCCGCCGGCCGAGCACGACGGTCTCCCGCCGCTGTATGATTTGATAGACTACGCGCCGGTCAGCATGGACCAACTCATCGAGCAAAGCGGATTGACCGCCGACCAGGTTTCGCACATCCTGATGGAACTGGAACTGAACGGCCTCATCGCGGCCGCGGCCGGCGGCTACCAACGCCTGCCGCAATGACGCCGCTTGCACGCGATTTATGCGAAAATGGCGCGCAACCCGCGACTCATGCGAAACTAAACCGTCGCCAAATCCACCGCGCCACCGCGACCCAATCCGCGGCTAAACTCGACCGTCAACCGTCAACCGTCGCGCGCCTCCGATTCCTCAACCACCGCCTTTCGGCCCCCGTCATCGATGAAAGAAAATGTGCTCGATGTTTTGATTTACATGTTCGAGAACTACATGTTCGACGAAGAGGAGGACTTCGGCCCCGACCAGGAAACCCTGGCCCGGGAACTCAGCCAGGCCGGTTTCGAGCACGGCATGATCGACCGCGCTTTCGACTGGCTGGAAAACCTGGCGCAACTCTGCGAGCGCAGCCCGGCCACGCCGCCGGCGCGCCAAGACGCGCTGCGCCACTACACCGCGGCCGAGGCCGAGCGCATCAGCCTCGAGGCGCAAGGTTTGCTGCTTAACTTGGAGCAGTGCGGGGTGCTGGACCCGGTGTCGCGCGAGATGGTGGTCGACCAACTCATGGCGCTGGACGGCGACAGCATCGACCTCGACAATCTCAAGTGGGTGATTCTCATGGTGCTCAGCAACTACGCCGAAAGCGACGGCATCTCCGAACTGACCGAAGCGCTGGTGATGGACGGCTTGCACACCTGCGTGCATTAATTAACGCCAACACTAAAACCTAAAACCTAACACCCGGTTCAACCGCATGAAAAAAACCTCCCCGCCGCGCCGCGCCGGCGCATCATCCGCCGCCGCCACCGTCGCCGGCGACTCCAAAACCCTGGTCATCGCCGAAAAACCGTCCGTGATGCGCGACATCGCCCGCGCGCTCGGCGGCAACTTCGAGAACAAAAAGGAGTATTTCGAGAGCGGCAGTTATGTCGTGACCTCGGCGGTCGGCCACATGTTGGAACTGGCGGCGCCGGAAGGCGCCGAGGTCAAGCGCGGCAAGTGGTCGCTGAAAAATCTGCCGGTGATTCCGGACCATTTCGACTTGCAGCCGATTGCCAGCAACGCCTCGAAACTGAAAATTCTGGCGAAACTGTACCGCCGCAAAGACATCGCGCGCGTCATCAACGCCTGCGACGCCGGGCGCGAAGGCGAGTTGATTTTCCATTTTCTCATGCGGCATTTCCGCGCCGCCAAACCGGTGCAACGGTTGTGGCTGCAGTCGATGACGCCGCAGGCGATTCGCGACGGTTTCGGCAACCTGCGCGGCGGCGACGAGTTGCGCCCGCTGCAGGATGCGGCGGTGTGCCGCGCCGAATCCGACTGGCTCATCGGCATCAACGCCACCCGCGCGATGACCGCGCTGAACTCCGGCGGCGGCGGATTTTCGCTGACCACCGTGGGGCGGGTGCAGACCCCGACGCTGGCGATTTTGGTCGACCGCGAAAAGGAAATTCAGGACTTCACGCCGCGCGATTACTGGGAAATCGTCGCCACCTTCGACATCGACTCCGGGCAGTACCAGGGGCGGTGGACGGACCCGCAGCGCGCCGCGGCCACCGCCAAGGCCGCGGCGAAAGATGACGGTGGCAAGGACGCGCACGGCACCGCGCGCCCCGAGCGCATCTGGGATAAGGCGCGCGCCGAGGCCATCGTCGCCAAGTGCCGCGGCCGCGAGGCGGCGGTCACCGAGACCACCAAGCCGGCCAGTCAGTCGCCGCCGCAGTTGTTCGACTTGACTTCGTTGCAGCGCGAAGCCAACCGGCGTTTCGGGTTTTCCGCGCGCGCCACGCTGGCCATCGCGCAGGCGTTGTATGAGCGTCACAAAGTGCTGACTTATCCGCGCACCGACTCGCGCGCGCTGCCGGAAGATTATCCGCCCACGGTGAAGAAGATTCTGCAGTCGCTGTCGAAGTTGCCGGGCCGCGGCGGTGACGGTGGCGGCGATGGCGATGACGGTGACGGTGAGCGAACCGCCGGCATCGGTCACTGGGCCGGCAAAGCGCTTGCCGACAACTATGTCAAAGCCGGCGACAAACGCATCTTCAACAACGCGCGCGTGTCCGACCATTTCGCCATCATCCCCACCGGCGAATTGCCGCGCAACTTGAAGGAGCAGGAACTGCGGATTTACGACTTGGTGACGCGCTGTTTCATCGCCGCGTTTTATCCGCCGGCGCGGTTTATGAACACCACCCGCCACAGCGTGGTCGACGGTGAGACCTTCGTCACCCGCGGCCGCGTGCTGTTGGAAGGCGGCTGGATGCGCGTGATGGGGCGCAAGGAAACCAGCGAAACTTTGCCGCCGTTGGCGGTGGAGGCCGGCGAGTCGGACACCGCTACCGTCGCCGACATCGAAATGGAAGACAAACAAACCCGGCCGCCGCCGCGGTACAGCGAGGCCACGCTGCTGTCGGCGATGGAAGGCGCGGGCAAAAGTTTGGACGACGATGAGTTGCGCGAGGCCATGCGCGGCCGCGGTCTCGGCACCCCGGCCACGCGCGCGTCGATTATCGAGGAGTTAATCAAGGTGCGGTACATCCTGCGCGACGCGCGCGAGTTGGTGCCGACGCCCAAAGCCAAGACGCTGCTGCGACTGCTGCGCGCGCTTGAGATTCACGAACTCACCCGCGCCGAGTTGACCGGCGAGTGGGAAAAGAAACTGAAAATGATTGAGAGCGATGCGTTCTCGTCCGATGAATTCATGCGCCACATTCGCACCATGACCGGCGACATCGTGGCGGCCGCGCAGAACTGCGATGTCGACCGCATCGACGGGCAGTATGTGACCCTCGACGCGCGTTGCCCGAAGTGCGGCGACGGTGAAGTGCGCGAGAACTACCGCAAGTTTGTCTGCCAGTCGTGCGACTTCTTCATCTGGAAGTCCATCGCCGCGCGCGAGTTGTCGCCGGCCGAAGCGACCACCCTACTGCGCGAGCGGCGGGTCGGACCGTTGGACGGTTTCCGCAGTCGCTTGGGCAGCGAATTCTCCGCCGAACTGGTCATCAAAAACGACTTCACCGCTTCGTTCGACTTCGACGACGATGACGGTGACGACGCCATCGACCCGCAAAATTGCGAGCAAGTCGGCGCCTGCCCCAAGTGCGGCACAGCAGTCGTCGACACCGGCAAACGCTATTCATGCGGCAACGCCCTCGGTGACAAAGCGGCGTGCGACTTCACCTTCGGCCGCCAAATCTTAAGCCGCGCCATCGAGCCGTCCGAAATCCGCCAACTGTTGGCCGACGGCAAAACCCCGCTGCTGCAGGGCTTCATATCCAAACGCAACAAACGCCCGTTCGCCGCCCACCTCACCCTCGACCTGGCAAACAAAACCGGCAAACTCGGCTTCGAATTCGCGCCCCGCAAAGGCCCCGTCGGAAGCAAAAAGAAAGTTGCCGCCAAAGCCTAGCCGCGCCGCGCGCGCGGCCGCGGGCCGCCGTTTGTTCTGTCGATGGTCATTCGCCGCTTGCCGCATGGGTCCGGTGCCGGTGTATAATCCGCTGATGGACTCCATCGAATTGGCGCTTACTTTTGACGATGTGCTGCTGCTGCCGGCGAAGTCGGGGGTGGTGCCGCGGGAGGTGGCGCTGAATACGCAATTCACCCGCGAACTGACCCTCAACTTGCCGCTGGTGTCGGCGGCGATGGATACGGTGACCGGCGCCGACACCGCGATTTGCTTGGCGCAGGCCGGCGGCGTGGGCGTGATTCACCGCAACTTTTCGCCGCAGCAACAAGCCGCGGAAGTGAACCGCGTCAAAAAACACGAAAGCGGCGTCATCAGCGACCCGGTGCGGGTGGAGAAGTCGGCGCGGGTGCGCGATGTGCTGGACTTGATGCGCCGCCACAACATCTCCGGGGTGCCGGTGGTCGACGGGCCGCGCGCCATCGGCATCGTCACCAGCCGCGACTTGCGGTTTGAAAAATCGCTCGACACGCCGGTGAGTTCGGTGATGACCGCGCACGACAAACTGGTGACGGTGCCGGAAGGCGCGGACGCGGAACAGGTCGAAAATCTCCTGCACAAACACCGCATCGAGAAGGTGTTGGTGGTCGACGCCGGCGGCAACTTGAAGGGCTTGATTACGGTCAAGGACATCCAAAAATCCAGCGACTTCCCCAACGCCTGCCGCGACCGTCACGGGCGGCTGTTGGTGGCGGCCGCGGTCGGGGTCGGCGCCGACGCCGATGCGCGGGTCGAGGCGTTGGTCAGCGTCGGCGTGGACGCGATTGTGGTCGACACCGCGCATGGCCACTCGGCCGGGGTGCTGGAGCGGGTGCGGCGCATCAAGCGCGAATACGCCGAGGTGCAGGTGGTCGGCGGCAACATCGCCACCGCGGCCGCGGCCCGCGACTTGGTCGAGGCCGGCGCCGACGGGGTCAAGGTCGGCATCGGGCCCGGCTCGATTTGCACCACGCGCATCGTGGCCGGGGTCGGGGTGCCGCAAGTGCACGCGGTGCAGGAAGTGAACAAGGGCTTGCGCGGCAGCGGCGTGCCGCTCATCGCCGACGGCGGCATTCGCAACTCCGGCGACATCGCCAAAAGCATCGCCGCGGGCGCGCATGCGGTGATGGTCGGCGGCCTGCTTGCCGGCGCCGACGAAGCGCCCGGCGACATCGAGATTTACGAAGGACGGTCGTATAAATCGTACCGCGGCATGGGCTCGTTGGGCGCGATGCAAAAAGGCTCGCGCGACCGGTATTTTCAGGACGGCGTCGACAGCGCCGATAAGTTGGTGCCGGAAGGCATCGAGGGAAGGGTGCCGTACAAAGGCCCGATGGCGAACATCATCCACCAGTTGATGGGCGGCCTGCGCGCCAGCATGGGCTACACCGGCAACCCCGACATCGAAGCGATGCGCGCCCGCGCCCGCTTCGTGCGCATCACCGGCGCCGGCATGAAAGAAAGCCATGTGCACGATGTGTCGGTGGTGAAAGAAGCGCCGAATTATCAGCGGGGGTGACATGCAGCAAGCGAGCGCCAAACCGGTTGCCGCGCAAAACGGCGATGATGTTTTTTTGCATCGGATTGGCGCACTCGATGCGGCATTGCTCGACCGCTACCGTGACAAGATTGCCGTTGACCCCGCCCTGACCCGCCGCATCGTCAGTTTCCAAGCCAACAAAAACCGGCGGTATTACCGCTGGTATAAGTATAAGGAAGCCTTTTCCGCCGAATTGGTGGAGCGCCTTTTGCGCGTGTACCGGGTTGGACAAGGCAAAATACTGGACCCTTTCGCCGGCGCCGGCACCGCGTTGTTCGTGTCTTCCAACTTAGGGTATGACGCCGATGGCGTGGAACTCATGCCGGTCGGGCAAAAAATCATCGCCGCCAATGTCGCGGCGCGGGGGGCGAACCGCGGCGGTATTGTCTCGGCAATCGACGAATGGCTGAAAAAGTCGCCGTGGAAAACCAAAGGCAAAGCGAAACAATTCGGCGTCCTTCGAATCACCGACGGCGCTTATCCTCAATCCACGCGCGAACGGATTGGCCGTTATCTTCATGAGATGGAGAAACAGCCGGCCGAGGCCAAGGAAATTTTGCGGTTTGCGTTGCTTTGCGTTCTTGAGACGGTCAGTTATACGAGAAAGGACGGGCAGTGCCTGCGCTGGGATTACCGGTCAGGCCGGGGCAACGGCAAGAACAACTTTAACAAAGGCGCGCTCCCGTCTTTTGACGATGCCATCAGGGAAAAGTTGTCGCAGATAAGCGCTGATTTGACGCGTTCCGGCTGCACCGACAGTTTCTTGTCGCTGGTGCCGACGGCGCGCAAAGCCGGGCGGATTAATTTGCTGCGGGGGTCATGCCTCGATATTTTGCCGGGCATCGCGGCCGGCGCTTACAGCGGCATCGTGACCTCGCCGCCTTACTGCAACCGCTACGACTACACGCGGACCTACGCGCTGGAGCACGCCTTGCTTGGGGTCAGCGAAGCCGAACAAGTCGCGCTGCGGCAAGCGATGTTGAGTTGCACGGTGGAAAACAAGGAAAAACGGTTGAGCGATGCGAATCCCGAATGGGGCGGCGCGCTGGCGGCCTGCGACGGCATCCCGTTGCTGCGGGAAATTCTGCGCTATCTGGATGACAAGCGGGAAAAGCGGCAACTCAACAACCCGGGCATTGCGCGCATGGTGCGCGGCTATTTCTGCGAGATGGCATGCGTGATTTATGAATGCCACCGCGTGTTGCGCGGCGGCGGCGTGATGTTCATGGTCAATGACAATGTGAGGTACGCCGGCGCGTCCATATCGGTTGATGCGATTCTGTCCGCCATCGCCGAGAGCGTGGGGCTGCAAGTGGATGCCATTCTGGTTCTGCCGCAGGGCAAAGGCAACAGTTCGCAGCAGATGGGCGCGCATGGACGCGAAGCGCTTCGCAAATGCGTTTATGTGTGGCGGAAAGCCGCTTAGACGGTCGCTCAACGATCGCTTAGACAGTCGCTCAACATGCCGAACAAGCGCATCCATTCTCCTCAAGACTTGGTCACGCCCCGCGCCGAAATCCGCGCTGGGTTTATTGCGCTGGCGTTGGAGAAGACCAAGGAGTCGACGCCGGTTGTCGACCAAGGCCGGGCGCTTAAAGCGCTCGCTTCCAACGCCAAAAATCCGCAAGCGTTGAGCGCCATCAAGGAAATTCGCGGCGCATTACTGACCGCCGCCGGGCTGTCCGATAAAGCGAAAAATTATTTGACCGATTCGGATAAAACAAAAGCCATCAAGAAATTGATTGATGAATTTCTTGCGCCCGAAGGCGGCAACTTTGTCGATGAATTGGTGTACCGGTTTTTGCTGACCCGCGGCGATTCCCTCGGCGGAAAGATGCGAAACCTCGCCGGCCGACTCGGCGAACACCGTTTCATTCGCATGTTGGCGGCGACTTGCGCCGTCAGCGGTATAAGCGTCCAATACCTCGATGCCAACGGTGGCGAGTGGCGCGTCGGCATTGAGAATGCGGCCGCGGGAAAAGTCAAAGCGTTGCGCTGGGAGTCCAACGCAAACGCCCGCACCTTGGTCTGCAACCGAACCGTGCCCATCGTGCGAAAGAATGTGGATTTTTGCCTGCTCGATGGCGCGATGGATGAAGTGTCGAGCAAAAGCGGGCGGGTCGCGATATGGACCGACCCGCAAAAATATCTCGCGCTCGGCGAGTTAAAAGGCGGCTTTGACCCCGCCGGAGCCGATGAACACTGGAAAACCGCGAACTCCGCGTTGTCCAGAATTCGCGAGTCTTTTAAGAAGCGCGGGGTTAATCCCGGCACTTTTTTCATCGGCGCGGCCATCGAGAACGCGATGGCGGATGAAATTTATCGCCAGTTAAAAAACGGTTCGCTCTCGAACGCCGCCAACCTCACCAACAAGAATCAAGTCGTTGCTTTGTGTGATTGGCTGATTCGCATGTGAATGACGATGCCAAGCGACCGTATTCTCATCCTCGACTTCGGCGCGCAGTATGCGCAGTTGATTGCGCGCGGGGTGCGCGAGTTGGGGGTGTATTGCGAGATTTATGCGTGGGATGCGGCGTTTGATGACATCGCGGCGTTTGCGCCGGACGGGTTGATTCTGTCCGGCGGGCCGGCCTCGGCGCGCGGCGTTGATGGCGAAACCCCGGCCGCGCCGGGCGCGCCGGTTACGGTGAACGCGCAAACCCCGGCCACGCCGGTCACGGTGAGCGCACAAACGCCGGCCGCGCCGGTCACGGTGAACTCGCAAACGCCGGACTCGCCGGTCACGGTGAACTCGCCAACCGCGGCCATGACAAACGCGCAAGCCCCGGCCGCGCCGGCCGAAATTTTCGGCATGGGGAAGCCGGTGCTCGGCATCTGCTACGGCTTGCAAACCATGGCCGCGCAGTTGGGCGGGGCGGTGGAGTCGGCCGACCGTCATGAGTACGGCCACGCGCGCATCGAAACTTGCGCCGACAGCCGGTTGCTCGGCGCGAGCGGCGCGGCGTTGGATGTGTGGATGAGCCACGGCGACCGTGTGACACAGTTGCCGGCCGGCTTCCAAACCATCGCCGCCTCCGCCAACGCGCCGTTCGCCGCCATCGCCGACGAAGCGCGGCGCTTCTACGGCGTGCAGTTCCACCCGGAGGTGACGCACACCGCCGGCGGGCGCGAAATCTTGTCGCGGTTCGTGCATGAGGTATGCGGCTGCGGACGCGACTGGGTGCCGGAAAACATCATCGACCGCATCGTCGCCGACGCGCGCCGGCAAGTCGGCGACGATGCGGTGGTGTTGGGGTTGTCCGGCGGCGTCGACTCGGCGGTGACCGCGGCGCTGCTGCATAAAGCCATCGGCGCGCAACTGACTTGCATCTTTGTCGACACCGGCCTGCTGCGGTTGAACGAAGGCGACTTGGTTATGCGCGCCTTCGCTGAGCATTTGGGGGTGCGCGTGATTCGAGTCGATGCCGAAGCGCGGTTTCTGGAACGCTTGAAAGGCGTCACAGACCCGGAACGCAAACGCCAACTCATCGGCAACTTGTTCGTGGAAATCTTCGAGACGGAAGCCAAGCGCATCGACGCCGCCAAGCATCTCGCGCAAGGCACCATCTACCCGGATGTCATCGAGTCGGCCGGCCACGCGCACGGCGCGGCGCGGGTGATTAAATCGCATCACAATGTCGGCGGCTTGCCGGCGCGCATGCAACTCAAACTGCTGGAGCCGCTGCGCGAGTTGTTCAAGGACGAGGTGCGCAAAATCGGTTTGCAACTCAACTTGCCCGCGGCCGTCATCGCGCGCCATCCGTTCCCCGGGCCCGGCCTCGGTGTGCGCATCCTCGGCGAAGTCAAAAAAGAATACGCCGACTTGTTGCGCCAGGCCGATGCGATTTATCTCGAAGAGTTGGAGAAGCACGGTTGGTATCACAAAGTCAGCCAGGCGTTTGCGGTGTTTTTGCCGGTCAAGTCGGTCGGCGTGGTCGGCGACAACCGCGCGTACGAATTCGTCATCGCGTTGCGCGCGGTGGAGACGGTCGACTTTATGACCGCAAAGTGGGCGCGCCTGCCGTATCCGTTGCTGGAGAATATCTCCACGCGCATCATCAACGAAGTGCGCGGCATCAGTCGCGTGGTCTACGACATCTCCGGCAAACCGCCGGCGACGATTGAATGGGAATGAGTTTGCGCGGCCGCGGTGTTGCGCCCGGCGACGGCCATGCCGGCATCGAAGTCGACCATGACTTCGACCGCCAATGCATGGCCGCGGCGCTGACCATGGCCCGGCAAGCGCGCGACGCCGGCGAGGTGCCGGTCGGCGCGGTGGTGGCGTTGCGCGGCGCAATCATCGGCCGCGGCCGCAACCAAAGCATCCGCGCATGCGACCCCGGCGCGCACGCGGAAATGCTGGCGATTCGCGACGCCGCGCGCGCCCTCGGCAACCACCGCTTGGCCGGCGCGTGTTTGTATGTGACCTTGGAACCGTGCGTCATGTGCGCCGGCGCCATCGCCCACGCGCGCCTCGCCCGCTTGGTTTTCGGGGCGCGCGACGAGCGCTTCGGCGCGGCCGGCGGCGCGCTGAACCTGCTGGAATCGCCGTTTGTCAACCACCACTGCGCCATCACCGCCGGCCTCGAAGCGCCAGATTGCGCGGCGCTGCTGCAAGATTTTTTTGCGGCGAGGCGGGCGGATGCCGGGCCCGCGGCATCCTAACCCGCCGCGCCACCGCCGCCCGCAACTTGCCAGCGGCGGCGGAATTGTGCCAAGATATTTCCCGGCAAACCGGCGCGGGCGGCGCGTTGGCCGATTCGACCAGCCGCCGGTCCGCCGGTTGATGACTCTTCACCACCTCGGAGGAACTCCAAATGACACTGCACAAAACCCCGGCGCACAAAACCCCGGCCAACAAAACCCTGGCCGGCATCGTAGCGTGCGCCATCGCCGGCGTCATGGCCATGGCCGCCCAGGCCCAGGAACGCGTCCTGCATGTAACCAACTGGGCCGAATACATCGCCGAAGACACCATCGCCAACTTCGAGAAAGAGTTCGGCATCAAGGTGGTCTACGACAACTACGATTCGGTCGAATCCATCGACTCCAAACTGCTGGCCGGCAACACCGGCTACGATGTCGTCAGCCATTCCGGGTCGCAGATTGCGCGCCTGATTCCGGCCGGCATTTTGCAGAAGGTCGACAAGTCGAAACTGCCGAACCTGAAGCACATGCGCGCGGATGTGATGGCGCAGTTGGGCGAGACTTGGGACCCCGGCAACCAGTATGTGGTGCCGTACATGTGGGGCACGCACGGCGTGACCTACAACGCCGAACTGGTGCGCAGCGTTCACCCCGGCGCGCCCATCGGCTCGCTGGACATGGTGTTCCAGCCCGAGCACATGGAGAAGTTGGCGCAGTGCGGCGTCGCCTTCCTCGACTCGCCGACCGATGTGATGCCGATGGCGCTGGCGTATCTGGGGCTCGAAACCAGTTCCACCAAGAGCGCCGACTACGCCAAAGCCGAGAAGATGCTGAGCCGTGTGCGGCCGTACATCAAAACCTTCGATAACTACGCCTACCAGCGCATGATGGAGAAGGAATTTTGCGTGGCAATCACCTGGGGTCCGGACGGTCTGCTGGCGATGCAGGGCGCGGCCGAGGCGAACACCGGCGTGGTGCTGGACTTCTTCTTGCCGCCGGGGGCCGGCGCCGCCAATGTGTGGATAGACGGTTGGATTATTCCCGCCGACGCCAAAAATGTCGCCGACGCGCACTTGTTTCTCAACTACATGATGCGCCCCCAAGTGGCCGCCAACGACAGCAACTACACCACCTACGCGACCGGCAACAAGGATGCCATCGGCATGGTCGATGCGTCCATCGCCAACCGAATCGGCAGTTATCCGCCGCCGGAGATGGTCGCCGACATGTATACCCTGGCCGTGCTGCCGCCGAAAGTGGAGCGCGCAAGGACGCGGGCGTGGACCAAGTTCAAGAGCGGCAACTGAGCCGCAACGGATCCACGGTTAGTGGTGGCGGTTGCGCCGCCGGTGTCTCGCGCATCGGCGGCGCAACTTGGGCCGCATTGGAATTAACTTGCGTCAGTGAGTTTCCCGCCGCGCCCTTTGCGCGCGACCAACATGCCGACCGCCGCCGGCAACGAACAAACCCGCCCGCATGACTTCCGCCACTTCCGCCGCCACCGATGTCTATTTGGAACGCCCGTGGCTCGACGCCGCGGCCGAGCCGTTTATTCGCATTCAGGGGGTCAGCAAGCGTTTCGGCGATTTCACCGCGGTCGAGAATGTCGACCTGGACATTTACCGCGGCGAGTTGTTTTCACTGTTGGGCGGCTCCGGTTGCGGCAAGACCACGCTGCTGCGCATGTTGGCCGGGTTTGAGACGCCCACGGTCGGGCGCATCACCATCGACAACGCCGACATGACCGAGGCGCCGCCGTACCAGCGCCCGGTCAACATGATGTTTCAATCATATGCGTTGTTCCCGCACATGAATGTGGCCGACAATGTCGCTTACGGTTTGAAGCGCGACCGCGTGCCGAAGAATGAAATCGCCCGGCGGGTGGCGGAAATTTTAAGCATGGTCGAGTTGCAGGAATTCGGCAAACGCAAACCGCACCAGTTGTCCGGCGGCCAGCGCCAGCGCGTGGCGCTGGCCCGGGCCCTGGTCAAGCAACCCAAGGTGCTGCTGCTGGACGAGCCGCTGGCGGCGCTCGACAAACGCCTGCGCGAGCAGACGCAGTTTGAACTGATGAACTTGCAGGAGCGACTCGGCGTCACTTTCATCGTGGTCACGCACGACCAGGAGGAGGCGATGACGCTGTCCACGCGCATCGCGGTGATGGACGCCGGGCGCATCATTCAAGTGGGCGAGCCGGGCGAAGTCTACGAGCGGCCAAAGACGCGCAAAATCGCCAACTTCATCGGCAGCATCAACACTTTCGACGGCCGCATCGTCACCGTCGACGGTGACGCCGGCGAACTGGCGTTATCCTGCCCGGCATTTTCATCGCCGCTGAAGGTGCCGCGCGAGGCCGACTTGAAAGCCGGCCAAAAAGCGACTCTCGCCATCCGCCCGGAAAAAATCATGATGAGCAAAGACGCGCCCGAAGACCGGGCGTTGGCGCGCCTGCAAGGCGAGGTGGTCGAGTTGGCGTATATGGGCAACCTGTCGATTTACCGGGTGCAAGTCGACGGCGACGGCGGCGACAACAACGATGGTGACGGCGGCGACATTATCCAAGTGACGGCGCCGAACTTGCAGCGCGTCGACCGCCGCAACATCGAATGGGACGACCGCGTGTGGCTGAGTTGGCGGCCGGACAACAGTTTCATTCTGCGCGACTGAACATGCCGCCCCGCCCCGACACCGCCGGTCTTTTCCCGCGCGCCGGCGCCGCTCAGGCGTGGCATAACTGGCGCCGGCATTTCAGCGATTTCGCGCAAACCCACTGGCGCGAACTGACCATCGCCGTTCCGTACTTGTGGCTGCTGGTTTTCTTTCTGGTGCCGTTCTTCATCGTGCTGAAAATCAGTTTGGCCGAGTCGCTGATTGCCAGTCCGCCGTTTTCACCGTTGATTGAATGGGCCGAAGGCGAGGCGCTGCGCATCCGAATTATCTTCGACAACTTCGCCTGGTTGCTGGAAGACGAGTTGTATGTGCAGACCTATCTCAACTCGCTGAAAATCTCGACCGTCTCCACCGTTCTCTGCCTGCTCATCGGCTACCCCATCGCGTACGCCATCGTGCGCGCGCCGCCCGGCGCGCGGCACATTCTGCTGTTGCTGATTATCCTGCCGTTCTGGACCTCGTTCTTGCTTCGGGTGTATGCGTGGATTGGCATCCTCGCCGACCGCGGCACGATTAACAACTTTCTCATGTGGACCGGGGTCATCGACCAGCCGGTGCGCTTGCTGTATTCGGAGTTCGCGGTCTACCTCGGCATCGTGTATTCGTATCTGCCGTTCATGATTTTGCCGTTATACGCCAACATGGAAAAACTCGACGCCACGCTGCGCGAGGCCGCGTCCGACTTGGGCGCGCATCCGGCCACCACCTTCTTCACCGTCACCCTGCCGCTGACGGTGCCGGGCATCGTGGCCGGCGCGCTGCTGGTGTTCATCCCCGCGACCGGCGAGTTCGTCATCCCCGACTTGCTCGGCGGCGGCAATGTGCTGATGATTGGCAAGGTGTTATACGGCGAGTTCAACGCCAACCACGACTGGCCGGTGGCCGCGGCCGTGGCCATCGCGTTGCTGGTGGTGTTGGTCGCGCCGATGATGCTGTACCAGCATTTTCAATCCCGGGAAATGGAGCCGGGCAAGTGGCGATGAATCCCAAACGCTCGACCTTTTTGTTCTCGGTGCTGTGTTTCGGCATGGCGTTTTTGTATGTGCCGATGGCGCTGCTGGTGTTGTATTCGTTCAACCACTCCAAACTGGTGCCGGTGTGGGGCGGGTTTTCATTGCGTTGGTATAAAACCCTGTTCACCAGCGAGGAAGTGTGGAACGCGCTGACTTTGAGTTTGCAAGTCGCGGTGGTCAACGCCACCTTCGCCACCCTGCTCGGCACCCTGGCCGGGCTGGCCCTGGTGCGCTTTGGCCGGTTCCGCGGGCGCACTTTGTTCACCGGCATGATTTCCGCGCCGTTGGTCATGCCCGAAGTCATCACCGGCTTGTCGCTGCTGTTGCTGTTCATCACCATGAACGAATTGCTCGGCTGGCCGTCCAGCCGCGGCGTCACCACCATCACCATCGCCCACATCACCTTCTCGATGGCATATGTCGCGGTCATCATTCAGTCGCGGCTGTCCGGCGTGGCGCAAGACTTGGAAGAAGCGGCGCAGGACTTGGGCGGCAAACCGTTGCGCGTCATGTTCGATATCACCCTGCCGCTGCTGGCGCCGGGCATGCTGGCCGGCTGGCTGCTGGCGTTCACGCTGTCGCTGGACGATTTGGTCATCGCCAGTTTCGTCTCCGGGCCCGGCGCCAACACGCTGCCGATGCTGATTTACTCGCGCGTGCGGCTGGGCCTGCGCCCGGACATCAACGCGCTGGCGACCATCATCATCATGACCGTCGCCATCGGCGTGGCGCTGGCCGGCTATCTCCTCATGCGCCAGCGAAAACAAATCGACCGCGACCGCCAAATGGCGGCGGCCGGCGCGGCGACTTAGCCTCCCATTTCCGCGTTGAGCCGCGCCACCTCGCCGGGCGGCGGCGCGGCGGCCAGGGACGCGACCGGCAGGATGCGGCGGATTTGTTCGTGGAAGGCCGGCACGCCGCGCTCGATGGACGACAGGCGCGGCGCGGGGAACGCGCTCGACTGCATGCCGGCTTGCAATCGCCGGGCGAAAGCCGCGTCCTCGCGGTCGGCGGCGCGGTTGATGCGGGCGCCGAGATAGCGCGCCGCCCGCACTTCGCGGCGCGGGTCGGGCAGCGCGTAGCCGCCGCCGACAAAGCGGGTGGCGTCGGCGGACAACGGAATCGACATGTAGAACTCCAGGCCCTCCGGGTAAATCGCCAGCACCGTGCTCGGAAAAATCCCAACATAAAACCACAACCTGCGGTGCGCCGGCGGCAAGTGAGCGAAGTCCGGCAACAGTTTTTGGTAGTGCCGCACGCTCCACGAATGGCCCGGCGTTTCGTTCAACCGGGCGAAAGAAACCGAAACGCCGCCGACCCAGTCGTCGCGGTAGTTGTCGCCGTAGAGTTCCTGCAACTGCGGATGGCCGACCGGCACATGGTAGCCCTCGTTGTCGACATCGTGAATCACTTTCCAGTTGCAGGGGCGCCGTTCCCGGAAACGCGCGCCGGGCAACGGCTCGAGGTCGGGCAGGCGGTGCGGCGCGAGCAAGTCATCGACCGGCCGCATGGTTTGCTCCACCGACGGGCCGTCGCCGGCGAACCGGACGAAAATGAAGCCGTGCCACACTTCCATGCGCAACGGCGCCAGGCGAATCGCCGCGCGGTCGAGGCCGTCGAAAGTGGCGGCGGCCGGCACACCGCGCAATTGGCCGTCGAGGCCGTAAGTCCAGCCGTGAAACGGGCAGGTGATTCGATTCGGGCAGCGCCCGCGCTCCGAGTCGACCAAGCGCGCGCCGCGATGCCGGCAGACATTGTGAAACGCGCGCAGTTGGTCGTCGGCGCCGCGCACCACCAGCGCGCTTTCGCCGCCGGCTTCGAAGGTCAGGCAGTCGCCGGCCGCCGCCAAGTCGCTGACATGCCCGGCCAGCAACCACTGCCGCCGGAACAAATGCTCGATTTCCAGCGCGGTGAATTCCTCGCTCCGGTAAGTCCACGGCGACAGCATGGCCGGCATCGCCTCGGCCGGTTGCGCGCCGCCGTCGGCCGGCGGCATGCGCCGGTCTTTCGGCTGGCTGCGGGCGATGGCGGCGGCGGGCGGGGCGGTCATGCGGTGAGGAAATCGCGGTGGCGATGAGCAAGTCGGATGAGGTTAACGCAATCTCGATGCGGGTTCAACGCCGCCCGCCTCGGTAAAACACCGTCGCATCAATGAAACGGCGTCCGCTCAGTAAAACGCCGGTTCCCCCGGCGGTCGGGTTTTGAATCTTCGGTGCGACCATAAGTATTGCGCGGGGGCTTGCGCGACGAGGGATTCTATGGCGCGGTTCATGGCGGTGGCGTCGGCGACTTGGTCGCCGCTGGGGTAGTCAGCCAGCGGCGCGCCGAAGATGATTTCGAAGCCGCGGCCGAACGGCAGCAGGCGGGTGGCGCAGGGGATGACGGTGGCGCCGGTGATGCCGGCGAGGCGGCCCAAGGCCGAGAAGGTTGCCGCTTGCACGCCGAAGAACGGCGCGAACACGGCGGCGTTGCGGCCCGGGTCTTGGTCCGGCAGGTAGTAGAACGGGCGGCCGCCGCGAATCAGGCGCAGCATGGTTTTGGGCGCGCGCCGGCGGTCGAATTGGATGGCGCCGAATCGCGCGCGCCGGCGTTTGATGAACGCATCCAGCAGCGGGTTTTTGTGGCGCTGGTACATGCTCACCATCGGCGTCGACACCGACAAGCGCAGGCCGCCGTGTTCCAAGCCGACGAAGTGCGGGGCCAGCACGATGATGGGCGCGCCGCGGGCGCGCACGCGCTCGTAGATGTCGCGGTTGCGGAATTGCGTTAGTCGCCGCATCCGCGCCCGACTACCCCACCACGCGATGCCGCCGGCCAGCACCGCAATCACCACCGCGCGAAAATGCGCGCGCGCCAAGCGGCGGATGTCGGCCTCGGTGCTGCCCGGGAAGCATGCGCGCAGGTTGCGCCCGGCGATGCGGCGGCGCGGACGGTGCAGCGCGTACGCCAAGCCGCCGCCGACCCAGCCGAGCGCGTAAATCACCGGCAGCGGCAGCCACGCCAAGGCCCGCAGCAGCGCGATGGCCAGCCACAACGGCCAGAACCGCATGGCGCGGAACCGCCACAGCAATGCCGGCAGCGTCGGCGGCGCTTCAAACTCCGAGGCGTTTTGATTCACGGTGACAGTGGTTTGGCGGCCGGCGTTGCGGTATAATCGGCGACCCGCGCGCGGATGAACGCGACACAGACGATGGACAAACTGACAAGCGAAACGACCAACGAAACGACAGGCGAAACTGCAGGCAAAACAGCAGGCGAACGAATAGGCGAATGAATAGGCAACGGCGAACAATGAAAACAATCGCGCGATTTTACTCGATGCGCCGCCTTCCTTCCCCGCGGCCGGCGGCGCAAGCAAACGCCATGCGGCCGGCGGCGCAAGCCATTTTCCCGCGGCCGCCGGCCTTTCGCCCGGCAACGCCAACCATCCGCCCGCGGCCGCCGGCCCCGCGCCTCCGATGACCGAAACTTTGCAACTCAGCGTCGAGATGGTCGGCGTGCTGGCGCTGCTGGCGTTCACGATTTATCTGTTCGCGTTCGAGGTGGTGCGGGTCGATGTCGCGGCGATTGCGGTGATGGTGGTCATCGGTTTGACCAGCGTCATCCCCGGCTACGCCGGCTTGGTGCAGCCGGAGCAATTGTTCAGCGGCTATTCCAGCAACGCGGTCATCTCCATCATCGCCATCATGATTATCGGCGCGGGCTTGGACCGCACCGGCGTCATGAGTCAGTTGGCGGGCAAAATATTAAAACTCAGCGGCGCCACCGAAGGCCGGGTCATCGTGTTCATCTCCAGCGTGGTCGGCATCCTGTCGAGTTTCATGCAGAACATCGGCGCGGCCGCGTTGTTCCTGCCGGTGGTCAACCGCATCGCGCGGCGCGGCAACTTGGCGAGTTCGCGTCTTCTGATGCCGATGGGATTCTGCGCCATCTTAGGCGGCACCGTCACCATGGTCGGCTCCAGCCCGCTGATTCTTCTCAACGACCTCATCGAGAACTCCAACAACACGCTGCCGGCCGGCGTGCAGCGCATGGACACTTTCGGTTTGTTCGAGGTGACGCCGGTCGGCATCGCGCTGTTGTTGTTGGGCGTGTGTTACTTCGTCTTCCTCGGCCGCTTCGTATTGCCGGTCATCAAGCACAAGCCCGGCGAGTCCGGCAGCATGCTGAAATATTTCAAGGAAGTGTACGGCATCGCCGGCGAAGTTTATGAATGCCGGGTGACCCGCGACAGTCCGTTGGTCGGCAAAACACTGTCCGATGTCGATGCGGCCGGCCGGGCCGGCTGGATTGTCGCATTGCGCACCGGCGAGGAGGTGCGCGTGGCGCCGCGCGGCGACTCGGAGTTTATGGAAGGCAGCGAGATGGCGATTATGGGGCGGCGTCAGGATGTGTTCGACTTCGCGGAAGAATACGCGCTGCGCATCAAGAACGAGATGGATGTGTTCGCCGAAGTGCTCAGCACCACCAGCGCCGGCATCGCCGAAATCGTCATCATGCCGGACTCGGCGATGATTGGCAAAAGCATCAAAGACGCGGAGATTCGCAAGAAGTACGGCGCCACCGTGTTGGCGGTGTTTCGCGCCGATGATGTCATCGACCGCGACTTAAGCGACTTGGTGATGCAGTCCGGCGACACCTTGGTGGTGCATATTCGCTGGGGAGAATTGATTCCGATTGCGGACCAGCGTCACGACTTCGCGGTGGTCACCGACTTCCCGCGCGAGGACAGTCGCCCGGAAAAACTCAAATACGCCGGCTTCTTTTTCTTCCTCACACTGTACTTGGTGTTGTTCACCGACATGCGGTTGTCGATTGCGCTGATGACCGGGGCCGCGGGCATGATTTTGTTCGGCGTGATTAAAATCGAGGAAGCGTACCGCGCCATCGGCTGGCAGAGCGTTTTTCTTCTCGCGAGTTTAATTCCGCTCGGCGTGGCAATGGAAAACAGCGGCACCGCGGAATGGATGGCGCAGCAGATGCTGCTGATGTTGGGCGGCGTGCCGGTGTGGGTACTGCAAGCGGTGCTGGCGGTGCTGGCGACCGTGTTCACGCTGTTGATGTCGAATGTCGGCGCGACCGTGTTGTTGGTGCCGTTGGCGGTGAACATCGCCATCGGCGCCGGCGCCAACCCCGCGGTGTTCGCGTTGACCGTGGCCTTGGCGACTTCGAATTCGTTTTTGATTCCCACCCACCAAGTCAACGCGCTCATCATGGGGCCGGGCGGCTACCAAGTGTCCGACTTCCTCAAAGCCGGCAGCATTATCACCGTGATGTTTTTGGTGGTGATGATTGCGATGCTGACGTTGTTTTATTGAGTCGCGTTGCGCAACTCGATTCCGTTGTTCCCGATGGTCGCGATGATTCGGCGTTTGCCAGGCCGGCGTTTTTTGCCGCGGCGTTTTGCGTTGCCGCGGTTGCAATTCCGCGCCATGTTGTTGGCCGCGGTCACCGTCACCGTCGCGAGCATCACCGTGGCGTGGTCACCAACCGCCGCCGCGCATCACCTCCTGCCGCAGCACCACCTGCAGTGCAGCGCGAACTTCCCGTGCCCGCCGGAGATTCGCCCGCGCGTGCATTTTTGGATTGAAGTGTTTCGCAGTTGGGGGCAGGGCGTCGCGGTGCTGCACGACCCGGCCCGGCCGGAGCGCGTGTATGCGGTGGTCGACACCGGCCACGGTTGCAACCGCCCGGCCCGCGCGCAAATCAAACGCGAGCGCGAACGGGTGCGCCAATCGTTGCGCCAAGTGGCGGGGAAAATCGAAGCCGGTCACGAAATCACCTCCACCGGCGAACGCCACTTGGCGGCGTTGTTCCCGGCCAACGGCGCGCGCGAAATTCGCGCCGCGGCGCGCGACATCCGCTGCCAAAGCGGCGTGCGCGACAGTTTTTTGCGCGGCTTGGCCGGCTACGAGAAGCACCGTCCGATGGTGAGTCGCATCTTGGCGGAGAACGGTTTGCCGGCCGAAATTCGCTACCTGCCGTTCGTGGAATCGTCATACAACCCGGCCGCGTATTCCAAGGCCGGCGCGGCCGGCATCTGGCAAATCATGCCGAAAACCGCGCGCCATCTCGGCTTGGAACTCAGCGCCACATTGGACGAGCGCCTCGACCCGGAGGCCGCCACCCGCGCCGCGGCCGCGTACTTAAAACGCGCCGACAGCGCGCTGACCGCGGTCGCGCGCGAGACCCGGCCCGGCATCGGCCGCGCGCAGTTGAACCCGTTCATCATCACCTCCTACAACTACGGCGTGACCGGCATGAAGCGCGCCATGCGCAAGGTTGGCCCCGACTTTATGCGCGTGCTGGACCGGTACAAATCGCCGCGGTTCCAAATCGCGGTGAAGAATTTCTACGCCAGTTTTCTCGCCGCGCGGCATGTCGCGCGCAACGCCGACGCGTATTTCGGCGCGCGCTCGGTGGCCACGGCCGCGGCCGCGCGCGAGCAAACCGTGCTGCTGCGGCATGCGGTGTCCATCGACACCGTCACCTCGGTGTTCGGCTTGCGCGAGGCCGAACTGCGGCCGCTGAACCGCGCGCTCACGCGTTTCGTATGGCGCGGCTGGCGGCTGCTGCCGGCCGGCTACCGCTTGCGCTTGCCGGCCCGCGCCGACAACTGGGATGCCGCGCGCGCGAAGTTGAACGCGCTCGGCCCGGAGCGCGTTTTGGCCGGCGGCAACCGATACACGGTGCAGCGCGGCGACACCGCCTGCGGCATCGCCCGCGCGCTCAGCGTGAATTGCAGCGCGTTGATGCGCCTGAATAACTTGGGCGGCGAGGCGGTCATTTTGGTCGGCCAGCAACTCTTAATTCCCGGCCGCCCGGCCGCGCTGGCCGGCGAGCGCCGGTACCGCGTCCGCCGCGGCGACACCGCCTGCATCATCGCCAAACTGCACGCCGTCAACTGCCGCGACCTCATCGGCTTCAACCGCTTGGGGCGGACCGCGCTGATTCACCCGGGCCAGATACTGTCGATTCCGCCGGGCGGCTCCCGCTACCGCGACGACCGCGGCCTGAACGCCGACAACCAATACCTGGTGCGCCGCGGCGACAGCGCGTGCGGCATCGCCGCGCGATTCGCGGTGCGATGCGAGGCGCTGCGCGCGCTCAACGGTCTCGACCGCGCGGCCGTGATTCACCCGGGCCAGAAACTGAAAATCCCCGGGCTGGTGGTGCCGGACACCAGCGAGACCGCGCAGCAGTTGGCGCAGGTGGATGTGGGGTCCGTGGGGGTCGCGGCCGCCGCGGCCGCCGCGCCCAAGACGCGAGCCGCGCCGGCCGTCGATGCCGCGGCCGACAACACCGTCGATGCCGCCGACTCCGCGACCGAATCAACCGTCGCCGTCGATGCAACGCTCGCCGAATCCCACGCGGCCGAAGTCGATGCAACGGTCGCCGAATCGAATGTCGCGGAGGCCCCGGTCGTCGCCATCGCCGAGACCGCGGCCGCCGAGTTCATTCATGCCAACGAAGTGGATGTGAATGCGGCCGGCGAGGCGGTGTCGCTGATACCGTTGCCGGCGGCGCAAGCCGCGGCCGCCAACCAACTGCGCAACTTGTTGGACACATTGCCGGACCTCGGCATTCGCGTCGCCGATGCGGACGGCGCGCCGGTCTACAGCATTCGCGTCGAGGCCGAAGAGACGCTCGGCCATTTCGCCGACTGGCTCGGCATCGGCGGCGCGTCGCGGTTGCGCGACTTGAACCGCCTGCGCCACGGTCGCCCCATCGTCATCGGCCAGCGCTTGCGCCTGCCGGTCGAGAACGCCCGCATGGCGCAGCGCTTCGAACAACGCCGCACCGACTACCACCAAGTGCTCAGCGAATCGCTGAAAGAACACTACAACCTGGTCGGCGTGGAAACCTACACGGTAAAAAAAGGCGACTCGCCATGGACTCTGTCCATCCGCCTCGGCTTCCCGGTGTGGCTCCTCTACCGCCTCAACCCCGCGCTGCACAACGCCCCCCTAAAACCCGGCCAACCATTAATGCTGCCGAAGTTAAACAAGCGCTCTTGACCCCGGCGATGCCGGCAAAATCACCGGCAACGGGGACGCTCCAAACAATTGCGTTGCGCGGTGGCAGGCGGTCGCCGCGGGTTAAACCTTCCCCGAATCGCCCGGTTGGGGTGGGACTAAGCGTTCGGCGAGGCGTTCGGGGAAGCGGCGGGCGTGGCTGAGTTGGGCGCGGATGTGGGGGTTTTCGCGCTCCGGCATTTTGCTTTCCATGTCGATGGCGCCTTTGAACTGGCAGCCGTCGTTCAGCACCACGCGCGGCGAGTGGATGTCGCCGCTGACTTGGCCGGTGGCCGCGACCGTGACCTGCTGGCTGCCGCGCAAATCGCCTTTCAGTTTGCCTTCCACGATGATGTTCTCCGCCACGATGTCGGCGACCACGCGGCCGGTGGGGCCGATGGACACGGAGTGCTCGCGGAAGTTGATGCCGCCTTCGACCTGGCCGTGGATGGTCAAATCTTCGTTGCCGCTGATGTCGCCGTTGATGGTGATGGACGGGCCGATGACCGAATCACAATCCGGGGCCGCGAGCGGCGGGGCGGCCGGCGACTCCGCGGCCGCCGCGGCCGCGGGGCCGGGCTGGGCCGGCTTCGGCGGCAGGTAGCCGGGCTTCGGGCGCGCCGGCTTCGGCGCGCTCGGCGGATTCGGCGGGCTGGCGGCCGCCTGCGGTGACTTCTGCGCTGCTTGGCTGGTCTCGTTCATGGAATGCGCTCTGCGTTGCGGACGGGCGGTGGCGTCCCGTCGCGGCGTTGGATTCGCTGGTACCGAGGGTCGGACTCGAACCGACACTGGGTTGCCCCAACCAGATTTTGAGTCTGGCGCGTCTACCAATTTCGCCACCCCGGCAAGGCCGGCCACGATAAACCGATTCGCGCGCGAATGCAACCGGCGCGGGGGCGCGGCGAAATCGCATAAAATTGCGCCGCCCCGCGCCAGTTTCCCCGCGTTTTCCCCGCCAAACTCCCGCATCCCACCGCGCCGCCGCCATGCACATCGGATGGTTCGACTACGCGCTGCCGCGCCGGTTAATCGCGCAGTTTCCCGCGCCTGAGCGCACCGCCAGCCAACTGCTGGTACTGCCGGCGCGCGGGCGCGAGTCGACGGTGATGAGATTCGCCGACATCGGGCGTTTGCTCGCGCCCGGCGATTTGTTGGTGGTCAACGACACCCGCGTGCTGCCGGCGCGGTTGGCGGCGCGCAAGCCGAGCGGCGGGCGGGTGGAAATTCTGCTGGAGCGCGTGTTGGGCGGCGATGATGCCGCGACCACGGCGGCCGGCGATTGCGCCAATTCGGCCGCGGCCACGGCGGAATCCGCCGCCGCGTTAGTGCAACTGCGCGCCAACAAACCGATTCGCGCCGGGCAGAAACTGCGCGCCGCCGACGCCGACTGGGTGGTCACGGCCCGGCGCGGCGAGTTGTTCGTCATCGAATGCCGGGACGGCGCGGCGCTGGCGAAGTTCCAAAGTCACGGTGAAGTGCCGCTGCCGCCCTATATCGACCGTGTTAACCGTGGCGACCGTGCCGAGCGCGCGGCCGTCGATGATGCGGCGCGATACCAGACCGTCTACGCGCGCGCCGACGGTGCCGTGGCCGCGCCGACCGCGGGCTTGCATTTCGACCGTGCGTTGCTGGCGCGTTTGGCCGCGGCCGGGGTCGAACGCGCGGCGGTGACTTTGCATGTCGGCGCCGCGACTTTTCAGCCGGTGCGCGCCGGTGATTTAGCCGCGCACCGCATGCATTTGGAGCGCGTCGAGGTCAGCAGGCGCGCTTGCGACGCCATCAACCGTACCCGGGCGCGCGGCGGCCGGGTCGTCGCGGTCGGCACCACGGTGGTGCGCGCGCTGGAAAGCGCGGCCGCGGCCGCGGAATCGAATGCCGCCGCAGATTTCGACACCGTCGCCGGCGCCGGTAACACCGTCGCCGGCCCCGGTAACAACGCCACCGCCGGCCGCGAATCCAATCCCCCGCTGTCGCCATTCGCCGGCGAAACCGACTTATTCATCCGCCCGGGGCACCGCTTCCGCGTGGTCGATGCGCTGGTCACCAACTTCCACCTGCCGCAATCCACGCTGTTGGTTTTGGTCTGCGCGTTCGCCGGCTACGCGAAGGTCATGCGCGCGTACCGCGACGCGGTGGCGCGGGAATTGCGCTTTTACAGTTATGGCGATGCGATGTTTGTCGCGCGCGACCACCGCCGGCGCCGGCAACCCAGGCCATGAAATCGCCCATGAAATTCGCCGTCCAACACACCAGCGGCAAAGCCCGCCGCGGCCGGCTCACTTTCGCGCGCGGCACGGTCGACACCCCGGCCTTCATGCCGGTCGGCACCGCCGGCGCGGTCAAGTCGCTGGCGGCCGAGGAAGTCGCGGGCGCGGGCGCGCAAATCGTGCTCGGCAACACCTTCCACCTCATGCTGCGGCCCGGCGTGGACATCATCGCCGCGCACGGCACGCTGCACGATTTTATGCACTGGCCGGGCCCCATCCTCACCGACTCCGGCGGCTTTCAGGTGTGGAGTTTGGCGGACTTGCGGCGGCGCAAACAAAGCGGCGAAGCCGGGGTCGCGTTTCGTTCGCCGTTCGACGGCCGCGAAGTTTTCCTGGGGCCGGAAGAATCCATGCGCGTGCAGGCGGCGTTGGGCGCGGACATCGCCATGGCTTTTGACGACTGCACCGCGTATCCGGCCACCGCGGCCGAAGCGCGCGCGTCGATGGAATTGTCGCTGCGGTGGGCGGCGCGATGCCGGCAAAGTTACGCCGGGCCGGGCGCGCTGTTCGGCATCGCGCAGGGCGGGGTTTATACCGATTTGCGGCTCGAGTCGCTGCAGCGTTTGCAAGCCATCGGCGACGGCGACGGTGATGGCGACGGTGACGGTGGCGGCGACGGTGGCGGCGACGGTTTTGACGGTTATGCGTTGGGCGGCTTATCGGTCGGCGAGCCGAAAGAAGACATGCTGCGCGTGTTGGACGAAGTCGCGGGGCGCATGCCGGCCGACAAACCGAGGTACTTAATGGGCGTCGGCACGCCGCGCGATTTGGTCGCCGGCGCGGCCGCCGGCATCGATATGTTCGACTGCGTTTTGCCGACCCGCAACGCGCGCAACGGCTGGTTATACACCACCGCCGGCGTGGTCAAAATCCGCAACGCCGCGCACCGCACCGCCACCGGTCCGCTGGACCCGGCCTGCGATTGCGCCGCCTGCCGCCACTACTCGCGCGCCTACTTGCGCCACTTGCATTGCAGCGGCGAAATGCTCGGGCACCGCTTGTGTTCGCTGCATAATGTGAGGTATTACCAACGCCTGATGCAGCGCATTCGCGCCGCCATTGCGGCCGATGGGTTGGATGAATTCGCGCGCGATTTTGTCGGGTGACGGTTCGCGCGTGGCGACGGTGCGGCGACGGTGACGGCGACGGTGCGGTGACGGTGATGGTGACGGTGACGGTGGCGGCGACGGTGTATAGCGCGGCTTGCCGACGGCGGAAAAATTCGGTTGCAACCGCGCCGGCGCAACCGCAAACTGGCGCAACATTCACCGCAAGCATGGGAGGTTTCCGATGAGCAAAGACGCACCGCAAGCGAAGCGCAACCAGCGCGCCAAGGCCGCCAAAGCCAACGCCAAGGCGAAGCAAAAACTGTCGGCCGAGGAACTGGCGAAAGTCAGCGGCGGGCAGGACTGGCGCGCCGGCGGCGGCGCGTGGCGCGTCGGCCAGCCGTATATCGAGGACTACAGCACCGGCTGGGTATCCGGCAGCGCCCGCGACAAACACCGTGGTTAAACGCCGCGACACCCGCGACACCGCGCAAAAACCCGGGCAACGCGCGTTGCCCGGGTTTTTTTATCGACCGTCACCGTGGTTTTTGCCATAATACCGGGCCTCTTTTATCCCACCACCGGAGCCACTCCCATGCCGATTTACGATGCGTTGAAACAATCCGACCCCGCCATTCACGCGGCCGTCGCCGGCGAGATGCAGCGCCAGCGCGAGGGCGTGGAACTCATTCCGTCCGAGAACTACATCTCGGCCGCGGTGATGGAAACCATGGGCTCGGTGTTCAACAACAAATACTCGGAAGGTTATCCGGGCCGGCGCTACTACGGCGGCCAGACTTACGCTGACCAGGTTGAGTCGCTGGCCATCGAGCGCGCGACGCGATTGTTCGGCGCGGGCCATGCCAATGTGCAGCCGCATGCCGGCGCGCCGGCCAATGTCGCGGTTTATTTCGCGCTGCTGCAGCCCGGCGACACCGTGCTCGGCATGGACTTGAGCCACGGCGGTCACTTAACCCACGGTCATCCGGTGACTTACATCACGCGCATTTTTAATTTCGTGCGCTACAAAATGAAAGACGCCACCACCGGCGCCATCGACTACGATGAAATGCGCGCGGTGGCGAAGCGCGAAAAACCGAAGATGATTCTCGCCGGCTTCTCCGCTTATCCGCGCGAACTGGACTACGCCAAAATGAAGTCCATCGCCGAAGAAGTCGGCGCTTACGCGGTCGCGGACATGGCGCATATCGCGGGCCTGATTGCCGGCAAGGCGGCGCGCAATCCGTTCGACGATAACTTCGATGTGATGGTCACCACCACGCATAAATCATTGCGCGGCCCGCGCGGCGGCTTGATTTTGTGCCGCGACGCGGACCTCGGCAAACGCATCGACAAGTCGGTTTTCCCCGGCTTTCAAGGCGGCCCGATTATGCAGATGGTGGCGGCCAAGGCGGTCGCGTTCGGCGAGGCGCTGCGCCCCGAGTTCGCCGATTATGCGCGGCAAATCGTCATCAACGCCAAACGATTGGCGGCGCGATTCTTGGACGGCGGCGCGACCCTCATCACCGGCGGCACCGACAACCATCTGTTGCTCATCGACTGCGTGCAATCGTGGGGAATCAGCGGCGGCGAGGCCGAGGAATTGTTCGACCGCATCGGCATTACCTTAAACAAAAATGTCATCGCCGATGACCCGCGCAAGCCGATGGACCCGTCCGGCATTCGCTTAGGCACGCCGGCCGTGACCACGCGCGGCATGGGCGAGGTCGAGATGGACGCGCTGGCGGACTTTATGTTGGCGGCGGTGGCAAAACGCGGCGACGCGGCCGCGGTGGAAGCGCTGCACCGTGAGGTCAAAGCGTTTTGTATGAAATATCCGTTGCCGGGTTGAGGGGCGACGGTGGCGCCGGGCGACGACGGTTGATTTGAGCGGCGACCGGTGACGGTGAATCGCCGGTCGACGACGGTTGCGTTGGGCGGCGGCCGGCGACGGTGGTTAAACGCAACCGTGGCCGCGGTTTTTTAGTGCGCCGGCGCTTGCCCGAACTCCACCATTCGCCGAATCGCGCGCCTCGCTTTTTCGCGCACCCCCGGCGCGATGTGAATCTCGTTGCGCCCGTGCGTGAGAACTTCATCGAGCCGCCGCAAGTCATTCATCTTCATCCACGGACAGAGCGCGCAACTCTCGCAGGTCGCGCCTTCGCCGGCCGTGGGCGCGGCCAGGAAAGTTTTACCCGGCGCGGCCTCGGCCATCTTGTGGAAGATGCCGGATTCGGTGGCGACGATGAACTCGGCCGCGTCCAATTCCGCGGCCGCCTGAATGATTTGGCTGGTTGAACCGACCACATCGGCGAGCGCAATTACCTCCGGCGGCGACTCCGGATGCACCAACACTTTGGCGCGCGGATGCCGCTTCATCAAACCCTGCAGCGCCGCGGCTTTGAACTCCTCGTGAACCACGCACGCGCCCTGCCAGCACAGCATGTCGGCGCCGGTTTCGCGCTGCACATAATCGCCGAGGTATTTGTCCGGCGCCCACAAAATTTTCTCGCCGCGCGCGTGCAAATGCGCGATGACTTTGAGCGCGATGGACGAGGTGACCACCCAGTCGGCGCGCGCCTTGACCGCGGCGCTGGTGTTGGCGTAGACCACCACCGTGCGCTGCGGATGCGCGTCGCAAAACGCGGCGAAAGCGTCGGCCGGACAGGCTAAATCCAGCGAGCATTCGGCCGCGGTTTCGACCATCAAAATGCGCTTGTTCGGGCTCAAGATTTTCGCCGTCTCGCCCATGAACCGCACCCCCGCGACGATGACCGTGTCGGCCGCATGACGGTAGCCGAATCGCGCCATTTCCAGCGAATCGGACACGCAGCCGCCGCTGGCGTCAGCCAAGTCCTGCAACGCGCTGTCGACATAATAATGCGCCACCAACACCGCGTTCTGCGCTTTCAGTTTGCGCGCGAGCGACGCCGCCAGGGCCGCGGTTTGCGCGCGGTCCAGTTCCGCATGCGGCGCCGCCCACGCCGCGTTCGCCAACGCCGCAATGCGCGCGCGATGGGT